>NZ_JAXKVV010000006.1:0-202520 GCF_034296135.1 Aureibaculum koreense
ATCGTTCTTGCCAAAAACCTGGGCTTTCGGGAAATTTTTGTCGCTGATATGCTTTTCCGCTATTTTAATCCTTGCAGGGTCTATGTCGCAAATGGCCGAGATTATAACATCCTCCCTATTCAAAAGGTTTGTCAGGTGGTTGGTACCTCTTAAACCAACACCAATCATACCTACTTTTAATTTATCTTTCATATTAGATATTCCAAATGTTAGGTTGGGTATCAGACTTATTCCTGCTCCGGCAATGGCAGATTTTTTGATGAAGTTTCTTCTAGAGTTCATATTGAAAAATTTTTATTTATACATTAAATTAATTACAGAGAAAGCTGTAATTGTTAAATTCATTTCGAATTTATTTTGTTAAGCTTAATGATTTTTAAGCTTGTCATATGTTTTTAGGTTTAATTATAAGTGCCATTGAAACACTTCTGGACCCATCATGATCAAACTTACCATTGTCTGTTGGGTAATTAACGACACCATTATAGGGCTGATCTTTAATCCACATCGTAGAAGATCCTCCTCCGTCTAAATTTATGCCCTTATAGCATTTTAATTCGTCAAATAATAAAGTTGTTATTTCTTGTGCATTCATCCCTTTTGCTTGTTCACTTCGACCATCAACCACCACCATGACCAGCAGATTGTCTTTAGTAATACCTATAGCTGTTCTTGGATGGCGAAAACCTTGATGTCGGTTTTGATCTTCATAATCTAATTTCTTTAATTCATTATCAGAATATTCATCTTCAATAAAATATTTTCCAATTGGTATACCTTCTTGAATTAGTACTGGTGACGAACTCATAATATATGGCATATCGAGATGCTCATACAACGCCTTATTTCCTAATCGAATATCTATTTCTCCTTGACTATTAATAGTAATACAGCCCTCAGTTTTCCAATACAAAGGATGATTTTTAGGATATTCTATTGTTTGATAAATAGAATCTTTTCGTTTAAAAAAACTACCCCATAGACCTTTACTATCTCTATCTGGATATGTGCCATTTATGGCTATCAAAGCACCTGAACCTTCAACTAATTTGTAAACAGGCATAAATTCATCTTTGGAGTTTACCCAATCAAACTCAAGTTTTGATTTTTTCAAATCAACAACAATAACATTGATGGTTTGATTTGAATTAAAAATTGGGTAATATCCCTGGTATTGTTTCCAAACTATTCCTTTCTCCAAATTCTGTTTAGAAATCCAACCATCCTTAAATTCAATTTTAAAATTTCTGTTTGAAGAACAAGATGTTAAAATTAGGAATACCAGTAGACAAAAAGATAGTTGTATTTTCATAATTAAACATTTTTTATTATTCCTAATTCTCTGTAATTTTTCCATTTACCTCTAGTGAAATCTGGAAATTTAACTGGAATACTCCCTAGTTCTACCGATATTTTTGATAATGGTCCTACAACTGACCAAGCAACTCCATCATATACATCTATATCTAAAGACCATCCTTTATTGAAACATTCTATCAATCGATATGCCATTACAAAATCCATACCTCCATGCCCTCCTTTATGCATATCTATTTTTTCTTGAAGCTGGTTCCAAATAGGATGACGGTATTTTGCACGCAATTCTTTGTACTCTGTTCTATTTAGAAAATGATGTCCTTTACCATCTAAAGAAATTTTACTTGGATATCCCTGATGATATGCCTTGGTACCAGCTAGGACATTTTTACGATCATAAGGTCGTGGTGTTACTACATCATGTTGAACTAAAATAGAACGCCCTTTATTGGTTTTAATTAAACTATTGTTCATATCGCCATGAGCAAAATTCGTTTTCCCATAAAACTCATTATCTTTATCTACTGTTTGAGCGTATTCTGATAGTGCTGCTTGAGAGCTACTCATAGAAACCAAAAAGTCAAATTTATCACTACGCTGAATATCCATATATTGAGCTACAGGACCCAAACCGTGCGTTGCATATAAATTACCATCTCTTTCTACATGATGCTTCATACGCCAGTTATTGAAGGTAGCTTTATTAAATAAGCCACTTCTTAAATCATGTATATAGGCTGCCTCTGCATAAGTTAATGTCCCAAAAACACCAGCCTGTGCCATATTTAGCAACCATAATTCCTCATCGCCATAACATACGTTTTCTAGCATCATACAATTACGTTGGGTTGCTTCTGCTGTATCAACTAATTTCCAGCAGTCCTCTAAGGTATATGCCGCAGGAACCTCGACTCCAACATGTTTTCCATGCTCCATGGCATATACGCTCATTGGCACATGGTCTTCCCAAGGTGTCGCTACAATAATTAAATCTAAGTCATCTCGTTCTACCATTTTTTTCCAAATCGTAAGGTTCCCTGTATATGTTTTGGGTTTTTCATTTCCGTTCTTTTTTAAATATTCCAAAGAACGATTTATCATATTTTCACGCACATCACATATCGCAGTTATTTCAGCCATTTCTGGACATAAAGCATTAAATTGGTATAATAATCCTAAACCCCTGTCACCACAGCCAATTAAACCTATCTTTACTTTTTCTATAGGAGCAACTTTTAAACCCATTACTGATTTATTAGTTGATGGTCTTACTTTAGAAATTTCCTCTTGCAAACTTTCCTCAGAACCTTTCGGGATTAAACTGCACGCTGATGCACCTATAAATGCACTTAAATATGCACTTTTTCTTAAAAATTTTCTTCTTGAATTATTTTCTTTCATTTTTTATGTTTTTATAAATTCTATAATTTTATTGTTTGAGCATTTATAAAAATATACACCAGAATCTAAGGACAATAATTCTTCTAACCGATAGATTGTGGAAGAATATAATTGTGCTGATGTCGTTTTTTTATAAATCTTTTTATTTGTCATTTTTTAATTTAAGTTGGTTACTTTTTACAAACCCTATAAATTTTACTTCAAAAAGTTTTGGATATCATTATTTCTTTTTCGCCCATAAATAGATATGGTTTTGAAGAAAAAAGAGTTAAAGGATTACTCCAATAACTCCTTTCTCAAACTAACTCAAATAATACTTACTCTAATAAACTAATTTTACAGTGATTAAAAACTCTTTATGTAGATTGTTTGTTTTGATAATTATATACTAATTCTCGACCTATTAATTGAATGGAGAGTCCATATCATTTTTAGAAATTTTCAATATCCAGGATTCTGATTAAGCACATCTGACCCTACTAAATCAATTTCTCGTTGAGGGATTGGCCATAAATAATGTTTGGACGCATCGAAACTTAGGTCTTTTATGAACCTATAATTACCTGTTCCATCTTTTGCACCGTTTAAATCACCGTTTAATACCGTTTCTGCTATACCCCATCTACGGATATCATTAAATCTAAAATCTCCATGCTCCATACCTAATTCAACACGACGTTCTCTTCTAATTATTTCACGAAGTTCACCTTGGTCTGTTGTTGTTATGGCTGGATAATTAGCAACATCAGCACGTGTTGTATCATATGCTCTTGCCCTAACATCATTTATTGCATCCAATACAGATTGATCAATTGAACCGTTTTCAATTTTTGCCTCTGCATAAATCAATAACACCTCTGCGTAACGCATTAATACAATATCCCTGTCATAGCGTCCCCAACCCACAAATTCAGGATCAATTAATTTACGAGCATAATATCCTGTATTGTTGGATGCATCAACAGTGCTTCCTGACAAAGGGTTACCTGAAAGTATATCGCCTTTTTTTAACACAGCCATATTTAATCTAGGATCTCGGTTATCAAACTCATTTAAAGGGTCAAAGATTGATGTAGCATCATCAATGGTTTTACCATCGGTAGTTTCGAAAGCATTTACAAATGATTGTGCTATTTTTACGCCACCATTTTCTCCACCAGGATGTGTATGATTAGGAGGATACACCCTAACTAAATAATAATGGAACGTATCTGGGTTGTTATATCTCACAGCAAAAATCACTTCTTCATTATCTTCATTTGGTTTTTGATGCACGTTTAAGTACCCTTCTCCAGCTGCATCTTGATAGAGACTATATCCTAATGCCATTACCTCTTGTGCTGCTATAGCAGCCTCAGCATAATTTCCAGCATATAATAATGTACGTGCTTTTAATGTTAGTGCTGCTCCTTTTGTAACTCTACCTAAATCATTTGCTCCATATGATGCAGGTAATACAGTGGCTGCATCAGTTAATTCTGACACAATAAATGCGGTTACATCGGCTGCTGAAGATCTTGAAACTTTTAATCCTGAGACATCTAAAGGTTCTTTTATTAGAGGTACACCACCCCAATTATTTCTCAATATTGAATAATAAAATGCTCTAATAAACCTTGCTTCTGCAACAAACCTTGTACGTAAATTTTCGTCCATTTCTGGCTTATCTATATTGGCTAAAAAAACATTACAAATTCTAATATTAGTATATAACTCTTTATAAAGAGCTACTACTACGCCGTCTGTAGGTCCTACTGACCCATCCTGAAAACTATTGTAAGTACCTTCTGCATCATCAGTCATAGTTCCAGCAGCAAAAAGGTATGTATTCCAAGTACTCCAAACACTTCCACGTTCTGCAAAAGTTGCATAGGCAGCCGTGAGAGCATCAAATGCCTCTCTTTCTGTTTTCCAGAATGATACATCTGTTAATTTATCTCCAGGAGCTACATCTAAAAAATCGTCATTACAACTCGTAATTCCTATAGCCAGTAATATATATATTATAATTATTTTTTTCATTTTTTTTGTTTTAAAAAGTTACATTAAACCCAAGAAGAAACTGTCTGTTTGTTGGATAGTTATTATTATTCCAAGCAAAACCATTACCATGTGCAAATTCAGGATCAATATCTTTTAACTTGGATATGTAAAATAAATTTTCGCCGGATACATAGATTCTAAATTTGTTAATTCCTAAAGAAGTTAAGGTGTTATGTGGTAACGTGTAACCAATTTGCATGTTTCTCAACTTCGCAAAATCCCCTTTATTAACCCAATAGGTACTGCTTTGGTAATTTCTTCCTTGATTTGCAAAACCTAACCTAGGAAAATCTGCATTTGTATTTGATGGTGTCCAAAAATTACCAACCATACTCTGGATTGGTGCAGAATTTCCACCCCAGAAAGGGCGTACTGTCGGTCCATTTGTTAATACCTTATGGCCTGCAAATCCTTGCCAAGCCATAGAAAAATCAAAACCTTTCCAGTCAAAACCTAGATTAACTCCAAAATTATATTTTGGAAAATAAGTTCCCAACGATTGTCTATCATTAGCATCGACAACACCATCTGGTTGTCCAGTTAATTCCCCATTAGCATCACGACCGTTAATATCTTTATATCTAATATCTCCTGGTTCTGGTGTACCTGCAATGTTATGTGTTGGTGCTGCATCAATTTCAGCTTGCGAATTAAACAACCCATCAGCTACATATCCAAATATGTTTTGTATGGGGTCTCCTATATCTTTTCCAGGACTTTCTGTACCTTTTAAATCAGTTATTTGGTTTTTCACATAACCAACATTTGCATTTACGTAATAACTAAAACTATCACTTGTTCCTCCATTATAACCCAAGTTAAATTCCCATCCTTTGTTCTCAACCGACCCTGCGTTTACAGTTGGTGGATTTGCCCCTAAAATATATGATTGATCTAGACCAAGCAGAATATCGTCTGTGGTTTTTATGAAGTACTCAGCGGTAAGGGATAATGCATTATTAAACAATCTAGCATCAATACCAAAATTAGTAATCGTAGTTGTTTCCCATAAAATATTGGCATTTGCCAAACGTGCATTTTCAAGCACCCCATTACTTGAATTACTTCCAAATGTATAATTGTAATTATTTCTTGGACCGAATGTGTTAAGGAATTGGTAGTTTCCAATTTCTTGATTTCCTAAGATTGCCCATGACCCCCTTAACAAAAGGTGATTTACCGTTTCTAAATTAAAGAAATCTTCGTTGGAAATTTTCCATCCCCCTGAAAATGATGGAAAATAATCAAACCTATTTTCTTTAGTAAATCTGGACGTTCCATCATATCTTAAAGTCCCTTGAATAAAGTAAGTATCTTTAAAATTATAATTAATTCGTCCAAAAGCAGATCGAAACTTAAACTCTGAAGAATTACCATTTGCACCATCTGAGGTATCAGCAACACCATCTATTTCTGACAATTCGTTACTAGATGAAAGACTAAACCTTCCAGCTTGACTATAAGACCATTTTTGATCTCGCTGCTCAAAACCTAATAATCCTTTTAAATTATGGTTGTTAAATGATTTTTCATAAGTTAAAAGTAGATTTGAAGTATAGTCCCAAACCGTTTCATTTCTTCTAATTAAATATCCGCTTGCTATATTACTGCCATTGTAGCTATCTGTTGCAGCGTCATATCTATGCCATTGTACTACATCTCTTTTTCTATTTTGAAGTCTATTGTCGTTTCTCGCAGAAAATTGTCCTCTCAATTTTAATTCAGGAGTAATTTTAAATTCTGCAAAAACACTACTCACATAATCATTATTTCTATCTACATCAGTTCCCAGAGGTAATTCTAAATACGCCAACATATTTCTTTGTCCAACACCAAACTCTCCCATATTTTTCCAAAGACCGTTTTCAAACTGATCCAGTTCTCCTGGAAATTCTCTATATGATTCTGTAATTATTTGACCTACTGACTGAATGTTTCCTAATGTTTTTCCAAAAGAACCTGCAAGTTTAACACCTACATCTAATTTATCATTTATCCTTTGATCTACATTTATACGGAAATTCTTTCTGTTATACCCAAATGTTTTTATTAAAGACCCTTCATCCAAATATCCAAATGATAAGCTATATTTTGTAAATTCTGTACCTCCAGAAATATTTACATTATGAAAGTGTTTTGTTGGGTTTCCACTTTTTAATAATTTTTTAAAATGATCTATGTTAGCGTGCGTTTGAGGGCTTGTACCATCTCTAAATTTATTTAAATCATCATCTGAAAATAAAGGAGATCCTCCATCATTTATTCTAGCTTGATTGTACATTCTGGCAAAATCATAAGAGTTAACCCTATTTGGCACTTTAAAAGCTTCTTGAGTACCTATACCTCCGTGATACATAATTACGGGAACTCCCAGTCGTCCTTTTTTTGTTGTAACCAAAATAACTCCATTGGCGGCTCTTACACCATAAATGGCAGCTGACCCGTCTTTCAATACAGATATATTTTCAATGTCGTTTACATCTACATCTTGTAAATCGGCTTCTATACCATCAACCAAAATTAAAGGATTGTTTTTAGCAGCATTTCCTAAAGTTCCAATTCCTCTAACTCTAAGCTGTCCAGCACTTTGACCTGGTCTACCAGATTGTTGTATAACCGACAGACCAGAAACTTGTCCTGCAAGTAATGATGAAACATTTGGTGCGGGTCTGTTTTCAATATCTTTGACACTTACTGACGATACAGCTCCAGTTAAATTAACTTTCTTTTGTGTACCGTAACCCACTACAACGACCTCATCTAATTTGGCGGCATCTTCTTGCAGTGTTATGGTAAAACTTGTTTGATTATTAACATTTACCTCTTGAGTTAAAAACCCTAAATAAGATATTACAAGTATAGCATCTCCGTTTGTAACGTTTAGAGAAAATTTACCATCAAAATCTGTTTGAGTTCCATTTTTGGTTCCCTTTTCTAAAATATTTGCACCTGGCAGTGGTTGACCAGACGCATCATTAACCGTTCCTTTAACTTCGTTTTGAGCTAATATACTTGTGGTAAAAAGTATAAGAATCAAAATCAAATTTGTTTTAAAATAATTTTTTTTCATAAATGTGAATATTAGATTAAGTTAATATTTTGTAAAACTATAGAATGAGTACTAAAAGGTAGTTTTGTTTTCTCGTCAATATATTTTAATTTTTCGTCAATGGTGTAGAATTCAGTATTTTGATAACAATCATAACCTACGTATTAATTATATTGCACAAATAAATTATCATTTAATAATATGTTTATAAAGCATTTTATATCAATTATAGTAACAAGTAGTATTCTATTTATACCTTCGATTGCCTCTTCTCAAAACCACAATTTAAAATTTGAAGAATTTGTTATTGAAGATGGTCTTGCTTCTGTAAATTGTATTTTAAAGGATAGTGAAGGCTTTATGTGGTTTGGTGGTACACATGGTCTTTATAGGTATGATGGTTACAAGTTTAAAATATTTAAGGCGAATACGAATAATCAATTTTCGCTTAGCACTAATAATATAGTATCTTTATATGAAGATAATGAAGGCTTTATATGGGTAGGAACAATGTATGGCGGTATAAATAAATACAATCCGAAAACAGAAACTTTTTTAAATTATAAAAACACCACCAATTCTATTTACAAAAGAAACTACATTACTTGTATTACTGGAACAACGGACAACGAAATTTGGATGGGCACTTTTGGTGATGGAATGTATGTTTTTGACAAAGACAATGACTCCTTTATTAAATATTCATACAATAAGAACGGAGAAAATTCAATTAGTAATGATTATGTATTCTCAATAGCTATTGACAACGACAACGTATGGATTGCCACTAGAGTTGGAATACTTGATAAATACAATAAAAAAACAAGCTCCTTCTTACACTATATATATAATAATGTTAATTACCAAAGTACAAGAACTGGGCAACGCATTTGCTTAGATGCATTAAAAAACCCTTGGATAGGAACAGAAAGTGACGGTCTCTATAAATTTGATTTAAAAACGGAATCTTTTAGACATCTTAAACGTAGTGATTCCCCAAATTCCATTAGCACAAATGCCATTACAGATATAAAACATTCACAATCTGGAGAAATCTGGATAACTACGTATAATGGATTAAATTCAATTAACACCAAGACCAATAATGTTACCATTTACCAAAAGGACAATTACAACCCGCACGGTATTACGTATAATTTATCTTACTCATTGTTTATAGATGACAATACTACAATCTGGTTAGGGATGAATGATGGAACGGTGAACAAAACGATTACTTCTCCTTTTGAAATTTATCAAACATCCATGTCCAAAAAATTAAGCAGTTTAAGTTTTAATGGGGTTACATCCTTATATATGGGAACCGATTATTTATGGATAGGCACGGGTGCAGAAGGTTTGGATAGGTTTGATCTAAGGACAAAGACATTTTATAACTATAAAAATAATCCAAACGATGACAAATCCATACCATCAAACATTGTCATGAATGTCTTTGAGGACAATGATAAAAATGTTTGGACAGGTAACTTTAAAAATAGTATAGTTGGTTATAAAAAAGAAAAATCGGATGATTTTTTAAAAGCCAAATTAGCAAATCCTTTTACGCAACATTTTAATGCATTATCTATATTTGCCATGCTTGAGGATGCTATCCATAATATATGGGTGGCTACTTACAACCATGGTTTGTTCAAGTACAATAAACAAACATTTAAATTTGAACATTTCACAAAGTCCAATACTAACAATCAATTAAGCTCAGACACTATTTTAAGTATTTTTGCCGATAGTTCAAACAATTTATGGATTGGTACTTTAGATAAAGGCATCCAGATTTACAATCAGGAAACCAATACATTTTACTCGTTATCAGATATTGGCATCACCTCTGAACCCAACCTTAACTTTCCAATAAAAGATATTTATGAAGATGGTAATGGCATTATTTGGATTGCAACAGAAGGTGGTGGTCTTTTTTACATTGACAAAAAAGAAAAATCTATAAAAAACTTAAATACGGAAAACGGTTTTCCAAGTAATTCTTTCTATGGTATTATACAAGATGATAATGAGATTTATTGGTTTAGCACCAACAAAGGTATTGTATCTTATAATTTAGAGAACAACAGAATATATACATATAATACAAACGATGGTTTACCTACCAATGATTTTGAGTCTGGTGCAAATGCCAAATCTAATGATGGTAAATTATTTTTCGGAAGTAAAAAAGGCTTAGTTGCTTTCTACCCCGAACAGTTGATAAGTGACTCAAAGCCTATAAATCTAAAATTAACAAACTTAAAAGTGTTTAATGATGTTGTGAACGTATTAGATAAAATTGAAAATTACCAACCTTTAGATTCATCCATCTCCTATAAAAAAACTTTAAAATTACCCTATTTCCTTAATAATTTTGGATTTGAATTTGCCGTTCCAGGTAATAATTCTCCACATAACATAGAATATCAATATAAATTAGAAGGCATTGACAATCGTTGGATCACAACATCATCTGAACTCCATTTTGCAAACTATTCAAATATTCCGTACGGAAATTACACCTTTAAAGTAAAAGCTTTTGATGAAAACAATTATGACTCTGATACAATTTCTGAAAGACAGATAAACATTATGATTACCCCTGCTTGGTGGCAGACAAACACAGCTTACCTTATCTACATTTTGTTCATTAGTGGTCTTATTTACTATATATACAAGAGTGTAAGAGACCGTATTCAATTGAAAAACGAACTAGTTCTTGAAAAATATAAATCTGAAAAGGATGAAGAATTACATCATTCAAAAATTAATTTTTTCACAACCATATCTCATGAATTAAGAACATCCTTAACACTCGTTTTATCCCCACTGCAACAATTATCTATCATAAAAACAAACAATAAAGCATCAAACCTAATCATGACCATGAATAGAAATGGTCAACGTCTTTTAAGTTTGATTAATCAAATCCTTGATTTTAGAAAATTAGAATCTACCAGTACACAATTAAACATTAAAGAAATTGACCTTAAGGCCTTTTTTAAAGAATTATGTATTCCATTTTACCAATATGCGAAAGAAAAAAACATTAAATTTCAATTATCCGTGCCAAATAACTGCGAAACAGGATGGATTGATGCCAATAAATTAGAAATAATCCTTTATAATATACTATCGAACGCTTTTAAACATACCAAAGACAAAATTGATATTAATATTGATTTGGACGAAAAAGACGAACGCCTTATTATAAAAATTAAAGATAACGGTAAGGGAATAAACGAAGAGGAGCTTACCAAAATCTTTGATAATTTTTACCAAATAAATGACAACATTAATTATACATCTGGAACTGGTATTGGATTAGCTATAGCTAAAAACCTAATAGATGTTCATAGTGGCGTAATAACAGTAAAAAGTGAACCCAATGCATATACCATATTTAATGTTATTATTCCTATTTTAAAATCATTTTATAATGAACAAGATATTAATAATCTTGACTCTGAAATCATTTCTCTAAATGATCCCAGTGAAAATGAACTTACGCACATAGATGATACTAAAGATGATACTTTAAAAATTAAGCCAATTCTCCTTATAATTGAAGACCATTTTGAAATTAGAACCCTCATTAAAGACAATTTTTCTAATCATTTTAAAGTCTTTACCAGTACAAATGGTTTAGAAGGTAAAGAGAAAGCTTTTGAAATAATACCCGATATTATAATATCAGATATTATGATGCCAAAACTTAATGGGCTAGAACTATGTAAAACCCTTAAAACTGACAATAGAACATCTCATATACCTATAATTCTTTTAACTGCCAGGGGTTCACATAGTTTTAAAATTGAAGGATTTGAATATGGTGCTGATGACTATTTAATCAAACCATTTAATATTGAAATACTAAATGTTCGAGTTGAAAATCTTATAAAAAATAGGCAAATTTTAAGAGAAAAATTCAAAAAAGAAACTTTAATAAAACCTAAAGACATTGCTATTAATAATATTGACGAAATCTTTATTGAAAAAATAATTAATATTATAGAAGAAAATTTAGCAAACTCTAAATTTTCAGTGAAAGACTTTGCCTCAAACATTGGTATGAGTCACTCAGTTTTATATAGAAAAATCTTGGCTCTAACAGGGCAAACAGTCACAGAATTCATCAAATCTATTCGACTTATAAGAGCGGAAGAGCTTCTTCTTAAAAGTAGTTATAATATTAATGAAATTAGTGATATGACGGGCTTTTCTAGCCTAAGTTATTTTAGTACTTGTTTTAAAAAGAAGTTCGGTATAACACCGAGTGAGTATAAAACAAAGTTTAAACTTTAGGGAAAAGGATAGTGAAAGAACGAATTATGTTTCTTTTTTGCGGTTTGGGAAGAAGAAAAATGCAGCTTAAAAGATTATATCAAATTACGATAATAATGCTCATATAAAATTAGCTAGAATTTATTATGAAAATAAAGCAAAATTCTAGCCATAATTTTTATGAAAGGATATTATGAATTCTATTAGGTCAAGTCATCAACACTCGCCTTGGGTGAATTTGTTTTAACAGAAGCAATACCATTTTCCATAGCACTTGTTGAAGAGTACATCTCACTTGTTCCGATTACTGGCCCGTTAGAAGCTTTTAAGTTAAAATAAGTGCTTCCGTTTTTAGAATTTAGACGTTCATAATTGCTATCATCTTGAGAATTCTTTCTAACTGATTCAATCCCATTTGTACACCCTGATTTTGCTTTATAACCCTCACTAGCCAGAATGTTTTGTCCATTTCCAACTTTTAGTCTAAATCTAAACTCATCACGTTTGTCATTGTAAATTTCAAATTTTGCCATTTTTTAGTATCTTTTTAAATTAGCTATAAATTTACCTTTCAAAAGGCAAAAAAAGTGATATAAAAAAAGCCGATAGCAGCCAAGGTTTAATATTTATTATGTGTGAATAGAAAGAATAGCTGTACGTTAGGTGTTGAACCAGTATACCTTGAATTAAAAACTCAACTATCTTTCTATTTGTAAATTTAGAAAAAAAACGTTAAGTTTATTTAGCCATAAACATTTTTGTCTTTATTTGTAGATTGGCCAAGTTTAGATTTTAAAATGGTCATATCTTCAGAGACTTTTCTATCTAAAATTTTAGCGTAGTGTTGGGTGGTTTTTAATGACTTGTGTCCTAACATTTTACTTACTGATTCGATAGGTACTCCGTTTGAAAGGGTTATTGTAGTTGCAAATGTATGCCTAGCAAGGTGTGTCGTAAGATTCTTAGATATACCCGATAAATCAGCTATTTCTTTCAAGTAAGCATTTGATTTTTGATTGCTAAGGACAGGTAGCAATATATCTTTATTAATAACTTCAAGATGATTTTTATACTTTTCTAAAATTTCCATTGCCGTTGGAAGTAAAGGAATATTACTCGGAGTATCCGTTTTTGTTCTAAACGTTTTTATCCACATTTCACCATCAATGCCCTTAACTAAATTATCTTTTGAAAGCTTTTTAACATCAGAATAGGATAGACCTGTATAACAACAGAATATAAAAATATCCCTTACTTGTTCAAGTCGCTGTGTATGTAATTTCTTATCTAAAATGATTTGAATTTCTTCCTGGGTAAGGAATTCTCTATCCACAACTTTCAATTTTGCTTTCCAATTAAAAAATGGGTCTTTGTCTATCCATTCATTAGCATAGGCTATACGTATTATCTTTTTAAAATTTGTAATATATTTAATTGTAGTATTGTGAGCACAGTTTCTAACCGTTTTTAGATAGTATTCTAAACCACTAATAAACTTATGGTCTATATCCTTTACACGAATGTCTTCACAAGCATATTCTAAATTTATGTAGTCCTGAACGTGCTTTCTTGCTGTTCTATACCTCTCTGCGGTTCCGTGCGAAAAATCTTTACCAATGAGCTTTTCTACTTTGTCGTTATGATCTTGGAATAGACTAAGTACCATTTTTTCATTATCACTCTTTCCGATATAACTATTTTTGATATCTAAAGCAGAGAAGCTCTTATTATCATCAAGAAACTTTTTCTGAATTCCATATAATTTAAATCTTATAGCCTCTAAATAGTTGTTTAATTCTCTTGCGGCTATTGAATTTCCGATTGTTGTACCAGTTTTACTATTCCATTTTTCCAAATCTATTTTTCTCTTTATACTTAGATGACATCGTTTGCCATTCACAGTAATTCTAAGGTATACAGGTGCTTTCCCATCACTAGAGACTTTGTTTTTCATTAGGAAGAAAAGTATGGAAAATGTATTATACATAGGTTACCTATTACAATTTGGTATTAAATATACGATAAAATAATAAAAAACACCCTTTGTAAGACATTAATTATCAACAAAATACACCAAATTCGGTTACCTATTTAAAAATAAAAAAAGGTAACCGAATAGGTAACCTTTATAATGCTAATAATTGGCAATAAATGGAAATAAATAAAATTAAAAACCCTGTAAACATTTAGTTTACAGGGTTTTGGTGATTTTTGATATTCACCTAGCGGAGAAAGAGGGATTCGAACCCCCGGAGGTGTGACCCTCAACAGTTTTCAAGACTGCCGCATTCGACCACTCTGCCATTTCTCCTAAGCGGACCTGCCCGAACAGGCAAGGCGGGTGCAAATATATAAAGCTTTTTTAAACTATTTTATAAAATATCATAAAATTTACTCAAAATCTTTGCTACTTTTGTGCTATGAGCAATTCTATCGGAAAATTATTTAGACTAACCACTTTTGGAGAATCGCACGGTGTTGCTATTGGTGGTGTTTTAGATGGCTGCCCAGCTGGGTTACAACTGGATTTTAATGCCATTCAAGATGAGCTAGACAGACGTAAACCTGGGCAATCAGCTATTGTAACCCAACGTAAAGAGCCAGATCAGGTTGAGTTTTTATCAGGAATTTTTGAAGGGAGAACAACAGGAACGTCTATCGGTTTTATAATTAAAAATACCAATCAAAAGTCAAAAGACTACTCAGATATTAAAAATACTTTTAGACCTTCTCACGCCGATTTTACCTATACGAAAAAATATGGTTTACGTGATTTTAGAGGTGGTGGACGCTCCTCAGCTCGTGAAACCGCTAATTGGATAGTAGCAGGTGCCATTGCAAAACAACTTTTAAAAGATATAAAAATTAACGCGTTTACAAATTCTGTGGGTAGTATTCTCTTAGATAAATCATATGAAGAATTAGATTTAGCACAAACAGAATCGAATGCGGTACGTTGTCCAGATGTGGAAACGGCAGAAAAAATGATAAATCATATTAAGGCTATAAAAAAACAAGGTGACACTATTGGTGGTACAATTACCTGTGTAGCTCAAAATGTACCCTTAGGTTTTGGCGAACCTATTTTTGATAAATTACATGCCCGTTTGGGCCAAGCAATGCTTACCATTAATGCCGTAAAAGGTTTTGAATATGGTAGCGGGTTTGCAGGTACTAAATTAAAAGGCTCTGAACATAATGATGCTTTTAATACAGATGGAACTACCAAAACAAATCTTTCCGGCGGCATTCAAGGAGGTATTTCCAACGGTATGGACATTTACTTTAATGTAGCCTTTAAACCCGTAGCCACACTGCTCCAGAAATATGATACCATTGATGCCGATGGCAATGCCGTAAATGTACAAGGCAAGGGCAGGCACGATCCTTGTGTAGTGCCTAGAGCAGTGCCTATTGTTGAGGCACTGACCGCTATGGTTTTGGCAGATTTTTATTTGTTGGATAAAACAAGAAAACTTTAACATTTTTTCTTAACCGCAATCTTTCCTTTTTAAAAATTCTGATGTAACTTTAGGCATCGAAAATCTAAATTACATAAAAGGAAGAGGAGCCCAGGTAAATACTCATAATCGCTTTTTACAGCATCAAAAAGTTATTGAAAACGACTTTTTAAACTATTGCTTAAAAGAAGGTGATGATTATGAAAATTCTAAAACCCAATATCTAGAAATTTTTCCGAAAACAATTTTAAACAAAGTTACCAGTACTGATATTGGTTTGGCGTATTCCATGAACCCTTACCAAGGTTGTGAACATGGTTGTATATATTGCTATGCAAGAAACACGCACGAATATTGGGGTTATAGTGCCGGATTGGATTTTGAGAGAAAAATATTATATAAAAAGAATGCTGCCAGTTTATTAGAAGATAAATTAAAAAGTAAAAATTGGGAAGCCGAAAATATAATGCTGTCGGGTAATACCGATTGCTACCAACCAATCGAAAAAAAATTAGAATTAACCCGAAATATTTTAAAAGTCTTTTTAAAATATAAACACCCAGTAAGCATTATTACTAAGAACACATTGATTTTAAGAGATTTAGATATACTTACTGAATTAGCCGATTTGAATCTTCTACACGTTAGTATTTCAATAACCTCTTTAAAAGAAGAAACCAGAAGGATACTAGAGCCCAGAACAGCCTCAATACTAAAAAGATTAAAAACTGTTGAAGTTTTATCTAACAATAACATTCCCGTAAATGTAATGATGGCTCCTATTATTCCTGCAATCAATAGCCATGAAATTTTTGATCTTGTAAAAAAAGTAAGTGAACTGGGGGCAAAATCAGCTGCCTATACCATTGTAAGGCTCAATGGTGCCATTGGCGAAATTTTTACGGATTGGGTAAAAAAAACACTACCCGATAGAGCAGACAAAATACTCAACCAAATTGCCGATTGTCATGGTGGTCAACTCAACGATAGCCGTTTTGGCACTAGAATGCGTGGCGAAGGTAAAATTGCAGAACAAGTAAATCTCCAGTTCAGATTAGCTAAAAAAATGTATTTTAGCAATACTTCTTTAACACCCTTGGATTATTCGCTTTATTCCAAAAATAAGAACCCTCAATTAAAGCTTTTTTAAAACCATCAATTTAGGTTAGCCTAATTATCTTTTAATATTCGCCAACACCTTTTATATATTCTAAATTGGTAAAAATAAAGTCGCAAACTAAGCGTTATATTAAATACCCTATTTAATTTGTTGTTATTGGCATTCAATTTTATTTAAAATTGAGCTTGACTAAAACAAAAGATATGGAAAAAAATTACTACTTAAAAGACATATATCAGTAGAGTTCGGATAGATGAAGTGGAAATTAAAATTTAATGCAATGCGAAAAGCAATTTTACTGTATATGTTATATTGTGCTTGCCAAATAAGCAATGCACAAATACAAGAGGAAAATTTTGACGCTGCGTCAATACCTTCTGGTTGGTCCGCAACAGCTGGTCCAACAGGTTGCACTTGGGAGTTTGGCTATACCGGTTCTTTAATTGGTAGCGGATTTTCAAATCCTGCCAGTTTTTCTAGTGGTGGTGTAATCTTTAACGATAACAGCTGCGGAAGTTTTGTGGATAATTTTGTGGAATTAGAAGGGCCGGCAATAGACCTGATAGCCGCCAATGTTGTAAGTGCCGCTATAGAAATTGTATATAATCATCAGGCGTTTGGCAATAGCGGTAATTTTATGATAGATGTTTGGGATGGCTCCATTTGGCAAAATGTATTGTTTGTTAATGCTGATGATCCCGCACCTAACACTGCCACAAATCAAACCACAACCATTGATGTAACAGCTTATATAAACAATGCCTTCAAAGTAAAATTTATTTACGATGATGAAAACACCTACACATGGGGAGTTGGTATTGATCATTATAAATTATTAAATACAGCTACAGCAAGCATTACGGATCTGGCCGAAGTAGGCTTTATTTATTCACCCAATCCCGTGACAAATAATGTACTATTACTTAAAGCGGATGAAAACATATCTGTTGTAAATATATACAATACAATTGGCCAAAGAGTACTATCAAAAAAACCGGTAGCCCTAGAATCTAAAGTATTTATGGATAACTTACCTAACGGAGTGTATTTAGTACAAGTGGAAATTGGTGAAAGAAACGGTACTTTTAAGATTATAAAATAGCTGTTCTGGTAAAAAGGGGTAAAATTCTAACCTGAATTTTTTCTTTAAAATGAAATTGTAAAATTCTATTATATAAAGTACATTTGCCCTTCATTCTAAAAACATAAAATGAACGACGGATTATATGCTAAATTCAACACCGAAAAAGGTGAAATATTGGTTGAGTTAACTTACGATAAAACCCCCGGAACTGTAGGTAATTTTGTTGCCCTAGCAGAAGGCAACTTAGAAAATAAAATACTTCCACAAGGAAAACCTTATTATGATGGTTTAAAATTCCATCGTGTAATTCCAGATTTTATGATTCAAGGTGGTTGCCCTCAAGGTACTGGTACCGGAAACCCTGGTTACAGCTTTGATGATGAATTCCATCCTGATTTAAAACATGATAAACCCGGCATGTTATCTATGGCCAATTCTGGTCCGGCAACCAATGGTAGCCAGTTTTTTATCACTCACGTACCTACACCATGGTTAGACAACAAACATACCGTTTTTGGTGAGGTAGTTAAAGGTCAAGATGTTGTAAATAATATTCAACAAGGTGATAAGATCGAAAATATAGAAATTATTAAAGTGGGAAAAGAGGCTGAAAGTTTTAATGCTATTGAAGCATTCAGAACTTTTGAAGGATCCAGGGCTAAACGTGAAGCAGAAGAAAAAGCAAAACATGAAAAATTATTAAGTGATGCTTCTAAAGGTTTTGACAAAACCGATAGTGGTTTAAGATATAAAATACTAGAAAAAGGTAACGGAAAAAATGCCACCAAGGGTGCTACAGTTGCCGTACACTACAAAGGTCAATTATTAGATGGAACCGTGTTCGATTCGTCATATAAGCGTAATGAGCCTATCGAATTTGCCATTGGGGTAGGTCAAGTTATTCCTGGCTGGGACGAAGGCATTCAGCTCTTGCAAGTTGGTGATAAAGCACGTATGGTAATTCCTTCAGAACTAGCTTATGGGTCTAGAGGTGCTGGTGGGGTGATACCTCCAAATGCTCCATTAATTTTTGATGTGGAACTGATGGATGTGAAATAATCTATTCCTTGAAATAAGAACAAACGCCCCAAATTATTGGGGCGTTTTTTTATTGAATAATTTACCTATATTTGTTTTACGTTGTTGCTACTTAAAAATTGAAAAAGAAATGGAAGCAACAGACTTAGACACCTTAAAATATCCAATAGGTAAAGCTAAATTACCAACACCAATTACTTCACAACACATTAGAGACTGGATTAAAGTTTTAGAAGATTTTCCTGAACAGCTTACAAAATTAGTAATTGATTTGTCTGATCCACAATTAGACACCCCATACAGACCTGATGGTTGGACCGTAAGACAAGTAGTACACCATTTAGCCGATAGTCACCAAAATAGTTATATCCGCTTCAAATGGGCGTTGACCGAAGTAAAACCGGTAATAAAACCTTATTTTGAAGACCGATGGGCAGAACTCAGAGATTCCAAATCTGCCCCTATCCTACTCTCTTTAAATGTTATAAGTGCTCTACACGAAAAATGGGTATATTTTTTAAAAGGATTGAACGCCAATGAACTGCAACATACTTTTATTCATCCTGACAATAATAAAGAAACATCGCTAGCAGAGAATATAGGAATTTACGCATGGCATTCCGTACATCATTATGCACATATAGATGGTTTAAAAAAAAGAATGGGGTGGAAATAAAAACCAAAAGTTTTTATTTTCCCTCACCCAAAACTGCCAAAATTAGCAGTTTTGACAAAATTTTAGGGTAATTATTTATAGATCAATCCATTTTTAAAATTAGGATTTTCAGCGTTAAGGTCTATTAAAAATCCGTTGATTACCGCATAATCTATTTTTCCGTTTTTTTCCAATAAAAACGTGGGATTTGCACCTACCCTCACATTCAGTTCCGGCGTTGCTTTCGTTACTTTTAAAACCATAATAGGTTTGTCGGTATAATTTTTATCATCGGGTAGTTTGGCCATTTTAACATAAACATATCCTTTTTTAAGCATAGAAAGTTCGTTCAATCGTTCATAACTTGTAATAGATGGAATCATTGATGGATATAAAGTTCCTTCAACAATTTTGTATCCTCCGGCATCAAAAGTTTCATAACCATAATAGGTGGATAAATCACCTTGATCTACAATTCTACCTACATTATAAAAATCTGTGTTTTCTTTATTATCAACTTCTAATCTATTTATCCCCAAATCTATTGTGTAATCTTTTCCTAAAACATTATATGTTAAATTTTTAAGTTTTAGATCAAAAAGTTTACGATCGTTTTCAGGAATTTTGTTATAATCTTCAATGGGTATATCCTTATAATCGCCATTTGCAATAGTATAAATTGCCGAAAGAATGGAAACATAATTCAACTTTCTAATTTCCTGTTTTTCCACATCATTTGGATAACCGCCAGATTCTATTAAAATAGCACTTGTACCCCATTTTGTAATATTATCACCAAATGCCCTAGGTTCAAAATCGTCGTTATATCGCCCCACTTGCCCAGATGCATATTTTTGTATGATATTGTTCATAAATACAATGACTTTCATGGCATTTCCTCTAACTTCATTAATTTCCTTTTCATAATTATAAGCAGGTGCTAAGTAAGATATGGTTGCAGGCTTTTCAGTTCTCTCGGCATTATAATAAGTACTTTGATCGTGCAAATTAAAACCGAAGTCGGCATTTAAGCTATCCCTAACCCGTTTTAAAGTTTGCCCTTCAGGTGATTGTAATCGCAAGGCATCCCTATTAATATCTATCCCCAAAGCATTTCTTCTGGTAAACTCCTCTGCCCCATCTGGGTTTAGCATAGGTAAAAAATGTAAGGTCAATTTATTTAATATTTTCTTTTTCTCTTTAGAAAAATCATCACTGTCTAAAAAGTTTAAAATATCAAATATGGCTTGTGTAGCCGTAGGTTCGTCCCCGTGCATCTGCGACCATAAAAAAACGTTGGTTTTACCCGTACCTATACTAATCAATGATAAATCCCTGCCCTCAATGGATTGCCCAACTTTATTTACCGTGAATTTTGGATTTTTACGGAATTTTTCAATTAATGGTTTAATATCAGAATGTTTAATTCTTCGTTTGTCCAGGCTTGGTTCTTTAAACTTATTGTAAGTGTTATACAAATTGCTTGTCATTTCGTCAGATTGTCCTAAGATTATTTCTGAACAAAATAATGTAATTAATATCAGGAGAGCTTTTAATTTCATATTCTACTTTTTATTTTTTTTGAGGAGTGGGTTTAAAATTCAAATGTTTAGTGGCTTCTTTTACTTTAGTTAAAAAATCAATACCTGGATCCGTTTTTTCGGTTCTGTAACCATCATCTTTTTCTAACCATAAAGGATGATTTTCAAAGTTGGTATATTCGTAATGTCCTATTAAGTATTGAATATCATATTTTTTTGCCAAATACTTAACCAACCATATATTAGACTTTAGTTGAGCTTCGGTAAGCGGTGTGTCTTTTGTACCTCCTACATTTTCTATGCCAATTGCAGCATGGTTCAACCCTATTACATGTCGTGCCATTGTAGTTTCGGGCATTAATCGGTAAATAGTACCATCTTGATCTACTAAAAATTGTGCGGAAACATTCAATCCGCTCGTCTCGACGAGTTCTGGTCGCCAATTAGGTAATGTTGGATTCACAAAAGCTTCAAAAGATTTTTCTAACGTGGGTATTGCCGTCCAATGTAAAACAATAATCTTGGGAACTATAGTAGGCAAATCTTGCTCCAAACCATAGCGATCAGACAAATAATCGAGTGTTAGCATTTTCCTCTCATTATCAAAAACTATCGGTTTGTCAATAATTTTGTTAGCGGTTTTGCAAGAAAAAGCTACTAAAGTAATTAATAAGAACAAATATCGCATAGCATGAAATTATCCACTTTTTACGATTCAAAAATACTAAAGTTTACTGTATTAATTGTAGAATTAAATAATGAACAAAAAAAAACTGTCTTAACTCACCAATGCGTTAAGACAGCTTTACCCCTTTTGTTCTATTAATCTTATAGTATATCTGATTTAAAATTAATGATTAATATTATTTCACTATTCATATACAAAACAACTTTCTCTCTAAAACTCCTACCTTTTTTTAAAAAAATTTTAACCTTTTATTTTAAATAATTGATAATCAGTAAAATAAATTCGAATTTATTTTGAATTTTTTTCTAAGTCATTTAATAATTCTTCACCTGACTGTGTAATATTTCCAACACATTTTATTGCCCATCTAGAAAATAAAAATAAAAATAGTATCATAATAGGTAAGTAGATATACCAAATAGTACTGTTTAGAAAAATATCTTTGTTATTAAATATTTTTCCAGCCAAAGGCATAGATGTAAAAATTAACAACAGACTAAAATAGATGCTAGATTTTTGAATTAACATATATCTATTTTTATTTCTTGAATAAATCATTAAAGTTTCTTTATAATCTTTATTATCTAGAGAAATATTTTTCATTTTATATAAACTTTGCATTGATAAAATAGGAAGTAAAATAAGATACAAAACTGTAAAAATTCCGCATGTAATAAAATACCAAGTATCTAGTTTATTAAAATTTATAAGTATAAATAATGCAAATGCAATACACATTATTGCCCCAATTGTTTCTGGAATCGCAATTTTACTCAGTTTTGAATTAAAGCGTTCTTTTGTCATTTCCATAATTAAATTATCGGTTAATATTTTTTGTTGTTCTACTTCTTTAGATAAATTAGTCCAAAGTGATTTCATTTCTTCTAATTCCATATTATTTTAAAATTTGTGTTTTTAATTTTTCTTTAATTCTTGATAGTCTTGTGCCAATATTTGTTTTTGAAAACCCTGTAATTTCAGCAATATTATCATAACTCTTCCCTTCCAAATAGAGTAAAACAATGCCCTTTTCAATTATGTTTAGCTTTTTTATTTGTGTATGTAACAGAGTGATTCTTTCTTCTAAAATGGTATCTTCTTGCTCCGTCTTATGTGTAAGTATTTGTTCAATTGGCACTCGTACCCCACTTTTTTTTCCTTTTTTCAAAAAAGTAATAGAAGTGTTTAAAGCTACTCTGTACATCCATGTGCTTATTTTAGAGTTTCCCTTAAAAGTTTTATAGGATTTCCATAATTGATATACAATTTCTTGATAGAGGTCTTTCTGATCTTCGGTATTATTAGTATAAATTGATGAAACTTTAAAAATAAGACCTTGATTCTTTTTAATAACTTCGGTAAATGCTTGTTGCTTGGTCATTCAAAATTAATTACAACCCATTAGTATAAGAAGAAAGAAAAAAATCACAGAAAAAGATTATTTTTTTATTTTTGTAGTATCGATAACCCCATATTGGATTTCAACTTTTTTACGCCCCCATTCTCTGGCCGCTTTGATATCCTTGCCCATATAAATATCAATTTTTTTTCGCCAACGGTAGTGCATCTTATCTTTTACAAGATAAATACCGTTTAGCCCTTCAATTTTTACGGGTGTATTGTGCTTTAGACCTAGTCGGAGTAAGTCTCTGGAAACAGCAATGTATGGCATTCCTGGTTTAAGGCTATCTCCCCATGCGGTTAATTGTGGACTTCCATCTGTTTGAGCTCTCGTTGAATTGTAAGCAGTAGCGGTAACTTTAATTGTTTTCCAAGTATAAGGGTCTTCCTCCTTATCCTTACAACCGATTAATGAGAACAGCACTATCAAAATGTAGATGGTTTTTAACATAAAAGTCTATTCATCATTAGGTTTTGATGAATGAAAATTAATAAAAAAAATCTAAATGGATAAGTTGCTGTTTTTAGAGTTGGATCAATAGTTTTGAACTATGATGGAAAAACTTCAGTAAATTTTATTCCCAAAGCCTTTTGAATGCTTTGTATTTGTTGTAATTCACTCGGTAAAATCAAAGCAATAGAAATACCCTTTTTACCCGCTCTGGCAGTTCTTCCACTTCTGTGGGTGTAATATTCCAATTGCTCTGGCAATTGATGGTGGATTACAAATACTAAATTATTAACATCTATACCACGTGCCGAAACATCAGTAGATATAAGTACTTGCAAACTTTCGTTTTTAAATGCTCTCATTACCTTATCACGATCGCGTTGCTGCATATCTCCTTCCAATGCTCCTACCGAGAATCCTTCTTCTTTCAGAATATGTGTGAGATTTTGTGTACCTGCTTTTGTTCTACAAAAAATAATACCTCTTTCTTCTGGCCTATTTTCTAAAAATTGAATGAGTACATCGGTTTTTTTCTTAATACTTGTAATTAAATATTGGTGATCAATATTGGCATTTACCAAGTTATTTTCATTAACCGCTATTTTTATAGCTTTGGGCGACATATATTTTTTAACAATATTTTGGATTTCTTCAGGCATTGTCGCAGAAAAAAGCCATGTATTCCGTTGCCCGCTTGTATACTTTAAAATGGTATTCAAATCTTGTTTAAATCCCATACTCAACATTTCGTCGGCTTCATCTAATACCAAAGTGTTTATATTTTTTAAATCAATTTCCCCACGTTCAATAAAATCTATCAATCTTCCTGGGGTTGCCACAACGATATGAGTAGTACGCTGTATCCTTTTTAATTGTATATCGATTTTTTCGCCACCATATATACCTTCAGAAAATATTTTAGCAGCGTGATATTTTGTAAACCTGAATAACTGTTTTTGTATTTGCTGCACCAATTCTCGCGTAGGAGCTAAAATTAAGGCTTGAATATAATCTTTAGTAGTATCAACAGAATGCAATATTGGTAATCCGTAAGCAGCGGTTTTACCGGTTCCGGTTTGGGCAAGGCCAATAAAATCGGTCTGAGAATTTAACAGCACGGGAATGGTTTTTTTTTGAATTTCCGTTGGAATGGTTATCCCTAATTCTTTTAAAGATTTTATGTAAGATGATTGGATACCTAAATCAGAAAACGTTGACATAATCATTATAATTTTCTGCAAAAATACGGTTTCAAAAAATAGTTTTTATATATTTGTTTACTTCTTTTAATTCCCAAGTTTAGCGACTATATTAAAAGAATGCCGTTACGCTTTTAGCATAACGGCTTTTTTGTGGCAGTATTTTCAAAAATGTTCATCCCCCTTTATTGGCTCTCTTTAACTGTTTTTTAATTTTATCAATTGCAGATTCAATTGACTTTTCAGGCTCAATAACATTGTAAGCTCCCCAAAATTCAGGGTCTGAAAATCCTGAAGCGGCATCACTAATAACAACAGATTTTTTTAACCTTTCCCTATTCTTCAATTTTTCGTTATCAATATTAAACTCCCAGTCCGTAACTGCCATTTCACTGGTTAACGAATAGTTTGAACTAAACCATTTTCGTTTGCGTTTTACTTTAAAACTCAATTGCACGTTTCCATAACCATAATACCATTTACCGTCTTTTTCACGATAATCAACCCTATACGCTGCATTGGTAGGATAAACGGTTATATCGTTTGGTTTTTTACGTACAAAGAGGTTACTGGTCAGTTCCTTATTTTCAACGTTTAGATTGTAAATGGCACTTTTTAAAGCCAATGTTTCCGAATCAATATATAATTTACCATAATACAAAGGTTCAGCAACAGTATTTAATTGTTTAAACTGAACTACATAAACCGACTTTCCATTAATAGTTGTTGATGGGGCAAAGCTAAACCTATATTTATCGATCATTTCCGAATTAAAAATATATTCCGGGTATTTCATCAAATCTATATACAAAGGGTTGTAAGGGCCACCCTGAAGTTTTAAGGCAATGGTGTCTAACCTATTATAATCTGTACTTTTTCTAGCTTTAAACAATTCAATATTATCATTTTTTGATGAGGTGTAAGGCTGCTTGTAAACATTTACAATAGCTTCTGCCAAAGATGCGTTTTTACGCCCCTTTTTAATAGTTTCTCTGTAAAAAGCGGTCATTAACACGTGCTGGTTCACGTTATTTTCAGCTTTCTTTTTTAATGTAGATCTAACCAATGCTTTAGCGTCACTAGGAAGCACCAGATTTATTTCACTTAATTCGATCATTGAATTTTTTAACAGGATCTTGTTATCTTCCTTTTTCAATTCACTAACTGGAATTTCTTTCGTATCATAGCCTAAATAAGATATTGTAACTTTGGCGTTGTCCATATCTTTCGGCACTTTTAGCAGAAAATTGCCATCAGAATTCGTAATTGTGCTGATATTTGTTTCGTTTACCGCTAATGTTGCAAAAACTAAGGCATTACCTGATTCGCTATCTGCGACTACACCACTGTATTCAACATATTCATCTTGATTTTGATTTGTTTCTTCTTGAAAAATCGCCAGTCCAAATGCGGTTGAAGTTGACATAACAATACATAATATGAAGAATAATAACTTTTTAATATTGGTAGAAATATTTATAGTAGCCATAATTGAAAACGTTAGAATTTTGGTAACTAATTTAGTGAAAAAAAAGGAATAAATGATTATCTATTAAACATTTAACTAAAAAATTCTTTGATTTTCAGTTAAATAATATTCAACATTTTCTGTGTAGCTTTAATGGCAGATACAGTTTGGTCAGAGTCCAACCCTCTTGTTTTAAAGGTTTTATCTTTAGTTTGCCAGCTAATTACCGTCTCGCACAGTGCGTCAGAACTAGACCCAGGAGGAATTCTAACCGCATAATCGGTTAATTTAGGTAGCGTGAGTCCTTTACTTTTATACACTTTTCCTAAAGCGTTCATAAAAGCATCAAATTGACCATCTCCTTGGGCGTGTTCTTCTATTAACTTACCATCTATTTTTACAGAAACCGTGGTAGATGGTTTTAAACCCTTAGAATGCGTTAAAACGTAAGATTCGATAGTAATGCGTTCTTCGTAAACATTACTATCCAAAACATCGGAAATTATATAAGGCAAATCCTCCTTAGTAACCACTTCCTTTTTATCACCCAATTCAATAATACGTTGGGTAACTTTCAACACATCTTCATCGTTCAACTGCAAGCCTAACTCTTGCAAGTTCTTTTGAATATTTGCTTTTCCAGAAGTTTTACCTAAAGCATATTTGCGT
The DNA here is from genome assembly GCF_034296135.1 of Aureibaculum koreense. Taxonomy (NCBI): domain Bacteria; kingdom Pseudomonadati; phylum Bacteroidota; class Flavobacteriia; order Flavobacteriales; family Flavobacteriaceae; genus Aureibaculum; species Aureibaculum koreense. The sequence goes on from NZ_JAXKVV010000006.1 coordinate 26,876, forward strand.
TTTCTACCAAACCTTTCAGGTAATAGATTATTAAAGTAAAGATTCTTTTTGCTATCTCCATCTGCATGTATTCCAGCAGTTTGTGTAAAAACATTATCTCCTAAAACAGGTTTATTGACTGGGATTCTAAAACCTGAAAAAGTTTCAACCAATTTACTGACTTTAAACAAAGCTTTTTCATTTACCGAAATCTCAACTTCTGGTAAAAAATCATTGATTACTGCCACTACACTAGCAAGCGGTGCATTACCCGCTCGTTCGCCCATCCCGTTCACGGTAAGGTGCAATCCATTTACACCTGCTTTTACGGCCTCCAAGGCATTGGAAACTCCTAAATCATAATCATTATGTGCGTGAAAATCAATGTGTGTTTTTGGATACCTAGAACGAATTGCCGATAAGAATTTAAACGATTCTTCTGGTGATAGCACACCTAATGTATCAGGCAACAAAACCCGTTGAATAGGTTGTATTTTTAAAAAATCTAAAAACTCATAAACATACTCAGGAGAATTACGCATACCATTGCTCCAATCTTCAAGATATACATTTGTTTTAATACCTGCTTCTTCGGCTAGTTCTATAACATTTTTTATTTCAGAAAAGTGCTGTTCCGGTGTCTTTTTAAGTTGATATTTTAAATGATTTAAAGAGCCTTTAGTCAATAAATTTTGAACTTTCGCACCCGTATCTTTCATCCATTTAATGGATAAGCCCTTATCAACAAAAGACAAAACTTCAATTTTATCTATATAGCCTTTCTCACTTGCCCATTCTGTAATACTCTTAACAGCATTAAATTCACCTTCCGAAACTCGTGTTGAGGCAATTTCTATGCGATCGACATTTAATTCTTCCAACAATAATTGAGCAATGGTTAATTTTTCAGTAGAAGAAAAGGATACACCACTTGTTTGTTCACCATCCCTTAAGGTGGTGTCCATGATTTCAATTTTACGTTTGCTCATAGAAGATTGTAAAAAGACCTCCCTTAATCCCTCCAAAGGAGGGAGACAGGCTCTGGGTTTTTAATATAATTCAGAAAAACATAAGTACTCTAAAAAGGGCGTGATTTAACAAACTCTTGAATTTCGCCTTTCATATTTTGCAAATAATCAATATCGTCAAAACCATTTAACATGTTTTCTTTTTTGTACGAATTGATTTCAAAAGACTCCGAATTACCTGAACTTATAAGCGTTACAGTTTGATTTGGTAAATCTACTTTAATCTCCGTATTAGGATTTTCATAGATTGCCTCAAAAATTTCCTGTAAAAATTCTTCACTCACTTGAACTGGTAATACACCAATATTCAAACAATTGTTTTTAAATATATCCGCGAAAAAACTAGAGATTACACATCTGAATCCAAAATCATATACTGCCCAAGCCGCATGTTCTCTTGAAGATCCAGAACCAAAATTTCTACCTCCAACTAAGATTTTGCCACTATACTTTGGGTCGTTTAACGGAAACTCCTTTTTTGGACTGTCATCAGCGTTATAACGCCAATCCCTAAAAAGATTATCGCCAAAACCCTTTCGCTCTGTTGCTTTTAAAAATCGTGCAGGAATTATTTGATCTGTATCTACATTTTCAATAGGTAACGGATATGCAGATGTTTGTAATATGTTAAATTTATCGTATGCCATTTTTAAGTTATTGTGTTATTCGTTCTTTATTATGCCATCAATTCTCTTGGATCGGTTACTTTACCCGTTATTGCTGCTGCTGCTGCAACCAAAGGGCTTGCCAATAAAGTTCTTGAACCTGGCCCTTGACGGCCTTCAAAGTTTCTGTTAGAGGTGCTTACCGCATATTTCCCCGCAGGGACTTTATCATCGTTCATTGCTAAACATGCAGAACATCCAGGCTCTCTTAAATCGAATCCGGAATCGGTTAAAATATCTAAAATACCTTCTTCTTTTATTTGTGCTTCAACCTTATGCGAACCAGGAACCAGCCATGCGGTAACATTTTCTGCTTTTTTTCTACCCTTTACAATAGATGCAAATGCTCTAAAATCTTCTATCCTTCCGTTAGTACAACTTCCCACAAAAACAAAATCTATGTTTTTGCCAATCATGGAATCTCCTTCGCCATAACCCATGTAATTCAAGGATTTTTCGTAAGTGGCTTTACCATCCTTTACTTCGCCTGATTTAGGTATATGATTTGAAATGCCCATCCCCATTCCTGGATTGGTACCATAAGTAATCATTGGTTCAATATCAGAGGCATTAAAAGTATATTCTTTATCAAAAACCGCATCTTCATTTGTTTTTAAAGTTTTCCAATATTCCATCGCTTTATCCCAATCATCTCCTTTCGGTGTAAATTTTCTGCCCTTAACATAATTGAACGTTTTTTGATCTGGAGCTATCATCCCTCCTCTTGCTCCCATTTCTATACTTAAGTTACAGACGGTCATTCTGCCTTCCATAGACATTTCTTCAAAAACATTACCTGCATATTCCACAAAATAACCTGTAGCTCCAGATGTAGATAATTGCGAAATAATATACAATGCCACATCTTTGGGTGTAACGGCTTTGCTAAGTTTTCCCTCAACATTGATTCTCATTTTCTTCGGCTTTGGCTGCATGATGCATTGTGTGGAAAGTACCATCTCAACTTCCGAAGTACCAATACCAAAGGCAATGGCACCAAAAGCCCCATGAGTTGAGGTATGTGAATCACCGCATACAATAGTAGCCCCTGGTAAGGTAATGCCGTTTTCTGGGCCAACCACGTGCACAATTCCGTTATTTTCATGGCCTAACCCCCAATGGATAATACCATGTGCTGCGGAATTTTCTTCTAGTGCTTTTAGCTGATTCGCTGAAAGCGGATCTTCAACAGGTAAATGCTGATTGATTGTCGGTGTATTATGGTCAGCCGTTGCAAAAGTCCGTTGCGGCTCCATAACCTTAATGCCACGATTCTTTAATCCCAAAAAGGCTACGGGACTTGTAACCTCATGTATTAAATGCCTGTCTATAAAAAAAACGTCAGGTCCACCCTCAATTTTACGGATAACATGGGCATCCCAAACCTTGTCAAATAAAGTATTACTCATAATATATTTCTATTATTTTAAAACGAATGCGAAGATAGAATTTTATAAAATAATGGTCAACTTTTTTGGGAAAGGATTACGATGTTCAACAACTAATTTTACGTTTAGTTTATTGGATTTTGGGTTGTTTGTTAGTGGTTGTTCTATTTTGACACAAATTTTACTAATTGGTACTGATTTATGATTATAAGCCGTAAATCTATTTGTCGTAGCGTAATACTGTCCCAAGAGATTTCGGGGTCGTTTCAGCATTACATTCCAATTGTAATGTGACCTCCGAAACAAGTCTGCCTGTCGGCAGACAGGTTCAGGGTGACGCACAGATTACGTTTCAGATTCCCAACGTTACCAATTTCTTAACATCATGATAGGTTAACGTAGCTTTAATACACTGTTTCAGTTCCTTTACTGGAATTTTGTCATCCAACTTAAATACAATGGCACGCTTTCCTTCATACTGGAATTTTTGATCAAAAACAATTTTAAAGGTTTCTACCAGCCGGCTTGTACACTTAAAGTACATGGCATACTGTTCAGGTGCTTTTGCTTTCCAATCCATTCGTAAAGTACTGCCATTTTTAGTTAAATAACTTGGCTCTCCCCATTTTAAAGTTTCTTCCAAACTGGTTATTGTTTCGATTTCTTCTGCCGTTTCAATTACCAGATTACGCATGTATTGCATTTTATCACGAACAGTGTCGGGATAATTTGCAAACACTTTTTCTACTTGAGGGTTTCTTGTTATTTTCAATTAGACTGTTTAAAAGTTCATCTGTTTGTGGTTTAATATTAATCTAATAACTATTTTTCAATAATTATTTCTCCCTCGGCGGAGTAATCATAATATGAGCACCTGCAGTTCCAGGAAACATTAACCAAGGATGACCGGGAGCATTTGGTTTTAAAGATAACCCGGTGCTCTCTTGTGTAGCGAACGGTGTGTAAACTACGTATCTGTAGTGAGTATTTACGTTTGTACCACTCTCAGGGTCAAATCCGCCTTTTTTACCTTGCAATACATGTAATGTCGAGGGATTTTTAGGCATTTGTAGCTTACCTTCTTTTGCTTCTGTTTCACGGATTGATCTGACATCTTGCGTACCTTTTCCTTTGGCCTTTTGTTACCTTCCCCTAGCCATAAAGGGTTCAATTTCATTATGATACGCCACTACCTGAAATCCATCTTTATTGGGGTCATCAGCAATACAAATCATATTGTTTGTTCCCTCACGTAAGGTTACAAACTTTCCTTCATCGTCATATCCATACACCTTTGCTCCTGCTCTTGTTTCTTCAGGTGCCGCCAGAATAGCGGATGCTATTTGCTGTTCTCTGTTCAATTTTTGATTGGGAATTGCAATTTCGGTTTCCTCTTTGGACTCTTCTACTTGCGAAGTAGCTTGTTCAGTTTCTTCTTTCGACTTGGCCTTATCACATGAAATAAAAATAACAGTTGATAAAAGAACCAGTAAAATATTTTTGACAAGTTTCATAGATGTAAAATTTTAACAATCAATCATTTATAGAGATCAAATTAGAATTTAGATTAATAAATACCAAGTATTGGCACTCAAATATAAATAAATATCCATATTTTTAAGACTTGAAATATAAAATTTAAATATATTGAAGTTTCCTAGGCATACTGAAAATGTTGTTGGAATTAATTTTTGACAAATTTTCCAAAACAGAAATTTTATATTTTTGCCTCACCCGAAACTGCCTAAATAGCAGTTTCGACCTCTCCCAAGGAGAGGTGAAAATTGGAAACCCGTTTGGGAATCTTTAAATTTAACTAAACTTATGTTTTATGAAAAATACGCTTATTTTAATGGCACTTATAATCCTTTCTTCTTGCAACATGAATAAAAAAACTGATGCTAAGGAAACCGAAATAGATTCTACTAAAACTAATCCTGAAGTCATTATACCTGAAATCAAAGATACACTTGCTTATGCAAAACAAATTCATGAACGGGTTATTACCTTAGATACACATGCGGATATTAATGTAGCAAATTTTACCAAGGATAAAAATTACACCCAACGTTTGGAAAGCCAAGTAAACTTGCCAAAAATGGAAGAAGGCGGACTCGATGTAGTTTGGTTTATAGTTTATACAGGACAAAAAGAGTTGAACGAAGCGGGCTACAAGAAAGCTTATGCCAATGCAATTTCAAAGTTCGATGCTATTCACAGGTTAACAGAAGAATTTGCACCTGACAAAATTGAGCTGGCATTGACTTCTGATGATGTTAGACGAATTAACGCGGCAGGTAAAAAAGTTGCCATGATCGGGGTAGAAAACGGTTACCCGATAGGTACCGATATTAATAGGGTAAAGGAATTTTATGATCTAGGGGCAAGATATATGTCTTTGGCCCACAACGGCCATAGTCAATTGGCAGATTCAAATACAGGTGAAAAAGATAATGTTTGGCTACACAATGGTTTAAGTGACCTGGGCAAACAAGTAATTGCCGAAATGAATAAATATGGAATGATGATAGACCTATCACACCCATCAATTGAAGCGAACAAACAAGCCATAGCACTTTCAAAAGCCCCTGTTATCGCCTCACATTCATCCGCCAGAGCAGTCTGTGACCATAGCAGAAATTTAACGGACGAAGTGTTGAAATTAATTAAAGAAAAAAAGGGTGTTGTACAAACAGTTGCATTTAAAGGATATACGCGATTAGAAAATTCCAAAGATGTTAATGTCTCTGACTTTGTAGATCATATTGATTATATGGTAAATTTAATTGGTATTGACCATGTGGGAATCAGTTCAGATTTTGACGGTGGCGGCGGAATTAATGGCTGGAATGATGCTTCTGAAACCTTTAATGTAACACTTGAATTAGTTAAACGTGGATATACTGAAGATCAGATAAGTAAATTATGGGGTGGTAATCTATTAAGAGTATTGGATGATGTGCAAAAAGTTGCAACAGAAATTCAAGAAAAAAGCTAGCTGCCAATTATAAATAGCTCGGCAATTTCATTTTCAATACGCTTTGGTTTTTGTGTTTCTGCATCTATTAAACACCAAGTGGTTTTACATTTTGCCAATAATTGGTCTTCACGATAGATATGGAACATCCTATTGGATCTTGCCCCTTTAACATCTTTAATCCATGTATAAATGGTTATCGTGTCATTTGCAAAAGCTTGTTGTAGGTAATCTATTTCGTGCCTTAGCACAAACCACATAACCTTTTCTCTAATATTGTCAGGAGCCAGTTTTTCCCAATGCATGTTGGCAACCATCTGTGTCCAACCCAAATAGGCAACATTGTTAACATGTCCCCTTCTGTCTATGTCTTCTAAAGTTACTTTAAAGGAATGCTTAAATGAAACCTTACTTGTCGGAAATTTATCATCCATAAAATGAAAGTTGAGCTAACGAAATTAAACATAAATAATTTACAGCAGTAATAGTTAGTGCTTTTTCTTTAGTTTTGTAGTAATTCCAAAAATTACTTTTAATAATGAACGATTACTTTAAATGGTTTTATAATATTCTGGTACAAAATAATGTTTCTGAAGAGGTAGCGACATATTTGAACTTAGTGGTAAATTCAATTATTTTAATCATTGCTCTTTTACTGATTGATTATGTTCTTAAAAGAATAATTATAAAAACGTTTGGTGTTTTTACCATAAAAACCAAAACTACTTATGACGATTTTTTGGTGAAAAGTAAATTCCCTAAGTATATAGCCCACATTATTCCATTTATCATTTTAAGAAAGTTAATTCCTTTTGTTCTCGCGGATTTTGAAGTATGGAAAACGTTTTTTACCAAAGCCACTGACGTTTATTTAATAATTTTAATGGTTTGGATTATCAGAAGTTTGTTAAACACCACAAAAAATTACCTAAAACAAAAGGAACATTTTAAGGACAAGCCTCTTGATAGCTACGCTCAGGTCATTATAATATTTTCATGGTTTGTTGGTGCCATTTTTATTTTTTCTGAACTTACAGGTAAAAGTTTGACAAACTTCTTTGTAACTTTTGGTGCCGCATCAGCCATATTATTATTAATTTTTAGAGATACAATTTTAGGTTTTGTAGCTAGTATTCAGGTTTCCATAAACGATATGGTCAGAATTGGTGATTGGATTACCATGGAAAAATACGGTGCTGATGGTGATGTTATTGAAATCAATCTGGCTACGGTAAAAGTTTCCAATTGGGATCTGACCATAACCACAATACCAACTTATGCTTTAATTTCTGATTCTTTTAGAAACTGGCGTGGTATGCAAGAAAGCGGGGGCAGAAGAATTAAACGTGCTTTTATTCTTAAAACAAACAGTATAAAATTTTTAAGCCCCGATGATCTGAAAAAGTTTTCTAAAATTCAAATTTTGGCGGATTATATAACCCATAGACAAAAAGATATAGACAAATATAATAAAGAACATAATTACGATAAATCTTTTATCGTTAACGGTAGGAATCAAACCAATTTAGGCCTATTTAGAAAGTATTGCGACCTGTATTTAAGCAACCATGCCGTTATCAACAAGGAAATGATGATTATGACGCGACATTTAGAACCCACTTCCAAGGGAATTCCTTTAGAGATTTACACCTTTTCGAGAGATAAACGCTGGGAAAACTATGAACATATTATGGCCGATATTTTTGAACATTTAATTGCAGCGGTTCCTCATTTTGATCTTGAGCTATTTCAGGAGCCAAGCTCAAAAGATATAAATGAATTAAGCACTAAATTAAAGTAAGTTTATCCTCTCTTTAGTCGATTCTCAACAAATTCAATTTCAGTTTTTCCATGTGGCTTTGGTTTGCCTTTACCATCTAAATTCGCCATGACAATACTTGAAATAGTTAAAATGGTTTCTTGCGTCATTATATTTCTAACCTCGCAGGCTAAAGTCAACGAAGCCATCCCAAATTTTACCACATCTATTCCAATTTCAATAATATCACCTTCTCTCGCAGAGCTTTTAAAATCGACCTGAGAAATACGCTTGGTCACAATTTTATTATTTTCCAATTGAATAATGGTAAACAAGGCGGCTTCTTCATCTATCCAGGATAATAATCTTCCACCAATTAAGGTTCCATTTGGATTCAAATCTTCGGGTTTTACCCATTTTCTTGTGTGGAATTGCATATTAAAATAATGTATTAGGTGAGGAATCAAGTTTAGGGATAGTCAAATTTGTAACCAACTCTTTGTTTAAGTTTTTAATGAAGTGTGCTGATAATAAAGGTGATGCCAATTCTAAATTCTGATGTACAAAGAAATGAATTTTATTCAAACCAAGTTCAACCCATTGTTTAAGACGGAATACCCAATCGTCGAGACGGTCGTAATCACTTTTATGATTCGCACCTACATATCTAATAAATGCTTCATTACTTGTTAAACGCATGTGCATTAAATCCCTTCTTCCAGCGGTATCTACTAAAACATTGGCTATGTTATTTTCTTCCAATAACTTATATAATTCCTCTGCTACTTTAGGATCATTATACCAATCGGTATGTCTAAATTCTATGGCCAAGGCAATGCTCTTGGGCCAATTTTCAGCAAAGGCAACCACTTTATCCATATCCTTAGGGGCAAAATTGCTATGCATTTGTAAAAAGATAGTACCTAATTTTTCTTTTAAGTTAGAGGCTGCATATATATAGTTTTTAACGGATTCTTCAACTTCGTTCAACCTTTTCCAATGACTTATTTCTTGATTCAGTTTTGGGAAAAATTTAAAATCTGTAGGTGTTTTTTCATACCATTTTTCAAATTGTTCCGGTGGAAAAAACCGATAAAAGGTAGCATTCAACTCAATACTGTTGAATTGAGTGGAATAATAAACCAATTCATCCTTTGTTCCTCTGGGGTAAAACCCTTTCAAATCTTGTCGGTTCCATTTTGCACAACCTACATAAACTTCTAAAGAGGAATCGCTTTTTGTTTTCTGAAGTATTCCCTTTGTTTTAGGATGATCTTTTGGGATGGTAAAATCAATGTTTTCTGGATGCTCTACTTTTCCAAACTTCATAAGCTATAACTTGATTATAAATGTAATAAATAAGCCTATAATAATGCAAATAGCAAAGCTCATTAATGTACCTATAAGCACATACTCTGTTTGCTTTCTTGCTCCTTTGGTATCGCTAAATCGCAAAATGGACTTCGCTCCTATCAAAAACCCTATGGCCGCAAAATTGTTGATTAAAATAAATGTCAACACCAAAATTCGTTCAAAAATACCAATATATCGTCCTGCTTTTTTCAAGCTGTTTTGCTCTCCTTCTTTAGCAATTTCTTGTTGCCAACGATCTGTTGCTTTTCCGATAATAAACCCCACCGGAAAAATAACGATAATATATCCTATTAAAATAGCCAATGCTGGTGTTGATGAAAAAAATGCTGCAATTGCAGGTAATACTGCTGAAAATCCGCTAATTAAATACAACCACGCAACTACAATTACAACTATGTGCAAAATTTGGTCAATTATAAAATACTTTAAATTGTCCTTTTTTTGGTGTAGTTTCCATAGGTCAATAAAAAAATGTGTTACGGTTATTGCTATAGGAATTAAAAACTGATTCCAATCCTGTAAAAAAACATAAGTCAATACCCCAGCTAATGCACTATGTACATATAAATACCACGATTTGCCTTTATAATTACGCTTATGCTTTACCATCTTTGTATTCTGGAATACAAAATCGGTCAGCACATGGGCTAACAATAGTTGGAGTAAAATGAGGATATTGGTATCCATTTTAGTTTTTATTAATAATATAATTCGAAATTGCCTCTTTGTAACGCTCTAACAACATTGCTACAGCGTCCCAATTAGCAGCTTTTTTACGGTGGTTAACGGCCGATTGGTTTATCCCTAAAATTTCTGCTACTTCAGTTTCTTTTTTCCCTTTAAGTAAATAATAGGCTACTTCAGCGGAAGCCACGCTCCATTTACTGGTTACACTATCCAATAATGCAAAATGCACATTAAATTCATCGTTTAAATTTTCATCTGCTGTTTTTAATAATAAACGCGGATAATCACCTTTCATAGTATCCAACGTCCTTCCTGAAAACTGAAAAGCCTCACCGTTGGATTCTAAAATAGATTCGCGTTTTAAATTGATATTACCTATACCAATGGCAATTCTAAAATCTGTTAATCCGCTTATTTTCTTACCTTTAGTGGGTATTTTATTTACTGCAGTTTTAAGGGTTAATACCAAATCAAGTGCTATTGATGAATCTAGCACTACGCCCTGAAAGCTATCTCCCCTAAATATTTTAAAATCGGCATCATAGACCTTTCTAAAATATTCAAACTCAGTGTTTACCACATTCAGAATAGCATCTAACTCTTGTGGTGTATAGTTTGTGGAGTCTATTAAATCTCCTGTAATCACAGTTTTCATGTGTTTGTTTTCATTGCCTGCTTGCCGCAGGCTGGTTTTTAATGGTCATCCCGATAGCCGGGACTGTTCGCAAATAATCATTCTATTTTGATATAGTACTTTTAACATGCTGGTTTCATATTGCAAATATATAAAAAATATTAGTCTGTAGGCTAATAATGGTGTAATATTAGTCTGTAGGCTAATAATGAAGTTATATTAGTCTGTGGACTAATAAAATTTCACTTTGCATTTTCCATAATAATTTTCCATTTTTAATACTAAAAAACTTAAAAGTCCGAACTTATCTAACTTTTAACTTACTTTCATTTTTTCCATTGATGAAAAAACGAAACAAAAAAATCTAGTCTGTACAAGGAAATTGCTTCGCAACATCCGCTCTCGAAACTTTATGCTTAAAGCTAACGTTTTGCAATTCCGTTTCTACACTCATTATTTCTAACGTACAGACCTTCCAAACGATATAACTTTTCTATAAAATATCATAATGCACAATCGGTAATAACAAGTATATCGCTATTTTTGGTGAAATTTTTTACGGATAAGATTACAAAATGGCAAAAACAGAATATTATGTTTATGTAATTGAGTTATCTAAGCGTATATTTACAGAAAATGCTCGGTTTAGAAATGCAAACCCACAATTTAATGGCGTACTGCAATGTTTATATGTGGGAATGACAAGTAAAACACCCGAAGAACGTTTTAAGCAACATAAAACCGGCTATAGAAATAAAAAAGGACATAAACTATCTTCTAATATTGTAGAAAAATATGGTATGTATTTACGCCCGAATCTGTACAATCATATCAATCCCATAAAAACCAGGGCTGAGGCTTTGGAAATGGAAGAAAAATTAGCGTTGGAATTGAGAAGAATGCGATATGCGGTTTGGTTTAATTAAACCCCTCCGCCGTCCCGATAGCTATCGGAACGGCACCTCCCCTTGAAAAAAGGGGAGGAATAAACATTTTGTCTAAATTAGATACATACTAATCAATCAAAGAAACACCGTTTAAATCAGTAGTTAATACTTCGCTCATATAATCAAAATACGGACGGATGGCTTTAAAAGCTGAATTTACTTCATTTATAAAATCAGGGGAAGTAACTTCTTTATCAGTATATTTTTTCGTGAAAATAAATTGCTTTTTCCGAATTAAATCAATATTCTCATGTTCTTTACTAAAACCTTTAGGTGCAGTTTTAACTTCTTCACCCACAAAATCTCCCCAAATTTGATTGAACTTTTTATTCTTTAGTATTGCCCTTATTTCGGTAGCATCCAGCTCAAATTCTTTACGGATACGGAATAAGTCTTCCTTTGCGGGTTGCCAAAAACCAGTAGCAATAAAGGAATCTCCTGGTGCAATGTGTACATAATAACCGCCTCTTAATTTCGGTTTTACACGATTGTAAGAACCGCCAAAATGTGTTTTATATGGATCTTTATTTTTAGAAAAACGAACATCCCTATAAATACGAAACATTTTTAATTTGTCAACCTCATCATGTTCTTGCAGTTTTTTAAGCAATTCCTTATAAAACTGTTTAACCTCTACTTCAATGGCTTTAAACTCTGGTTTATGTTCATTAAACCACTCTCTATTGTTATTCTTTTCTAGCGTTTTAAAAAATGTAATTGCTTTTTGTGGTATGGTAGTCGCCATAATTATCTTTAGTTTTATCCAAAGGTAAGAAAAAGATAATTTACACAAAAAAAAGCTATCTATCACAAAATTTTATATATTAGTATTCTTAAACAGCTATTAACCAAAACTTTATATTAACTAAACCCAAATCATTATGGCAAATTCAACAGTTAATAAACCACCTGTGTGGTTTTGGATAGTAAGTGTAGTTGCACTTATTTGGAACGGCATGGGCGTTGACCAATATTTAGGTCAAGCCTATCAAACTGAACGATGGAAATCTATGTACTCGGCTGAACAGCTAGAAATAGCCAATAACGTCCCAACATGGTATACAGCCGTTTTTGCTATTGCTGTTTTTGGTGGATTTTTAGGATGTATCGCTCTTTTATTAAGAAAGAAGTTTGCCTACACTTTATTTCTGATTTCATTAATTGCCATAATCGTTCAGATGAGTTACGTAATCTTTTCATTAAAAATGGCAAACGTTATGACACCGATGATTATAGTTGTAGGCGTTTTATTAGTTTGGTTGGCTAAAAGTGCAACCAAAAAAGGCTGGATTTCTTAAATTGTTAAGTTAAATAGTAAAAAAGACTTACTGAAAAGTATATTCAACCATACATTCGAGCGGAGTCAAGAATTTTCATATATAGAGGTTCAATATATCTCGACTTCGCTCGATATGATAAATTTTAATCATAAATCATTTATATAACTTCCATACAAATCATTAAACTTATAGCCTTTTGTAAATCGGCTTTTGTTTAATTTCTTATGTTCTACTAATGCCCAAAGCACGAATTCTTTAAAGAAATAACGATCTTTTTCAGAGACTTCGGGTTGATATTTATCAATCAAGATGTTTAAAGGTTCAATCTTATCAAGTTCATTCTTATACATATCATCGGTCATATCATCCAGTAAGGCAAAATCAGTTTCTTCGAAAAACCATTCAATGATTTTGTCATATGGAGTAGCTTCGTCTTTGTGTTGTAATTTTTTGATTTCAGGAAAATAATCTGAAAACAGTGTTTTTATGGCATCGGCAATCAACGTTTTGGCTACGAAAGAAGCTCCTTCCTGTTCTCCTTCATACACCAACTCTACTTTACCTGTAATTGCAGGAATCACTCCCAAAAAATCTAATAATCGTACCGTAGTTGTACTATCATTGGTTCTTATAATGCGTCGTTCAGCTGTGCTCAATAAATTCTCAAAAACAGTAATGCTCATACGGGCACTTACACCACTCTTTGCATCTATATATTCACTTTCTCTTGCTTCAAAACTAATTTGTTCTAACAACCCCCTTGCAAGGTTAGGAACATAAATTTTCTCCAACTGTGGCTTGTCCGCATTTGCTTCTTGATTTGTAATTTTTTGAGCAATGTCGATAGATTCAGGATAGTGTGTTAATATTTGTGAACCGATTCTATCTTTTAAAGGTGTTACAATACTTCCTCTATTAGTATAATCTTCGGGATTCGCTGTAAAAATGAATTGTAAATCTAAAGGTAAACGCAATTTAAAACCTCTTATTTGTATATCGCCTTCTTGTAAAATATTAAATAACGAAACCTGAATACGAGCTTGTAAATCGGGCAATTCATTGATCACAAAAATAGATCTATTGGCTCTAGGAATCATTCCGAAATGAATCACACGATCATCAGCATAACTCAATTTTAAATTCGCTGCCTTTATAGGATCAACATCACCAATTAAATCGGCCACAGTTACATCTGGGGTTGCTAATTTTTCATAAAAGCGGTCGTCTCTATGTAACCATATAATTGGAGTCTTATCTTGTTTTTCTTCAATTAAATCCGTAGCATAACGTGATAATGGTCTTAACGGGTCATCATTAATTTCTGAACCTTCTACCACAGGAATATATTCATCTAATAAATTAACCATCAAACGAGCCAACCTTGTTTTTGCTTGTCCGCGTAAGCCCAATAAATTTATGTTATGTCGCGATAGAATAGCAGTTTCCAATTCAGGAATTACAGAATTTTCATAACCCCAAACCCCTTCAAATACATTCTCGTCTAACTTTATTTTTTCAATCAAATTATCTCTCAATTCGTCCTTAATTGATTTTGATCGATAACCTGCTTTTTTTAAATCACCAAGCGTTTTTATATTTTCAATATTCATTTTTTAGTCTTAATTCTTTGTACTTAATTCTTAATACTTTTTATCCTTTTAACCTTTTCTTTCTGTTCTGTTCATAATCTTCAAAGATCATTTCGCCCAAACCTTTTAAGCCTGTATAAAATGCCTTACCTTGATTTGCCTTTGTAAAATGTTGTACAAACTTCATTAAATAAGGGTCTTGGGCAATCATAAATGTTGTAATAGGTATATGCAGCTTCCGTGCTTGGCTTGCCATATTATAACATTTCTCTACAATGAACTTATCCAACCCGTTACTATTTTTATAATACTGACCGTCTGGCAAACGAATACAACTTGGTTTACCGTCAGTTATCATAAATATTTGCTTATTCGTATTTCGTTTTCTACGAAGCATGTCCATCGCTAATTGCAAACCAGCTACGGTATTGGTATGATAAGGCCCTACTTTTAAATAAGGTAAATCTTTAATAGAAATTGGCCAGGCGTCATTACCGAAAACCAAAATATCTATAGTGTCTTTGGGATATCGTGTAGTAATTAATTCTGCCAAAGCCATAGCAACTTTTTTTGCAGGAGTAATACGATCTTCACCATATAAAATCATACTATGACTGATGTCGATCATTAAAACGGTACTCATCTGGGCTTTAAAATTGGTCTCTTCTACAACTAAATCGTTTTCATTTAATACAAAGTCTCCAATACCATTATTTATTTGTGCATTTTTAATGCTCTCGGTCATTGAAATATTATCAAGCCCATCACCATAATGATAATTACGAAACTCACCTGTATGCTCATCCCCTTGCCCAATGCTTTTTGCTTTATGATTGCCAGAGCGACTTTTTTTTAAGTTTCCAAAAATTTGATCAAGTGCCTTTTGGCGAATAGCACGTTCTGTTTTGGCAGTAATTGTTAAACCCCCACCTTTTTGAGGATCTATCTCATCACGCAAATAACCTTTCTTTTTTAAATCTTCTACAAAATCATCTAACGTATACTCAGGAGTAGTCAATTCGTACTGCTCATCTAATTGTGCTAACCAGTCTAAGGCTTCATCAACATCACCAGAAGTATGGGTAATTAACTCTTTAAAAATTTCAAAGAGTTTATCAAAAGGGGAAATATTGGGAGCTTCGTATTTTTCGAAACGTAAACCTTTTTTAAAGATGTTGTTCATCCTATAAAAATAGGTACAAAAAATAACAATTATTATAACAAAATGTTAATTATGTCTAGATTTTAATACCTCAACTATATCATTCAGGTTAAACCCTTTAGCTTGTAATAAAATAAGATAATGGAAAAGTAAATCGGCTGATTCATTTAAAAACAAGTCATCATTGCTATCTTTTGCTTCAATAACAACCTCAACGGCCTCCTCACCAACTTTTTGGGCAATTTTATTAATTCCGTCCTCAAAAAGTGAAGCCACATAGCTTTTTTTACCATCTGAATTTTCTTTTCTGTCTTTAATTATTTTTTCCAGTTCAGAGAGAAAACCGAAAGAAGCAGTATTATCTTCACCCCAACAAGTATCTGTTCCTTTATGACACGTTGGACCTTTTGGATTTACTGAAACCAATAAGGTATCATTATCACAATCCAACTTAACCTCTACTAAATTTAAAAAATTACCACTTTCCTCACCTTTTGTCCACAATCTGTTTTTAGTTCGGCTGAAAAATGTGACCTTTTTTGTATCAACGGTCTGTTGGTAAGCCTCCTCATTCATATAGCCCAACATCAAAACATTGTTAGTGATGGCGTCTTGAATTATTGCAGGTACAAGTCCGTCATTATTTTTGTTAAAATCGATATTCATTGGTCGGTGGTCTTTAGTATTTGGTCGTTAGTCTGTTGCGAAATTATAGTCTTACAGGAATATTATGCGATTGTAAATCCCTTTTTAACTCATTAATTTCAATTTCTTTAAAATGAAAAACACTTGCCGCCAATGCTGCATCTGCTTTTCCATCTACAAAAGTATCAATAAAATGTTGATTATTACCTGCACCGCCCGAAGCAATAATCGGGATATTCAATTCGGTTGATAATCTTGCCAATGCCTCGTTTGCAAATCCGTTTTTTGTACCATCATGATCCATTGAAGTAAATAGAATTTCACCAGCTCCTCTTTGTTCCACTTCTTTGGCCCATTCAAATAAATCTAATTCCGTTGGGACTTTACCACCTACCAAATGCACTTTCCATTTTCCTTTAATTTGTTTGGCATCAATAGCCACCACAATACACTGACTACCAAACTTAGCAGATAAATGATTGATTAAGTCAGGATTTTTAACCGCGGAAGAATTAATTGAAACTTTATCTGCACCACACTTCAATAAAACATCTACATCTTCAATAGATGAAATACCACCGCCCACGGTAAAAGGAATGTTTACTTTTTCCGAAACATGTAATACTAAATCCGCCAAGGTTTTTCTGCGTTCTTCAGTCGCCGAAATGTCTAAAAACACCAATTCATCCGCTCCGTTTGCAGCGTAAATAGCCGCTAGCTCTACTGGGTCTCCGGCATCTCTTAAATCGACAAAGTTTACACCTTTAACAGTACGTCCGTTTTTGATGTCGAGACATGGTATGATTCTTTTTGTTAGCATAGTATTTTTTCAATGTTTAATTAACAACGATTTTTGAATTGTTATTCTGAACGTGAACACCCCTAATGAGCTTCGCTCGGTATCTTCAATAAAAATATATTTTTATTTTAATAATCCTCAAGGGGAAAATTGTCATCAATAAAATTTGGTCTAAAATTTTTCGTACCTCGTATTTTGCACCTCTTACCTATTTACTCAAAATATAATCTTCTAACGCTTTCAAACTAATTCTGTTCTCATAAATGGCTTTACCGATAATCGTTCCTTCGCAACCCAATTCTGCTAATTTAGGGATTTCGGAGAAAGTGGATATACCGCCTGATGCAATTAGTTTTACATTTTGATTAGTTCTCTCCCGAATATCTCGTGACGCTCGAACGGACAGCTCTTCAGCATTAAAATTCTCAATAATTTTTTCATACAACTCGAACGAAGGTCCTTCCAACATACCATCTTTACTTATATCTGTACAAATTACATATTGAATTCCTTCCTTTTGATATTCTTTTATAAAAGGGATTAATTCTTTATCAGATTCTTCTTGCCATCCACTTATGGCAACTTTTTCATCTAGGGCATCCGCTCCTAAAATTATCTTTTTTGCTCCGTATTTTTTAATCCAACTTTTAAAAACATCAGGATTTTTAACGGCAATGCTACCTCCCGTTATTTGGTTGGCTCCACTCTCAAAGGCAATTTTTAAGTCTTCATCTGATTTTAATCCACCTCCAAAATCAATTTTCAACTTTGTTTTTAAAGCAATTTGTTCCAACACTCTATAATTGACAATGTGACTGGCTTTTGCACCGTCCAAATCCACTAAATGTAAATATTTAATGCCGTGGGCTTCAAATTGTTTGGCAACCTCCAACGGATTTTCATTATACACCTTTTTTGTAGCATAATCACCTTTGGAAAGGCGTACGCACTTACCTTCAATTATATCAATGGCTGGGATTATTCTCATTTACATTAATTCTTTTTATTAATTGTCTTTGCGAAGACATTAAACAAAGTTTAACCCCTCCACCCTTTAAAATTCTATAAATCTTAATATGTTGTTTGGGCACTTCCCCTTGAAAAAAGGGGAGGACTTTTCGCTTTTCCAATTTTATTAATTATGCCAACTGACATCCTTAAAGTGAAAAATCAATATCGACTTTTTCTAATTATTTAAGACAAATGACCAAAGTCCACCGACTATCTAGGCACTTCCACCGACTGTATTATCATTTCTACAACTTTATCGGTTGTCATACCTTCCATTTCGCGTTCTGGGGTTAGTATAATTCTATGCCTCAACACAGGAGCCATTGCTTTTTTAACATCTTCGGGAATTACAAAATCGCGACCTTGAATAGCGGCAAAGCCTTTGGCGGCCATCAATACTGCAATACTTGCCCTTGGTGAACCTCCTAAATATAAATGTGGATGGTTTCTTGTCTTGGTAATAATTTCCGCAATATATTTTACAATCTTTTCTTCTACTAGAATCTCAAATATCTTAGAACGGTATTCCGCTAAATCCTTTTCGGACAATACGGATTTAATCATGGTTTGCGGTAACGCTCCTTTTCGACTGTTGTGCTGCTGAATAATCAACACTTCTTCATCTAAATTAGGATACCCTACATTTATTTTAAACAAAAAACGGTCTAGTTGAGCCTCTGGTAAGGCATACGTTCCCTCCTGCTCTATTGGGTTTTGGGTTGCCAATACCATAAACGGTGGTGGCATCATGTATTTTGTACCATCAATGGTAATTTGACGTTCTTCCATAACCTCAAACAATGCGGCCTGTGTTTTTGCCGGGGCACGATTTATTTCGTCAATCAATACCAAATTTGAAAAAATTGGACCTTTTTTAAATTCGAAATCCGATGTTTTCATGTTCAGCACAGAAGTTCCCAATACATCAGAAGGCATTAGATCTGGCGTAAACTGAATCCTATTAAAATCAGTAGTAATAGTTTTTGCCAGCAATTTAGCGGTAATGGTTTTTGCCACTCCAGGCACACCTTCAATCAACACATGTCCATCAGCTAATAAAGCAACTAAAAGCAATTCCATAAATTCTTCTTGCCCAACAATTACTTGGTGCAACTGTTCTTTTATTTGCTCAACTGCCGTCTTTAGCTTGCTCAAATCTATTCTGCTATTAAATTGCAAGTTCTCTTCTTGGGGATTTTGTTCGGTGTTTTCCATGTTTATGCTGGATTTTTAAATTTTTCTATCAATGAATTGAGTTTTATCAATTCCTCTTTTGTAATATTATTTGTCTGATGAATTTTATCTACCTCTTTAAAAAGCTTTTTAACGTCTTCTAAACTGTGTCCACTTCTAGAAGCTACATAATTATAAAAATTATCATTAATGGTAACTGTTGGAACGTGTAATTTGGTGCGAATATACTCCAACAAATACGTAATTTTATGTTCCGCAATATTTTTATGTTCCGATTTTTCGTAATACATGTTAGCAATAGTTCTGGTAAACGCCAATGTTTGGTTTTTTAAAGGTGTAATTATGGGTATGTATCTTTGCTTTCGTTTTCCTTCAAATAGTATAAGTATCAATACCCCGAACAACGTTATATAATATGCCCATTTTAAACTTTTTGAACTTAACAAATATTGCATAGGTGATGTAATTCTGCTTTTACCAGTTTTATAATAGGCATCCCAAAGTATTGGTTTTGAACTATCTAAATACGATAGTACCGAAGCTGTATATTGTTGATTGGGTGATTTTAAGATAAAATAATTGGTAAAAGCCTCTGGAAATGTATGAAAATAAAAATTTCCGTTTCCATGCGGATGTTTTATAAAATTAATTCCTTCAGAAACACGTTTATTGTTTTCGTTTAGATATCCCGTTTTTCCCAAAGCAATCGTATTTAATGTATCTATTTCAGAAAATGTAGAATTATAAAAACCTCTATCAAAATGAAATTCTTTATTGCTCAAATTTTTATTGTAAAATTTGAAAAACGCTTTTTGTTCAAAAGCTACGGACGAAATAGGCTTTGTTTCAAGGTTTAAAGTATCAATATTTGCACCATGTGTTGAGATAAATACATCATTTCCCCTAGATACGAATTCCAATAATTTATTAAATTCATCATCGCCGAAATTAATACCGTCATCTACAAAGAAGTAAGTGCCTGCTTTGGTAGTATCTTGCAAAAATGTATAAGGTGGAATATCAACATTCTGAATTTCAGTATTAGGAAAAATTTTGTCCAGTTCATTGCGTAACACATAAGTACCATAGGGCATTTTATGTTTAGCTACATAACTAGGAAACCAGTTTAAGGGTTTTGGTTTTACGCTTTCCACATAAATAAAAGCCATAAAAACCAATATAGCGACACCCAACAGTATTTTTGATCTTTTGCTCAAACTATTTAATCAATTTTGTGAGTTCGTTAAATTGGTTTTCCGCCTTGGCGAATTCATTATCGTTAAGCTCAAAATTCCCATACCAAACAAAATCATATAAGTAGGTCCCAGAAGCAAATTTTTGTTTTAAAGGTGCTGATTCAATTTCACCTATATAGTCCTCATTGGTTTTTTGTTGTTGCCAATCAATTATATTAGAATTTGATAGCTTTTGTAGCACCAACAAATAATAATATCGTATCGCTAATCTGTAATTTTTTTGGGCAATGGCATTCTTTAACAATGTGGGCAAATCTTCACTATTTATCAATTCTTCATCGTCCGTTAGTTTTACCGTAGAAGTATTTGTTTTACCGGAAACAAGACTGTTGGTATTTACTTTTAGGAAAAATTTAATCAATAAGAACAACACTAAGGCAACAATGGCATAAGGAATAATTCTAACAATAAATGCCATAATACCTTGTGCTGCTTCGTTGCCGAAAATCCACCCTATAAGATTTGAAAATACCCTATACAACCAATTCCCTACTCTTTCTAAGAATGAGGGTTCGCTCTTTTTTATTTCGTAATAAAAATTTTTGTCTGTTTTGTATTCCTCTAAATTATCTGTATCGAACTTTTTGAGTTCAATGGTACTGTTATCCGACTTTACCTTGAGCGAATCTTGCTGTGCATTACTACAAATAGTAACTAAAACGAATATGTAAAATAAGAAATATTTCATTGACCTAAACTGTCAATTTTTTCAATGGTTCCTGTTAAGTTTTTTTGTTCGTTTAAATCATAATAAATAAAAACAACTGCAATCAACGGTATTGAATATAACATGAATTGGAATAAATAAGAAAGTACATTTAAGACAATGTAAGTTGTATCAAAAATATCACCTAAATTTTCTACTCCTCCTTGCCCAATAGTAGTTCCTAGTTTTATAAAATAATAAATTATTGCTGGTATAGAAAATGCTTGACCAAGTATCGCAATTAATAACCAGACAACTATTAAGCATCCAAAAGTATTCCACCAATTATCCTTTATAAGTTTAAAAGAATGGGATAAAGTATCTCCAACTGATTTATTTTCAAAAATCATAATAGGTGCCGCCAATGAAAATACAACCCCTAAATATATTCCAGGAACAAGGCACAAGTACATTCCAATCCCTGAAGCCATACCTATTATAATAGCTAAACCAAGAAATGACCAAATTTTTTTAAATACATTTGAACGTATTTCTGAAAAATTAACTTGCCCATTGTTATTTATATACGATTTTATAAAAAATAATGAGGTTAATGACAACACCCCATAAAGTATTACAAATGCAAGCATTAAGATAAAAAACCACCCAAAAAACGAACCGAAAAAATCAAAACTTGGTGGTTGACTTGAGTTAACATCAATACTACTGAACATTCGTGAAATCGATAAAAAATACATTACAAACAAAAAAATAGCAACTAAAAGAAAAGGCCCTACTATTTTTACAATTGTTAAAAAGTATTCCTTCCAATTCTCTCTAATAAATTTAAAAGTATCATTAATAATTGCCCCTAAATCTCTTTCTTTTTTAAATTCGATAAAACTATGATTCTGCATGTTCTTGGTTTTGTTTGGTTAATTTTATAGGATAAATTACATAATAGTAAATAATAATAAATAATGAGGCTACAATTATAAGAACTGCTAACCAATCGGGCATTTCGGTATGTCGGGTTACAAACCCTTCTAAAAATCCTGCTACGATGAAAAACGGAATGGTACTTACCATAATTTTTAATCCCGCTTTTATACTTCGTTTAAAGGAATCTAATCTTGAATAAGTTCCAGGAAAAAGAATACCGTTACCTAGCACCATACCCGCACAAGAGGCGATTACAATTACCGAAATTTCTATAGTTCCATGAATCCAAATGGTTCTGGTCGATTCCCATAACAAATCATGGTCATAAAAGAAATATAAAAACGATCCGAGCATAATGCCATTTCGCATCATAATGTATAATGTACCAACTGAAAATAATATACCCAGTACAAATGCGTACATAGCCACTCTAATATTGTTAAGCGTTATGGCAACTGCCATTGCCATTCCTCCTTCTTGTTTATAAACCGCCATAGGATCGCCCTTTGCAATATTTTCCAAGGTCATGTTAACATATGAATCACCTAGAATCAATCTGACAAAATCGCCATCTTTGGCAGCCGAAAATGCCCCAACTACGGCAAAAAAAACAAACACTAAAAAAGCTATTAACAACTGTTTGTGATGCTTGTAAAACTCCAACGGAAACTCTGTTTTAAAAAAACTAACGAACCTGTTTTTCCCTTCTTTTTTGGTTTTGTAAATTTTTTGATGAGCGTTAGACGCTACTGAATTCAAATATTTTACGGTATTGCTGTTTGGATAAAACGTTTTGGCATAACTTAAATCATCAGTTATTTGAATATATAAATCGGACAACCTATCGGGCGAAATCTGTTGTTTGTTCGAGAGCACATTTTCAAACAACTGCCAACGTTCCTTATGTTTTTTTACAAAAGCTGCCTCACGCATCTACAATAATTTATTCAATAGATTAAAAGAAAAAGTAATAGTTTTTTTATAATTTCGTTTGCTTTAAAAAATGCACTTAGTATTTAGTACAAATAAAGGTAAAAATGGATAATTTTCAAATAGAAACCGCCCAAAATGTAAGCATCAATCAAAATGTGGCTAATGTGAGTACAAGAATAGGTTCTTTTTTGTTAGATTTATTGATAATTGCTGGGTATGTTATCATTATGATTTGGATTTTAAATGCTATTGGACTAGTAGCGGATATGGAATCTTGGATGATCTATTTGATAATGGGATTGCCCATTTTTTTTTACAGCTTGTTGTTCGAAGTTTTAATGAACGGACAAACACCAGGAAAGTATGCCAATAAAATACGTGTGGTTAAAATTGATGGTTCTAAACCCACTTTTGGCAGTTATTTATTGCGATGGATGCTCCGTTTAATTGATATTGATATTGCAAGTGGTTCAGTCGCTTTACTAACTATTTTATTAAACGGAAAAGGGCAACGATTGGGCGATATTGCCGCTTCTACTACCGTAATTTCAGAGAAAAAACGTGTTACAATCCATGATACCCTAGTAGCCGATATTCCCGATGATTATGTTCCTACTTTCTCTCAAGTTACAATGCTTTCAGATGCTGACATTCAGTCCATTAAAGAATTGTACCGATCTGCCAAAAGAAAAGGAAATCACGGTGTTATTGTTAAATTACACCAAAAAATTATTGAAATAACCGATATTAAAACAGAATTAAAACCCATTGATTTTGTGGATGTGGTAATTAAGGATTATAATTATTATACACAGAATTGAAAACAAGCACCAAATTCAAAATAATAAACAATATTCAAATCTCAAATTCCACACATTAATTAAAAGAAAGCACATTTATTTGGAATTTGTTTTTTGATTTTTGGAGCTTGTTTTTTGTCATTTACCTTTAACGTATGACTATATTTTACACTTTAGACATTTTAGGTACCATCGCATTTGCCATTTCAGGTACTTTAGTTGCTATTCATAAAAAATTTGATCCTTTTGGGGTATTTATTATTGCCTTTGTAACCGCTGTTGGTGGCGGTACATTGCGAGATGTTCTAATTGGCCGAACACCCGTAGGTTGGATGCAAGATTTAAACTATGTTTATGCTATTATAGGTGCTACAATTTTCGCCATTATCATTAGAAAAAAAATAGATTATTTAAGTACTTCGCTATTTTTATTTGATACTATTGGTTTGGGAATTTTCACCATTGTAGGAACGGAAATTGGTATTCAGCAAAATTTACACCCCATAGTTTCAGTAGCCTTGGGTGTTATGTCCGCTACTTTTGGTGGGGTTATTAGAGATATTTTGTGCAACGAGATTCCCGTTATTTTTAAAAAGGAAATTTATGCCAGTGCCTGTATTTTTGGTGCTATCACTTTTTTAGTATTGACAGAATTTAAGATTCCAGTAAATATAAATTACATTATTACTTCCTTAATTGTAATTACTATCAGATTGATAGCAGTTAGGTTTAAATTGAGTTTACCTACGTTTTATTCCAAATAACTTTTGGGTTCTATATTTCTTAATTTTTATTGGTAATTTACCAATTTTTGGTATATTTGAAATAAATAGTAATAAAATGAGTAAGAATACATCAATATCACTCGGAGATTATTTTGAAGAATTTGTTCAGAGTAGCATAAAAGAAGGTCGCTTTAAGAATGTTAGCGAAGTTATTAGGGCAGGATTAAGACTTTTAGAGGAAGAAGAAAGTAAAGTGATTGCCCTTAAAAACGCAATACAAGAAGGAATCGACAGCGGAATAGCTCACGATTTTGACTCAGAAAAACATCTTGAATCTTTAAAAGCGAAAAAGCGTTTGAATGGCTGAATATAAACTGACCAACAAAGCCGTAGAGGATTTATCAAAGATTTGGGATTATTCATTTGAGGTTTGGTCTGAAAAACAAGCCGACAACTATTACGACGAACTAATTTCTAGCTGTCAAGAAATTGCCAAAAATCCAGATTTAGGAAAAAACTACGAGGGAATTTCAAAACAACTTAGTGGAATAAAAGTAAATAGACACATAATATTCTACAGGACTTTAGATGAGAATTATGTTGAAATAACAAGAATATTACATGAACGAATGGATTTAAAGAAAAGGATATTGGAATAAAGAATTACTTTAAGAAACTAACAATGTATCATACTACAAGTTTATAAAACTGCCCTTATAAATTAAAAATAGTGAAGCCCGTTAAATAATTTACTTAAAAATATAACATATCGCAGTTATAATGATAAGACCACAGTGAGGTTATAACTTGTCGTGTGTCAAACAGAAAAAACCGAATGGAAATAATAATTTTCTTTTTAATTGCAATAATTCTTATAGTAGGAATACCAATCGGAATTTCCAATATCATTTATAAATGGATTAAGAAAAAAGGATATGATGAAAGATTAAGATTTCTCGCCTTAATCCCAATTCTTATAGTTGGTTATTTCATTTATGATGCAACTTATCCATCATCTGATTTTTATAAAACAGATTTTAAAGAAGTTACTAATATGGAATTCCCAGAAAGCGGAAAGATAAAATTTAAAACGGCATCTTTTCCTGATCATTTTGGAGACTACACTTCATCATTTTTAGTAGAACTTGAACAAAACGATTTAAAAATACTTGAAAATCAATTAAAGAATAATGGATTTCAGGAAAAGAAAAATAATACAAGTACAGGTGAACTTGATTATATTGAGCGAAAAAAAGGCAAGAAAGAATATTTAAAACAATACCTTAACGAAGAGGAAAATGACAAGCATTATTCTGTTGGATTTTTGGACGATAAAAAATCAGTGATAATAACAAGAATAAGTTGGTAAAAAATACAAATACATGACTATATATACCAATTCTATATAATTTCATTAAACAAAACAATAATTATGGGTGGCGAAGGAAGCATGCAAAGTATGATTACTATTTTGCGAAACAACAGGAACTTGTTACGCAAAAAAAGTATATTCAAAAGAGAGCGTACTTTTATAAGTACTAGAAAAGAATATTATAAAGCAGCTAAAGGAAAAATTGACATAAAAAATGCAAGTAAACAAGATTTAAAGATATTAAGGGAAAGGATAATAAAGCAAAGAAAACGTGAAAATATTAGAGCCTGGGTCGTTACTTTTTCAATTCTGCTGCCGATTATTGTTTTCATACTTTATTCATCAAATGAAACTAGAAAGGACAAAACTAAAAGTATAGAAAATCAGAAAGAGATGTATTTGAATGAGCATTTTAATGAATATAGCTATTTTCTAGAAGAAGGTGATAAATGGATTGAAAAAAGACATTGGAATAACGCTATATATCGCTATCAACAAGCTGTAAAACTATTTCCAAATGAATTTGAAGCTAATTATCGATTAGCATTAGCATATAGTTACAATTGTAAATTTGAAAAAAAAGATTGTGAAACTGGAAAGAAACTTACCCATCGCCTTCTAAAGAATTATTCCGAAGATAAAGGCTTACAGGAATTAAAAATTGATTTTGGAATAAATTAAGTTTATTCAAATATTCCTTACTATTATAATAATAATCAGCAAATTAACAACCCTGCTCCCGCCATCCCGATAGTTATCGGGATGCAACTGGTGGTTTAAGTCAAAAAAATCAATAACCTGCAAACAGAAAATATAGTAAGTAATTGCAAAAAATTATAACGGTTTCACTCATTCTTGAGCCAGAAATTACTATAAATGCAACTGCCAACTGAACACTGCCAACTGCCTACTATTTTCAATAATCCCCTAACGTCTCGGCATTCTGTTCCAACGCAACTACCAATTGCTCATCATTCGGTGCTTTTCCGTGCCAAGCATGGGTGTGCATCATAAAATCAACGCCATTGCCCATTACGGTATGTAATAAAATACAAACTGGTTTTCCTTTGCCTGTTCTGGTTTTGGCTTCATTTAATCCTGCTATTACCATCTCCATATCATTGCCTTTTTCAACTTCCAATACATCCCAACCAAAAGCTTCAAATTTAGCTTTTAAATCACCCAATGGCATTACATCGTGTGTTGCACCATCAATTTGTTGCCCGTTATAATCAACCGTAGAAATTAAATTATCAACCTTTTTACCTGCGGCGTACATTATAGCTTCCCAAACTTGACCCTCTTGTAGTTCGCCATCACCATGTAAGGTATAAATCAGTGAATCATCACCATTTAACTTTTTAGCTTGTGCTGCTCCAATAGCAACCGACATACCTTGTCCCAATGAACCCGAAGCTATTCTAATGCCCGGTAAACCTTCATGCGTAGTTGGATGCCCTTGCAAACGTGAATTTATTTTTCTAAATGTGGACAATTCAGATACTGGGAAAAATCCGCTACGTGCCAATACACTATAATAAACGGGCGAAATATGTCCGTTTGATAAAAAGAACAAATCCTCACCTTTACCGTCCATAGTAAAATCTGTGGAATAGTTCATTATCTCTTTGTAAAGGGCTGTAAAAAATTCCGTACAACCCAAAGAACCTCCTGGGTGGCCTGAATTTACAGCATGTACCATCCTTACGATATCACGTCTTACTTGTGTTGCAAAATCTTGTAGTTCTTGTATGTTGGGCATTTTATTTGGTTTAAAAAACGGTGTAAAAATACAAAACCAAAAGTAGATTAAAATTGATAGTGGCTAAATTTTTGGGGGAGTTATTAACAGTAATAAAATTAAAATCTAAAAGGTAGAAATTCCAAATTCCAACATAAAAATAGAGAAAAAGTTTCGGAATACCAATGCCTTTAAATTTAGTTAAGCTTTTATTCTCATTATTTTATATCTTTGAGACTGAACCTAAATTTTACCCTCTTGAAAATAAAACCCATCAGAAAAAGAAAATCAACCGCATCTAAAAAAGCTGGGTTACCACCCGGAAGTATTGTTTACGTCGGTAAAGAAAGATTGGAAGAGGCCGCCTTAGAGTTAATAAGCTATAATGCTACTGAATTATCTAAAAAAAATTATGAAAATTGCGAGGTTTTACAACAAAATTTACATCCGAATTCAGTAAACTGGATTAATGTGGATGGTATTCATAACGATTCTGTAATTCACGAATTTAATACGGTATTTGATTTGGATAGGTTGTTATTGGAAGATGTTACCAATACGAACCAACGTCCAAAAGTTGAGGAGTATGAAAATTACCTTTTCCTTTCACTTAAAATGTTACATTATCATGAAGCTACTAAAACAATTGATAGTGAACAAGTTAGCCTGGTTCTGGCTAAAGAATATGTTATTAGTTTTCAAGAAAAAACAGGGGACGTTTTTGGGCATATCAGAGAACGCATTGAAGTTCCGAAGGGGCAGATACGAGGTAAAAAGAATGACTATTTATTCTACTGTTTGATAGATTCCATAATTGATAATTATTTTGTGGCTATTGAAAACATTGGCAATGACCTCGAAGAGTTGGAAGATGAAATTTTTAGCGACCCATCCCAAAAATCATTGGAAAAAATACATGCCAATAAAAATATATTACTGGTATTGAGACGTTCGGTTTATCCTTTACGGGAATCTATCAATAAATTATTACGCGACAACGATAAATTTATCCACCCAAAGACCATCAAATACTTTAATGATGTTTACGATCATACCATACAAATTATTGATATACTAGAATCTTATAAAGATGTGGTTTCTGGTCTAAAAGATAGTTATTTATCTAGCTTAAGCTTAAAAATGAATCAGGTAATGCAAGTCCTGACCATAATGGCAACTATATTTATTCCATTGACTTTTCTTGCCGGTATTTATGGTATGAATTTCGACAACATACCTGAATTACATTGGAAAAACGGCTACTATTATTTTTGGGGATTTTCCATTTTCATATTTATCGTATTGTTGGTTTATTTTAAAAGAAAAAAGTGGTTGTAGCCTTTTTTAGATTTGTAAATATATTTTCTTACTAATTAATGCCCCCTGAAAACAGGGTAAGCTTTTTCACTAAAAACCATCTTTTGGGCGTATAGGCTTTCATATACTTTTGTTTTAAATAATTAAAAAACAAATATCATGAAAAACCTAACCACAATTTTAATCACTTTAATTTTAGTTTCTTGTAATACTAAATCTGTTGTAAATACTGACACTACAGCAGATAACATCCAAAAAGAAAAAGCCCATTTGGCCCATGTTAAATTTACCAATGCCATTCAAGTATATGGTGAACCGCAGATGAGTAACAAGATAAAAGTAGAAGAAAAAAACCTTTCTGAAGAGCAATTGACCATTGTCAATGAATATTTTCCGAATAAAGAATATAATTCTAAAAAAGTCTTTTTTCTAGAAGCACAATGGAAAAGACCTACAAATGCAGAACTTACCGTTTGGTATTTGTTTATTGAAAATGAGTGGAAACCTATTGAAGTTAGGGCAAAAGCATAATTTAGATATATAATTTGCGTTACATTAACCATAACCTTATCCAATGAATAAACTAAAGCATCTTATATTGTTCTGTTCTTGTTGCATTCTGTTTTTTTCTTGTGAAACTAAAAAGACAAATACAGAAACCTCGGTAGAAAAAATCAAAACTGATACCGTAGCACTAGATGTTGAAAAATTAAGGAATGATCAAGCACAACTATCACAATTGGATTTTAAAGTCGCTATTGCAAAACATGGAGAACCACAAGAAAAGGATTTTATCAAAATAAAAAAAGACAGTATTCCTTTTAATCTTGAATTATTGATTGAAAAACACTATCCGAACAAAGAGTATTTAACCACAAACATTGGAATTTTAGAAGCTTCATGGAAATTGCAAGACCAGTCGTGGATACAAGTTTGGTATAAGTTGGAAAATGACAAATGGATACCTATTGATGTTTTGGTTACGGTGTAATCTCTTTTTTATTGGTGTAAGTTATTGAGCGAAATTGGATTCGTTGTTTCCCTTAAAACTCTGTAATAAAATCGCAATACCCATTACTAAAGCACAACCGATTAAATTAAGCCACAAATAGCCCAACAAAGCTTTTTCACCTTGACTTTCAGGTAAGAACATGGCAAAATAATAAATACTTATAACGATTATTTGTGTAATAAGAGCTGCGGTAAAAACTGCGTTGCTCTTTACATATTTTATAAAAAATGCAAGTAGGAAAATACCCAATACATTACCATAGAAAATAGAACCAATTATATTTACCAATTGAATTAAGTTATCGAACAAATTAGCCACACAGGCAATTAATATTGCAATTATTCCCCACAATAATGTAAACCATTTAGAGGCATTTAAATAATGGTTTTCAGACTTTTCAGTAACCACATTTCGCTTGTACAAATCTAATGCAGTAGTTGAGCCTAACGCATTTAATTCGGACGCTGTTGACGACATAGCAGCAGATAAAATTACAGCCAACAATAACCCAATCAATCCCCTAGGTAGGTTATTTAAAATAAAATGAATAAAGACATAATCCTTGTCGTTATCCTCTACTTTTATTTCTTTCTCCTTAGCCGCTAGTTTAATTAAATCACGAGCAGCTGTTCTGTTTTCTTTATCGGCAATATTGGCTTTGGTAATTTGTTTGCTTATGGCCTTATCTTCCGATTTTATAAATTCATTGATTAAGATTTGTTTCTTGTTAAATATTAAATCTTGTTCATCTTGTAGGGCTTCGTAATCTTCGGCATAAGAAGAACTCATCACAGTTTCTGTGGCTGTGGGACTAAAGTTTAACGGTGTAACATTAAATTGATAAAACACAAAAACCATAACCCCTACCAATAAAATAAAGAATTGCATGGGTACTTTTAGCAATCCGTTAAACAATAAGCCTAATTGCATTTCTTTAATAGATTTACCTGATAAATAACGTTGCACTTGACTTTGATCCGTGCCAAAATAAGACAATGCCAAAAAACTACCACCAATAATACCGCTCCAAAAGGTATATCTGTTGTTAAAATCGAATGAAAAATCTAGGACTTTCATTTTGTCACTTGCTCCTGCAATATCCAATGCTTTAGTAAATGTTACATCCGCTGGCAACGCGTTAACAATCATAAAAAAAGCAATAAACATGCCCGTAAATATAACCGCCATTTGATGTTTTTGGGTTACACTTACCGCTTTTGTACCGCCCGAAACGGTGTAAATAACAACTAAAATTCCGATGATAATATTTAGCGTAATCAAATCCCAACCCAACACTGCCGATAAAATTATAGCAGGTGCATAAATGGTTATTCCGGCCGCCAATCCACGTTGGATTAAAAATAAAATGGCCGCCAAACTTCTTGTTTTTAGATCGAAACGGCTTTCTAAGTATTCATAAGCAGTATAAACTTTAAGACGATGGTAAATGGGAATAAATACCAAACAAATAATAACCATGGCAATGGGTACACCAAAGTAAAATTGCACAAACCCCATTCCGTCATGAAAAGCTTGACCAGGCGTTGATAAAAAAGTAATGGCACTGGCTTGTGTTGCCATTACGGACAAACCAATTGTCCACCATTTGGACTGATTACCTCCACGAATAAAATCCTGAACATTTTTACTGCCCCTGGTTTTCCAAACACCATAGGCAACAATAGAAATTAAAGTAAAAATTAAAACTATCCAATCAATTTGTTGCATTAATTAATGAGTTATTGAGTTATTGAGAAAATTGTGTTATTAGTTATTAAAAACAATGAAAAATCTGACACCATAAACAATATAATTGGTTTAACTATTATCCATTCTGAACAGTCCGAAAAACGAAATCCTACAACCCGAAACCCTCAAGAAAAGAGTTTCATAATAATAAAAAAGAGTATTACATAAAAAGCATTGGTTACCAACACCCAAGTATATAATTTTTGCCAAATGTATTTTGGTTTTTCTTCCATTTGTTTATTTTTTACCAACCGACAACATATTAGCGAATAACTTATAAGCTCCCGGAACACCGGCCGGCAGCTCTCTAAAGAAGCTAATTCCGGTATAAATAAAATGCCCTTTGCCGTGTTTCGCTATTAACAAGCTTCCTTTTTTAGCAGATTCGCCTTTATCATTCATAGAAAGAATCGGTGTAAATTCTTTGCTCCATTCATCTGGAAAATAGAGACCACGTTCCTGAATCCATCCCTCAAAATCGCTTGAATTTATTGTATTCGGATAATTTAGCAAATCATGGTCTTTAGCCAATAAAGTTACTTCGGCATCTTCTTCCACTACTCTATCTCTAGACAATTTCAGTTCATAGGGAGCTACTCTATCTACTTTCAAACTTCTACTGGTGTTATATTGTACAATTAAAGTACCTCCGTTTTCTACATAGTTATGAAGGGCGTTTTGATAGAATTTTGCTTTATCACTAATATTATAAAGTCTTATTCCCAATACAACTGCATCATATTTTTGCAAATTGGTTAGATTGATATTATCTTCGTTCAATTCCTCCACTTTATACCCAATTTGAGCCAAACTGGTTGGAATTTGATCGCCCGCTCCTTGAATATATCCAATTAAATTCCCTTTCTTTTTTATATCCAATCGCACCAATTTTGCTTCTGAAGGCATTAGAACAGTTTGTTTCGGAATATGATCGTAATCGATATTTATCAATTCACTGGTGAAAATCTCCCCATCTATTGTTACCATAGGCGACATCAATCCCTCGCTTTGCTCATTTGGCGGTGTTACCTTAAAAACAACCGTTTTTTCACCGCCTCTGTTGTCGATGTTAAAATCAATTTTATCGGGACTCACTTTCCAGTCATTTGGATAGCATAAATTAACCGATCCTGATAGGTTATCTTTAGAAGATTTAATAACAACAGGGATTTCCTTTGAAGAATTATCAGCAAAAATATTTACCTTATTTGTAATTTTAGCGGTTACTTCAGGAAAAATTTCAAAAGGTTGGTACACCTCGCCTTTTACAGGACTATTATATTTGTAAACTATATCTTTTTGAAAAGGAATATCGGTACCGTTTATCTCGACGTTAAAAACTGCTAGCAACTCTTTAGGGGTTTCAGGGTTTCCTATTAAATTTTTATCTGTTACCTGATACATTCCCAAATTGCTAACTTTCCATAACCAATAAGGTGATGTGAATTGATTATTTTTCAAGACAACCGTTTTGGCAGTAGTTTTATAGGGTTCGTTATTTTTTAAATTCTGATTTATAATAAAGCTGTTACGCTCGTTTTGCAAATCGATCGAGTATAAAACAACAGGAACATCACTTCTATTTATAGCTTCCAAAGAAACCTTGATACTATCATTCAAGGAAGCATACGAAATTTCTGCTACTGCTTCTAAATATAGTCCGGCACAAGCAGCAATAATTTCCTTAATCTCAGGCAACTTAATGGATTTCCAATGTCCACTGGGCAATTTATTTATTAACTCATAAGCCTTTAGCAATTCAGGAATACTTTTAGCTGGATTTCTAAAATCATAATCTTGCTCAACTTTTGTCAAAACATCAGCTATGGCTTTACCACCTTTAATCCTGTTCCAAGAAGTATCTATACCATCAAAAACGTCGGCATTTTTTGGCATTTCACCTTTTAAAAGTTCAATATATTCCATTTCAGAACCTCTGGATCCAGTACTACCAAAACCTTGCGATTGGTGTTGGCTTCTACTCAAAGAAGCAATTTCGCTGTTGGACAACCCACTTGACGGATAATAAACGCCCATATCAAAATTCATCAAGTTAGATTTATCCGCTTTTTCAAATTTTTCTTGACTGCCATAAAACCACCAAGAAGTATTAAAAAATAAGTTTTTAGGCTGCCAAGGTTTATATAAATTATGGCCTTTAAAATTTTCATCGCTCACCAAGTCAAATGCCTCAACACTTAACATTGCCGAAGATGTATGATGTCCATGTGTGCTTCCAGGCGTTCTGTGGTCAAAACGATTGATGATAACATCGGGTTTGAATTTTCTGATGATGGAAACCACATCTTTTAACACCTCATCTTTGTTCCAGATGGCCAGCGTTTCATCGGGATGTTTAGAATAACCAAAATCTTTAGCCCTGGTAAAAAATTGTTCACCACCATCCACGTGTCTTGCAGCTAATAATTCCTGTGTTCGTATTACACCCAAAAGTTCTTGTAATTCTGAACCTATTAAATTTTGACCACCATCCCCTCTAGTTATTGACAAATAACCTGTTCTAGCTTTAACATGATTGGAAAAATAAGAAATTAAACGTGTGTTTTCATCGTCAGGATGTGCCGCAACATACAAAACCGTACCTAAAAAGTTTAACTTTTTTATGGATTCGTAAATTTCAGAAGAACTCGGTTTGTTGGGTTTTTGAGCATTTATCGGAATTATAGAAAGAAGAAATACTAGTAGAAATACTATTTTTTTCATGGATTTTAAGTAGTCTAATTAAATCTTAGGTTCACAAATCTACTTAAAATTTACGATTGTGAATAAAACAGTAAAATTTATTTTTTTCGCTCATTTATATTAATCTATATTTGTAATCATATACAAAACCCTTAATAAGGGATTTGGCACAAATTGTTTAGTCCGTTTTATAATCGCAAATGATTAAACTAAAAAACTCTTTAACCTATTTATAATCATATGAAATTTATAGTTTCAAGCAATCAACTATTAAAGCAACTTCAAGTTTTAGGAGGTGTTATCAATAATAGCAATACCCTACCCATTTTAGACAATTTCTTGTTCGAGTTGTCCAATAATCAATTAAAAGTTTCAGCATCTGATTTAGAAACGACCATGACTACGGTTATTGAGGCTGAGGCTGATGAAGATGGTACAGTTGCCATCAACGCGAGGTTATTATTAGATACGCTAAAAACTTTTCCCGAACAACCTTTAACTTTTGTGGTTGAAGAAAATAATACGCTTGAAATCAGTTCTGAAAGTGGTAAATATGCTTTGGCCTATGCAGATGGTGCTGAATTCCCAAAAGCAGTCGAGTTAGAAGATCCGAGTAAAACAGTGATAACCGGTGATATTTTAGCTACCGCCATTTCTAAAACTATTTTTGCTTCTGGTAATGATGATTTACGACCCGTGATGAGCGGGGTTTTCTTTCAATTTTCTAAAGAGAACTTAACTTTTGTGGCTACCGATGCCCATAAATTGGTTAAATATACACGTAATGATGTAAGTGCAAGTGAAACGGCAGAATTTATAATGCCCAAGAAACCGTTGAACTTGTTAAAGAACATTTTATCAGGTTCTCCAGATGATGTTGTTGTTGAATACAACGATGCAAATGCAAAATTCACTATTGATCAAACCGTTTTAGTTTGTCGTTTAATTGATGGTAAATACCCCAATTATGAGGCCGTTATACCTAAAGAAAATCCAAATAAACTAACATTGGAAAGAAGTTCTTTCCTAAATTCCGTAAGACGTGTTTCTATTTTTTCAAGCAAGACCACACATCAAATACGTTTAAAAATGGCAGGTACGGAATTAAATATTTCTGCCGAGGACATTGATTTTTCTAACAAGGCTGATGAACGCTTAAAATGTAACTACGAAGGTGATGATATGCAAATAGGCTTCAATTCTAAATTCTTATCAGAAATGTTAAACAATTTAGAATCAGATGAGATTTTGTTGGAGATGTCTTTACCAAATAGAGCTGGAATTTTAACACCCATTGACGGTTTAGAGGATGGCGAACAAATTACCATGTTGGTTATGCCCGTAATGTTGAATGGGTAATGTTAAGCTTTGGCTCTTTGAGCAACGGGATATTTTATCATATTCGACTGATTTTAAGACCAGTCGGTATGTTTTTTGTTAAAAAAACAGTTTACTATCAATAAATTACCATTCGCTTAGAAAAGCTTACTTTTTGTTGATTTTATTGTAATGTAATAAAATAATTAGTACATTAGCAATCTTATAGAACCCCTAAATTCTATTTTTTATCATTTTTTTGTATTTATAAAATTAATATTATTTCACTAAAATATTATTAATTTTCGTGTGTAAAAGCGAAGTGTAACTAAAGTAACTCTATGAAAAGAACACTACTCTCTATTTTAACATTCACGGTATTCACTTATGTAGCAGTCGCTCAGGCAACTGACTACAGCAAAGTTATTTTCAGTAGTAAAATATACGAATACAAAAATGACGAACCCAGAACTCAAGAATTGGGCATCGACAAGGATTTATTGTCCAATATTGTTGATAACCTTGGTGATTCGTTATATACGGAAAAAGAAAGAAAAGACATTGTTGACAAAGCATGGTTAGCTTTTTCAAATCCCAAATTATTTGATTTCGTATATAAAGATTTTGCCGTTAAAACCATTAATAATTGGGGGCAAGTAAATGCTAAAGGCGAACTGGTCTTAGAACCCAACCCTTATCTTACCGAATGGACAATTAATAGTGACGAATTCCCGTACTTTCAACTGGCCTTAAGTAAAATATTAAGTCATTATGATTTAATTACTTATGGTGATGACGCTGAAGGTGTGCAATCATCTTTCAATGAATTGCTAATTACAAAAAACATTAACTTTCAAGATCCAAAAGATGATGATTGGGCGTATTCCTATTTGGAAACCATTAACAAAGAATTAGCTCCTAAAGGATTGGTAGCCTTGGTTACAAAAGGTTACTACAATATTATTGTATGTAAAGTTGAAAAGAAAGAAGAAATCACCGAACTCTTTAAAAAAATTGAATGGGATTTTATTCAACCATAAATTTTAATAAAAAAATTATACTCAAATAATTAAAAAACCGTTCTTTAGGGAGCGGTTTTTTCCATGAAACTACCCAACACCAATTGATAACATTAAAACAGATTATATGAAGAAGATATTATTGCTTGGTATCGCAGTTATAGCGTTCAATTTTAACAGTTGGTCACAACCCGATTATGCTGAAATACGTTTTTACAGCACAATAAAAGAATACAAAAAAACCAAACCAAATATAGAAACTGAAGGGTTTAATATACAAAAGGAAGATATTTCAACTATTATTTCTCTATTGGGCAGTTCTTTTTATAATGATGAGGAAATCAATGATATAACTGAAAAAATTTGGTTGGCATTAATAGACCCGAAAAAATTTGATTACGTTTTTAAAGACATTGCCGTTCAATCCATTCCAAATTGGAATAAAAAGAACTTCAAGGGCGAAATTGTTATAGAGCCCAATCCTTTTTTGGCAAAATGGACCAACGCCCAAAACGATTTAGTTTATTTTAAAGAAGCCTTGGGGCAATTGCTCACATTTTACAAATTAATGGGCTATAGTGAAGAAGCCAAGGGAGTTAAAAAAGCATTGGCAAATATGCTACATACCGAAAAATATAAATTCAGACCCATTAGAAGTGATGATTGGACAAGTTACTATCTAAATTCCGCAAATGCAGTAATTAACCCCAAAGGATTGATTGCCATGCAGTCGAATTTTGATTTCTTTGTTTGCAAAAAAGAAAAGAAAGACAGTTTAGTTGCTCTATTTGAAAAGATGGACTGGCATTTTAGTATCCCTGAAAAATAAGTAAAATTTTGCAATTTCGATTGAGCTACTATCTGTAAAAACTGCCTACTGAATACTGCGGACTGAATACTTTTTTCCCTATCTTTCCCAAATGAATTTTTTGGCACATATATATCTTTCTGGTGATAACGATGAACTTAAAATCGGGAATTTTATTGCGGACGGCATAAGAGGTAAACGTTATAAAAAATATCCTTTAGATATTCAAAGAGGAATTTTATTGCATCGGCAAATAGATTCTTTTACCGATGCACATCCTATAGTACGTAAAAGCAAAAAACGGTTACACCCCAGGTACAGACATTACGACGGCGTTATTATAGATATTTTATATGACCATTATTTAGCCAAAAATTGGTCAAATTACAGTCAAACTCCATTAAAAGATACTGCTCAGGAATTTTATGCACTATTAGAATTCAATTATGACCTATTGCCCAATAAAATTCAAAATTTATTGCCCTACATGATTAAAGGAGATTGGTTGTATAATTATCGTACTTTAGAGGGTATTGAAAATGTATTGATAGGTATGAACAGACGCACAAAAAACATTTCTAAAATGAACTTGGCAATTGAAGACCTAAATCTATATTACACTGAATTTGAAAATGATTTTAAAGTTTTTTTCGAAGATTTGCGTGTATTTTCTTATGAGCAAATAGAGTTATTAAAATAATTAAAAAATGAAAAAACTACTAATTCTTCTATTTGTTGGTTTACTTATTGTTAACTGCAAAAAAAGCGAACCTAAAACATCAACGAGTAAAACTCAAGCCAAAACCGAAAAAACCTATGGCTTTATAGCTGATTCAGCAATGGTGGTTTCTGCAAGAGAAGAAGCCTCTAAAATTGGTATTGCTGTTATGAAACAAGGTGGCAATGCCTTTGATGCTATGGTCGCTACCGATTTGGCATTATTGGTTTCATTTCCGTTTGCAGGCAATATTGGTGGTGGTGGATTTATGGTGTATCGTTTAAACGATGGTAAAACCGGTAGCATAGATTATCGCGAAAAAGCTCCATTGGCAGCCACAAAAGATATGTACTTGGATAAAAATGGAAACATAATTCCCAATAAAAGCACTTTAGGTGCTATGGCGGTTGGTGTTCCCGGAACGGTTGCGGGACTGTTTCAAGTACATAAAAAATTTGGGACAATACCAATTGAAAAATTAATACAACCTGCTATTGACTTAGCTACTAATGGTGTTGTGGTTACTAAAAACCAAGCCAGAATGCTCAATGCCTACAGGCATCTTTTTGAAAAAGCCAATAATAGAACTATATTTTTAGATAAAGAGTGGGAAGTCGGTGACACCATCAAATATCCTGCCCTAGCAGCCACCTTAACCAGAATTAGGGATAATGGCAGGGATGAGTTTTACAAAGGTAAAACAGCGGACATGTTGGTTAACTATATACAAAAATTAGGAGGTATTATCACCAAAGAAGATTTAGCAAAGTATGAAGCCAAATGGCGAGACCCTATTACCTTTACTTATAAAGGAAATAAAATTATATCAATGTCGCCACCATCTAGCGGAGGTATTTGCATTGCCCAGATTTTAAAAAGTATTGAGCCTTATAATATCGGTCAATATGAACATAATTCACTGGAATACATTCAGTTAATTACAGAGGCAGAACGACGAACCTATGCGGACAGATCGGAATTTTTAGGTGATCCCGATTTTGTACCTATTCCTGTTGATACTTTGATTTCACCGTATTATTTGTCGCAAAGAATGTCCGATTTCAGTTGGGACAAGGCAACAAAATCTACTGATATTACTTATGGACAAATTACATTGCCCGAGAGCGAGGAGACCACACATTATTCAATCATTGACCAGTTTGGTAATGCCGTAGCGGTTACCACAACTTTGAACGGTGCTTATGGATCTAAAGTTTATGTGGAAGAAGCCGGATTCTTTTTGAACAACGAAATGGACGATTTCAGTTCTAAACCCGGAGAACCCAATATGTTCGGTCTGTTAGGTGCAGAAGCTAATGCCATAGCTCCGCAAAAGCGAATGCTAAGTGCCATGACCCCTACTATTGTTGAAAAAGATGGTAAACTGAAAATGGTAATTGGAACACCTGGTGGTTCAACAATTATCACTTCTGTTATGCAAAATATTTTAAACGTGTTGGAATTTGATATGACCATGCAAGAATCGGTTTCCCAGCCTAGATTCCACCACCAATGGTATCCTGATGATATAAAATTTGAAACTACTTTTGACACATTGGTTTTTTCAAGATTGCGGGAAAAAGGCTACAACATAGACCAAAGCGATTCTAGAATTATTGGTAAAGTAGATGCCATTTTGGTATTACCTGACGGAAAATTAGAAGGTGGTGCCGACCCAAGAGGCGACGATAGTGCCATAGGATTTTAGATTATTATAATCTGTCATTCCGACGCAGGAGGAATCTCATAAACAGTAAGTGTAATTTTAAAAGATTCCTTGTATCTCTTAATGACAAGATGATTTAACTTTTTTATAACCTACGGCTGAACAATCTTTTAACAAAATATAAGCCTATATGGCTAGTTTTTTATATTTTCGCAGTCTCAAAAACCCATCTGTTTTTTACTCTACAAATTTTGAGAACAATAGGGTTGATTTTATAGATTATGGAAGAAAAGAAATTTGACGTAAATTCCCTCATCGGTTTTTTATTATTAGGTGCCATAATGGTTTGGTATATGTACACCAACCAGCCTACCCCAGAAGAACTTGAGAAACAAAAAACCGAGCAAAGACAAGATTCGACTCAAAAAGCGAATCAACAACAAATTGCTCAACCCGATACTAAGGTTATTGACTCCACAATAACAACGGTAAATCCTACAGATTCTTTGGCATTAACTAATGCCCAAAGCCAATTGGGCGTATTTGCGTACAGTGCGACATTACCGTCTGCAACTGCTAATGAAACTGTACTTGAAAACGATTTGGTAAAAATTAAAGTGGGCAATAAAGGTGGGCAAATTACCGAAGTAGAGCTAAAAAACTTTAAAACCCATGACCAAAAACCCTTATATCTGATTAAAGATAATAATGCACTTTTTAATATCAATTTTGCGACTACCGATAATAGAACTTTAAACACAAAAGATTTATTTTTTGAACCTACTTTGACCAAGAATGGTGAAAATCAGGTGCTTTCCATGAAACTAAAAGTATCTAACAATCAGTTTTTAGAATATCGTTACGAAATAAAACCTGGTAATTATATGCTTGATTTTGCCATCAAATCACAAGGGATGGACCGGGCAATAAACACTTCGCAATCTTTACAACTGGATTGGGATTTAAAAGCTTATCGTCAAGAAAAAAGTGCCTATGCCGAAAATATGTACAGTTGGTATTATTATAAAGCCGACGATGATGTCAGTTATTTAAGCTCTGATGACGAAGATGAATTAGTTGATGTAAACTGGGTTGCCTTTAAGCAACACTTTTTTACCTCCATATTAAAGACAGATACACCGTTAAGTTCTGCCAAGGTTATTTCAAAAGATTTGATCGAGGATGATGAAAAGGATACTATTTTTACAAAAAAATTCAGTATTTCTGCACCGTTAAACATGAAAAATGGCGAGTTGGATTATGCCATGAACTGGTATTACGGCCCAACGGATTTTAATGTTTTCAAACAATACAAGGGCACGGACATTAAAGAAGTTGCCGATCTGGGTTGGGGTATTTTTGGATGGATAAACAGAATTATATTTATACCGGTATTTACATTTTTAAGTTCTTTTATCGGTAATTATGGCCTGATTATAATTTTAATGACCATTGTTGTACGGATCATTATGTCTCCCGTTGTTTACAAGTCGTATTTATCAAGTGCAAAAATGAAGGTATTACGCCCTGAAATGCAAGAGATAAACGAGAGGCTTAAAGGTAAAGAAAATGCCATGAAGCGTCAGCAAGAAACCATGGCGTTACAGCGTAAAGCAGGTGTAAGCCCATTGTCTGGGTGTATTCCCGCATTGATACAAATGCCCGTATTTTTTGCGTTGTTCAAGTTTTTCCCAACGCAGATAGGGTTACGTCAAAAAAGTTTTTTATGGGCGGAAGACCTAGCGTCTTACGATACCATTGCCAAATTACCTGAGTGGCTTGACATTCCTTTTTATGGAAACCACGTAAGTTTGTTCCCCATTTTGGCTTCGGTTGCTATTTTCTTTTATATGCGTATGACTCAAAGTCAGCAAATGAACATGCAACAACCTACACAAGAAGGTATGCCCGATATGGGCAAAATGATGAAGTATATGATGTACTTCTCCCCTATTATGATGCTCTTTTTCTTTAACAATTACGCCAGTAGTTTAAGTTTATACTACTTTGTATCTAACTTGTTAACCATTGTAATTATGTTGGTGATTAAGAAATTTATTATTGACGAAGATAAAATCCATGCTCAAATACAAGAAAACAAGGCCAAGCCCGAAAAGAAGAAAAGTAAATTCAGACAACGTTTGGACGATGCCATGAAACAAGCCCAAGAGCAACAGGCACAGCAGAAAAAAAAGAAGTAAATTTTAAAAACCGAAGCTTATTGTTTCGGTTTTTTTATGCGATTAACAATTTGATTTTTCGATAAAAAGTACGACCTTCGTTTAATATGACTTAAACTAAATGAATAAAGGAAAATCAAATAAGAGCTACTTTGGTCTGAAGTTCATTGCGACCGGGAATGAAACTGGAGGAAAATATTTCTTGAGCGAAACTATTATTCCGTCCGGTGATAGTGGACCGCCAATTCATAGTCATTCAAAAGAAGATGAAAGTTTCTTTGTACAAAGTGGTAAGTTGACGTTCAATGTTAACGGAAAAGAATTTGAATTGAACAAAGGAGAATTCTTAAACATTGAAAAGGGAGAAAAGCATACATGGAGAAACGACTCTGACAAAGATGCAGTAGTTTTAGTAACTTTTGCACCAGCTGGAATCGAAAATATGTTTGTGGAATTGGATGAGGATATATCTAAAATTAAGGAGGTTGGGCTAAAATTTGGAACTGAGTTCGAACTCTAAAAATGGGAAAGCCTATACAACATAACAGATATAAAGGCACACTCTATCTCGATTGTGCAGAATCATATCCAAATTGTTAAGAACAAGCTAAAAAACGAACAAAATATTAATGAACTATCAAACATTTCGACCACATTCAGATCTAGAATCACTCGTTAGTTGCTATTGGACTTTGGAAGTACCTGTCCAAAATGAAACGCAAAAACAACGGATTATACCTGATGGTTGCATTGAAATGGCTTTTATTCTTGGAGATGACATAAAAAGATATACTTCCGAAGATAACTTTATTCTTCAACCTCGTGCTATGGTTCTCGGACAAACCATTGAACCATTTTATATTGAGCCAACAGGTTACGTCAACACATTTGCAATTCGCTTTTACCCTTATGGTTTTGCAAACTTTGTAACCGTACCTATCGAAGATTTAGCAAATAAGGAAACACCAATAGAATTGCTATTTGGAACAAAGACCGCTAAAGAATTGGAACAAAATATTATTCAAGCAACAACCACTGAACAACGGATAGAAATCATTGAAAAATTTCTTTTAGATAAGTTAAATGACCTAGTAATTATTGACAAAATCGTAAAAAAGACCATTGAATCACTTCTATCAACAAATGGAAGTGCTTCTATAAACTCAATACTTAAAAGTGACCTGTCAAAAAGAAGACAGCTTGAAAGAAATTTTAAAAAACAAATTGGAGTTAGTCCGAAACAATTAGGTAAAGTAATTCGATTGCAAACAGCATTAAAAATGCTGCTTAACCATAAATCTGAAAACTTGACCAAAATAGCATACGAAAGTGAATATTTCGATCAAGCACATTTCATAAAAGACTTTAAGGAGTTTACCGGAATTAATCCAAAGGAGTTTATGGACAATGAGAATATGGCACTTTCAACGCTTTTCTACAAGTAGATTTAGGTGTCGCATTTTTACAATTTAAAACGATTTCCTACACATAAATTTGTCCCATTATTAAACAGTTTAACATGAAAAGTATAATCTTGGGTGTAATAATCATGGCTTTCAGCCTTATATCGTGTAAGAATAAGAACACTTCAATTTCTGAAACGAACATTAATGATTCAACCCAAACTAAAAATGTAAAAAATATGAATAGTTTTATTTCAATTTTTGAAATTCCAGCAACGGACATTTCAAGAGCAATCGGTTTTTATCAAGAAATTTTAGGAATTAATATTGAAAAAATGGATTTTCCTGAAATGGAAATGGGCTTGTTTCCTTATCAAGATCAATTGGTAACAGGAGTGATAATGAAAGGAGAAGGTTACCAACCTTCATCGGAAGGAGTAACTATCTATCTTAATGGTGGCGATAATCTTCAAGTAATTCTTGATAAAGTAGATGAAAATGGTGGAAAAACAATTATTCCAAAAACACCTCACGCAGACGAAAGTGGCTTTTTTGCTATTTTTCACGATTCTGAAGGAAATAAAATTGGACTTCATTCACCAAATTAAAAAAGAGCGAACGCACAACATTTTGTATAAGCCATAGCTGAGTTCAGACTCCTCTGTGGCTTTTCTTATAGAAAAACTACTACGGCTTATAAGAAGAACGTTTAAAGAAATCAAACTAGCCCCTTCAACACCTCAACCGTTTTATCAATCTCTTCTTTGGTATTGTATTTACCAAAAGAAAAACGGACCGAAGTATTTTTAGCCTCATCTTCAGATAAAATAGCATTTAAAACATGTGAGCCTTTGTTGCTTCCACTTTGGCAGGCACTTCCGCCAGAAGCCGCAATTCCTTTTAAGTCTAATTGAAACAGCAACATGGGCAATGTTTTTGGAAAACGAACATTTAAAATGGTGTAAGTACTATTTTCTAAATCAGCGGAGCATCCGTTGAACTCCACATTAGGCAAAGTACCTTTTAGTTTATCAATAAAGTACTTTTTTAATTCCGTAATGTGTTTTCTGTCCGCTTCAAGATTTTCCAATGCAATGTCCAACGCGGTTTGCATTCCAGCAATTTGCGGTACATTTTCCGTTCCCGCTCTCGCACCACGCTCCTGCTCTCCTCCAATTAAAATAGGTTTTATACCAAATCCTTTTTTGATAATGGCAAATCCCACTCCTTTTGGCCCATGGAATTTATGGGCACTTGCCGTTATAAAATCTATAGGTGTTTTTTGCAAATCCATTTTAAAATGTCCAATAGC
Source organism: Aureibaculum koreense (assembly GCF_034296135.1). NCBI lineage: Bacteria > Pseudomonadati > Bacteroidota > Flavobacteriia > Flavobacteriales > Flavobacteriaceae > Aureibaculum > Aureibaculum koreense. Next base: position 71,613 of record NZ_JAXKVV010000006.1, read on the forward strand.
CTGAACGGTATCGGAATGAAACAGAGCATTATTGGCAATACAAAGACCAGATACTTTTTTAATATCCAACAGATTGCCCAATTCATTATTTATGGACATTAAGCTGACTAAAGTTCTATTGAAATTATCCTCCAATAACGCTTCTAAATGTATGTAATCAACCATTCCTTTTTCGTCTAAATCCACAAAGTCAATGGCAAGGTTAAACTCATTCATTAAGGCTTCAACGGTATGCAATACAGCGTGGTGTTCTATTTTTGTAGTAATAATTCGTTTCACCCCTAAATTAACAATGGCATTTCGTAAAATCAAATTATCGGCTTCACTACCACCTGCGGTAAAAAAAACTTCACCAGCAGAAACGTTAAAGTGCTTGGCAATGCTTTTTCTAGCTTCTTCAACTACCACCTTAGCTTTTCTTCCCAATTGATGGGTAGAAGACGGATTTCCGTAAACGGTAGTCATTACCTCTGTAATTCGTTCAATTACGTTAGCATCTATTGGCGTTGTTGCAGCATTGTCAAGATAAATTGTACTCATGATTGCAAAAGTAATCAAAATTAACAGTAACTATTTTTACTTTGTAGTGCATTTCTGTTATTTTTGTCCGTATGAATAGAATAATAATACTTTTTATATTTTTAGCAACATTGTCCTGTGACGATGGTAATTTTGACATACCAGAATTTCAATTTTCATCAATAGATCCTGAAAGTTGCGGAGATGTGGTGCTTTACAAAGTCAATGAAAATGAAACACTAATTATTGAAATTAATACAAGCCTTCCAGATGCTGTAGATTCTTTTCTTACCAATAAATGGGATAATGAGGTATTCACAGTAAGCGAATCGGGAGCTAATAAAATTATTTACAGAACTTTATCCGAAAAACCTACCAATAATTATTTCTGTCAAAATATACCGCCAACCAGCCCAAAAGTTATTAGCGAGTGGATTGGGACCGGTTCTATATTGGTTAATACTGAATTTTCAGAAGACGACAATGACAATGTGGACGAAGAAGTTAATGAGGATATAGATTTAGATAAAGATGGTTTTCCAAATTATATCGATTCAGATGATGATGGCGATGGCATACCTACCTCCCAAGAAGATTTAGATGGAGATGGCGACCCCACAAACGACGATACCGACGGAGATGGTATCCCTGATTATTTAGAAGAAGATGATGATAATGATGGTACGTTAACTAAATTTGAATCAAAGACTGAAGATGCCAACGGAAACGATATTGTAGATTATCGAGACCCAGAAACTACAACTAAATTACCCGAAGCTAGACCAGTAAAAAATAGCTATGACAAAATTTATGTGCATACCATTAGAATTGAGCCTCTAAAATTAACAAATGAAAATGGCAACCCGATCAATCGGGATGTATATGAATTTGGCACAATAGAGGAAATAAAAACCGAAACCCAAGAATAATATGAGCATTGTCTCTTTTTTAGAAGAAAACATGCTTTCATGCCAATGGAAAAAAATTGGTATGGAATGTATGGGCTGTGGTATGCAACGTTCGTTGATTCATTTGCTGAAAGGGGAATTTATTGAGGCTTTTTATATGTACCCTGCCATCTATACTTTAGTAAGTATGTTTGTATATTTGGGCTTTCACTTAAAATTTGCTTTTAAGAACGGACATAAAATTCTATTATTTTTATTTATTGGTAATGTGCTGATAATGCTTAGTAACTACATCTTAAAATTTATTAATTAACTAAAATCAAAAAGAATCAACATTATGGAAAAACAAAACTTACCAAACGCAACGCTCATTTTAGTAATGGGAATTCTATCTATTGTGGGAGCTTGCTGTTATGCTTTACCGGGCTTATTGTTCGGCATAATCGGTCTGGTACTCGCTACAAAAGACACCAAATTGTACAAACAGGCCCCAGACAACTATTTAAATTATGGCAATGTACAGGCCTGAAAAATAATGTCTATTATAGGATTAATTTTGTCTATTTTATTTCTTCTTTCAATTGTTTGGGTAATTATGTATATTGGATGGGATGTAATGCAAGATCCAGAATTATTACAAGAAAGATTAGAAGAACTGCAAAATCAGTAAGCTAATAATTGTGAAATACAAGAAAATAATAATGCTGTTACTTTTAGTGGTAACAGCATTATTTTATTTTAGTATAAACCCAAATAGAGTTGATTTTCTGTTAAAATGCCCTTTATACTCAACTACGGGTATTTTCTGCCCTGGCTGTGGAAGTCAACGTGGATTTCACAATTTACTGCATGGTAATATTTTAGCCGCTTTACAGAATAATATACTATTGGTTTTAGGGCTGATTGGGCTGTTATATCACTATGGCATACAATTCAGTAATCATCTTTTCAAAACTACGTTCAAGAGTTTTTTTGACAATAAAAAAGCGGTATATTTTGTAATTGTTTTGCTCTTGTTATTTTGGATAGTAAGGAATATTCCTATGTCCCCTTTTAATTTATTAGCTCCAACAAATTAAGCAACATTTTTAGTTTATTTAAAATTTAGGTAGGACTTTTGCTTTCTTAATTGTTCTATATATAACCAACTTCCCGAACCTAAACCACACTATTAATCCTAATATTAAGGGTTAATAGCATTTTGTATTAACATAAATTTAAAATTTACGCTATGAAAAAGTTAATTTTAACAGCATTTTTAATGCTATCAATGTCCATATATTCGCAAGAATATAGCAGAATAACCATTGAACCTTCAATTGGTATTACAAAGATCCAAGATATAACCTCTTTTAGGTTTGCCAATTACAATCTAGGTGGCAGGTACATGTTTAACAATAAGTTTGGTGTTCGGTTAGCAGCAACTTACACGGATAATATTGAGAATTACACGTCAATTACCTTTCAAGGGGTAGCCAATGTGGGCAGAATGCTAAACTTTGAAGATTTTACAGATAAATATACCATATTACTTGGCATTGGTGGAGATTTTACATACCTGCATAAAATAAATAACCCAAAGATATTTAGACCAAATACAAATTTTCATTTAATGGCGAGTATTGATAACCTATATAAAATCAATAAAGATGTAGCATTAAAAGCGTCTTTAAATGTTGTTACTGGTATTAATGATATTCAACAAAGTGATCTTTACACTACAAATTCCATAGGTATAAATTTAGGTATTTCGTATACTTTAGGAAAAAAAGACCATATTGATTGGTATGTTAAGGAAATTGAACCAATTGTTATCGATAGTACCAAAACTATAATTGAAAAACCCGTTATAAATAATTACATCACTAAAGAAAGCGATTGTAATTGTAGCCAAAATGAATATGTATTCTTTGATAACGATAAATCAGAAATAAAAGAAACCGGTTTAAATGCTATTGCCAAGATCGTTAACTATTTGAAGGCTAATGCTGAAAAAGAAGTAATATTAATAGGTTATGCTTCTAATACAGCTAATACAACTGCCAAATATGACAACTCCCTTTCAGAAAAAAGAGCACAAACAATCTTTGAAAAACTAATGGAATTAGGTATTTCTGCGGGTAGAATAAACTTAGAATTTAGAGGAAAAGATATTGATAAAAAGGAAACTTCATTTGATTTTGCCCGAAGGGTAGAATTATTAATAAGGTAAATTAGACCTTTATATTAAAATAAAATATTTTCAAAACTCCTGAAATTTAAAAATTTTAGGAGTTTTCTATTATTTCTAAACTTAATAAATCGTAATGAGAAGCATACTTTACCGCTTTTCCGTTTTTTATAATGAGTAATTGTGGAGACTGATGAACGACATTAAATATTGAAGCAACTTCATTAGAGATATTTCTAAAATTCAATAAATCAAGATAGTACAAATCAACTGAATCGTCAATTTCTTTCTTTTCAAATTGACGAATTACGCCACTGCTAATTCCACATCTTGTGCTGTGTTTAAAAATAACCTGTGTTTTGGATTTTGATTTTTCTACAATTTCATCCAACTGTTTGTTCTCGGTTAACGGAATCCAATTAATTTTAGGTTGTTCGGTTTTAGTACTGCTTTTTCCAAAAAGACTTTTTAGTATTCCCATATAACTAATTCAAGTATTAAAGTTCAAAGTTAACTAATTTATCGCCAATTAAAAATTTATGAACTTTACCAAAATCTTTATGATTCGTGAGTGAAACGCACAGGAAAGACAAAAAGTCATCAAATATTTCAAAATACGGTCATTTTGTCCTGCTTTATATCTTTTTAATCAATGGAACACAAATTGCTCTTTATCCATAAAAAAAAGACAAATGAATTTTAATAACTATACTATAAAATCACAAGAAGCCGTACAACAAGCTCAGCAAATTGCACAAGGCTTTGGACATCAACAAATTGAAAATGCCCATATTTTAAAAGGTATTTTTGAAATTGATGAAAACGTTACTCCTTTTTTACTCAATAAACTAGGGGTTAATGTTGATATTTTCAAACAAACATTAGATAATATAATTGCTAGTTTTCCAAAAGTTTCTGGAGCAGAATTGATGCTCTCTAGAAATGCAGGAACCACCCTTACCGATGCTGCCAATATTGCTAAAAAAATGAAAGATGAGTATATCTCTATCGAACATATTTTATTGGCAATCTTAAAATCAAAAGATGATACTGGGCAGCTAATGAAAGATAACGGTATCTCTGAAAAAGATTTAAAAGCAGCTATTGAAGAATTGCGTAAAGGCAGTAAAGTAACCAGTCAAGGTGCAGAAGACACTTATAACGCTTTGAGCAAATATGGTAAAAATTTAAATCAGTTGGCCAATGATGGTAAACTGGATCCCGTTATTGGACGTGATGAGGAAATTCGTAGAATACTGCAAATTTTATCACGAAGAACGAAGAACAATCCTATACTTATTGGTGAACCAGGAGTGGGTAAAACCGCTATTGCAGAAGGTTTGGCACATAGAATCGTAAAAGGAGATGTTCCTGAAAATCTAGCTGAGAAAATAATTTATTCGTTAGATATGGGAGCATTAATTGCTGGTGCTAAATATAAAGGTGAATTTGAGGAAAGGTTGAAATCCGTTGTAAAAGAAGTAATTTCCGCTGACGGACAAATTGTACTCTTTATCGACGAGATTCACACGTTAGTTGGAGCTGGTGGTGGACAAGGAGCAATGGATGCCGCTAATATTTTAAAACCCGCTTTGGCAAGAGGTGAACTGCGTGCTATTGGTGCAACAACCTTGGATGAATATCAAAAACACTTTGAGAAAGACAAAGCATTGGAGCGTCGTTTCCAAAAAGTAGTGGTTGATGAACCCGATACAGAAAGTGCCATTTCAATATTACGCGGTATTAAAGATAAATACGAAACACATCATAAAGTACAAATAAAGGATGATGCGATTATAGCTGCCGTAGAACTTTCGCAACGTTATATTACGGATAGATTCTTACCAGATAAAGCTATTGACCTGATGGATGAATCAGCCGCTAAGTTACGTATGGAAATCAATTCTAAACCCGAGGAATTGGACGTGTTAGACAGAAAGATAATGCAATTGGAAATTGAAATTGAGGCCATTAAACGTGAAAAAGACGAGAAAAAACTGAAAAGTTTAAAAGAGGAAGTCGCCAATTTAAAAGAAGAACGCGAGAGCATTTATGCCAAATGGAAAAGTGAGAAAGAAGTTGTAGATCAAATTCAAGCCGCTAAAAAAGCCATTGAAGAATATAAATTGGAAGCAGAAAAAGCTGAACGAAATGGTGAGTATGGCAAGGTTGCTGAAATTCGTTATGGTAAAATAAAAGGTGAGGAAGAAAAGCTTGCTGAGCTGCAAAAAGATTTGCAAGAAAATCAGGAAAATGCCTTGATTAAAGAAGAAGTTACCGCTGAAGATATCGCAGAAGTTGTAGCTAAATGGACGGGAATTCCTGTTCAAAAAATGTTACAGAGCGAACGCGAAAAACTATTGCAATTGGAAGATGAACTTCACAAACGTGTTATTGGACAAGATGAAGCCATTCAGGCTGTTGCTGATGCGGTAAGGCGTTCAAAAGCAGGGTTGCAAGATAGCAAAAGGCCTGTTGGTAGTTTCTTGTTTTTGGGAACAACAGGGGTTGGTAAAACTGAGTTGGCAAAAGCCTTGGCAGAATATCTATTTGATGATGAAAGTGCCATGACCAGAATAGACATGAGCGAATATCAAGAACGCCATGCGGTAAGCCGACTGGTAGGTGCACCTCCAGGATATGTGGGTTATGAAGAAGGTGGGCAATTGACGGAAGCCGTAAGACGCAAACCATATTCTGTGGTGCTGTTGGACGAGATAGAAAAAGCACATCCTGATACGTTTAATATTTTATTGCAAGTGTTGGATGAAGGTCGCTTAACGGATAACAAAGGCCGTGTTGCCGATTTTAGGAATTCCATTATTATTATGACTTCGAATATGGGTTCAGAAATCATTCAAGAGAATTTCAAGGATTTTGATATGAACAATCGAGACCAAGTAACTGAAACCACTAAAGTAGATGTATTGGGCTTGTTGCGAAAAACCATTCGTCCGGAATTTATAAACAGGATAGACGAGATTGTAATGTTTACACCTTTAAATGAAGCTGAAGTTACGCAAATTGTAAATCTACAGTTAAACGGTTTGAAAAAAATGTTGAAAGAAAAAGGTATTACTTTAGATTCTACCAATGAAGCCATTGAAAGTCTATCACGCCAAGGTTTTGACCCACAATTTGGTGCAAGACCTATAAAGAGAGTGATACAGAAAAAAGTGTTAAACGAACTGTCAAAAGAAATGTTAGCTGGAAAAGTAACCGCAAACAGTTCGATTTTGTTGGATGCCTTTGATGATAAATTGGTGTTTAGGAATAAGTGAATGAGATGTTAGACAATAGATTTTAGACATTAGACTTAAAAATCAGGTCTTGATTGACCTGATTTTTTTTATTTAAAACAAACCCACTATGAACTGGCTTTTAGGCTTACTATTTATATTAATTATTATTTATTTAATAAATAATTACAACAAGAAAAAAAGATTGTCCAGATTAAAAAAAGGGTTTATAGAAAATTGGGGCAAACCAAAGTCGGAAAAATTTTATTTCCAATCCATTGGTCAGTATTTTTATAATAATCAACACAAAAATGAAATCTATCATTTAATTTCTGATCGCGTAAAATCCGATTTGGATATTGATGCTGTTTTTCAATTTATAGACCGTACAACTTCAAAAATTGGTCAGCAGTTTTTATACTATAAATTAAGAACAATTGGGAGCATTGAGAAATTAAAAAAGTTTAGTGCTTTTAGTAAAGTTTTTATAAACGACCCGTCATTAAGACTAAAGTGCCAAGTACTTTTGTCTAATTTAAACGCTACAGAATCTTACGAACTAGAAAAGTTAATTAATGATAAAACCATTGAAAAACCGAAGAATATAAAATGGGTTTATGCATTAACAATCACGGCAGTATTATCAATTATATTCGCATTTGTACATCCATTGTTTCTTTTGATTTTGATTCCTGTTTTTGCCATAAATACCATTTCTCATTATAAAAATAAAGAAAACATAACTTATTATCTAGATGGTGTAACACAACTGAACAAAAGTTTGATCGTAAGCAAGGAACTGATTAAATTTAAAAAAATAAAATCCTATTTTACTGATGTTGAATTTATTAAAAAGATAAATGCCATACATATTAAAACGAAATTTATCGGATTTGAAAAGCAAATAGAGGGCGAATTTACTGCATTATTTTGGCTGTTAATAGAATTGGTAAAAATCCTGTTCAACATAGAATATATTGTCTTTTATAATTTCATTGATGCTATCACTAAAGAGAAAAAAAGTATAGAACAACTGTTTCTTTTTATTGGTGAAATAGATGCGGCTATTTCAGTAGCATCTTTAAAGGCAGGTAAAGAACAAATCTGCACACCCAATTTTACTGACGAAAAACAAATTCAAATAACTGAAATTTATCATCCATTAATTAAAAATTGTGTTGATAATGATTTGAACCTCACGGATAAAAGTATGTTGTTGACAGGTTCTAATATGTCTGGAAAAACCACATTTATTCGAACTATTGCCGTAAATAGTATTTTGGCACAAACACTACATATTTGTTTTGCCAAAAGTTATACCACACCATTTTTCAAAGTTCATACTTCAATTAGAATTGCGGATGATCTGCAAGAAAGCACAAGTTATTATTTACAAGAAGTGCTTACAATTAAAGACTTGATAGAGGCTTCAAATACAGAAGAAAACTGCTTATTCGTACTTGACGAAATTTTTAAAGGTACAAATACCATTGAGCGAATTTCAGGAGGAAAAGCGATTTTATCGTATCTCAATCAAAAAAATCATATCGTTTTAGTTTCTACCCATGATATTGAATTGACGGAATTATTAGAAAAAGAAAACTACGACTTATATCATTTTAGTGAGCAAATTAAAAATGATAAATTGTTATTTGACCATAAACTAAAAAACGGAAAACTAAAAACAAGAAACGCCATTAAGATTTTGGAACTGTATGATTATCCAGCAGAAATTATCGCAGATGCTAAAAAAACTGAATTCGATGGTTTCAAATAATGTTACAAATTTCTTCCCTAATCCAAAATCATACTTCACTCATTAAAAAGTATTACTAACACAACATTAATTTTAAATTATTCAAGGTAAAGGTAGATTTACTACAAAATCAAACCTAACCAAAATGAAAAAATTACTATTTACACTACTCTTCATCAGTTCGCTAATAATTACGGCACAAGAAATTGCAATTAAAGGTATAGTTTCTGCCGAATCGTACCCTTTACCTGGTGCTAATGTAACGATTAAAGGATCTTCCATAGGCACTCAGACAGATTTTGACGGTAATTATGAAATCAAAGCAAAAATTGGAGACACTTTAACCTTTAGCTTTATTGGTTATCAAACCAAAGAAATAATGATAAGTGAAGAAAAGGATTTACATATTGAACTAACAATTGATGTTGATTTAGAAGTACATACTTTTCATTGTTATACTCTCTCAACCACTATAAGCCCATATTATACGCACGGTATGAAATACAACCACAGCGGAATTCACTTAGAAATAAACAATTTGTACCAACTAAGTCAAAACTTAAGTTTTAATTTAAGTTATCAGTCTAATTTTACAAGTAACACTATATTTCAGTTTGAAAGTACATTCAATAATTTATTTTACATAGGTGGCAATTATAATGCAACATTCGAATATAGAAATTACACAATTGAAGAACTTAATTTCAATTTAAAAGATTATAAAATAATTTTAGACTCATATTATAAGACTATATTTAATCGTTTTACAAAATTTTACTTTGGTCTTGGAATATCAAACTTCTACGAAGAAAACAATTTTGGAATTGAAGGTGGATTTCAACAGTATTTATTTTCTAATTTATCTATTTATTCTAAAACGACCTATTGGAGTAAATACTGGGAGTTTAAAAATGGAGTGAGATTTAATTTTAAAAGAATTGAACTTTTTGCAGAACATCATAAAATAAACAATTACCATGATTATATTTTAGGTATCGGATACAAATTTTATTTTTAAATTCAAATGCAAACTTAAAATCAGATCACTTTTGGTCTGATTTTTTAGTTTTATTATATTTTTTTCAATTTTATTAATAACTTACAGACAGATTTTTAAAAAATCAAATGCAAGATAAAAACTTCATTTTTTGGCAAAAATGGTTAACCTACGCAAATGTAATTACCGTTATAGTCGGTTTATTAGTTGCGTTTGCCGGAAATTCATTTTTCTTTGAATTGCATAATGAATATACTAGAGACGTTTTCTTTAAATCTAAAGAATTTCAACCAGAGGTATTAGCATTAAAAAACTGGCTCTTCGGAATAATTGGAGCCACTATTATAGGATTTCATATTTTGATGATAATGATTTCTGAAAATGCTTTTAAAAATGAAGAACGATGGGCGTACAATTCCATGTGGTACGGAATACTTTCTTGGTTTTTAATAGATAGTGGTATTTCTCTTTATTATGGAGCTATTCATAATGTTGTTTTAATTAATTTAGTTGCATTACTGATAATTGGGATTCCATTAGTTATGACCAGAAAAAATTTTTATCAATAAAAGAATGGGTTATATCTCCAAACGTTTACTAATACTTGCGGCATTATGTTTATTGACCAATTGTGGTAAAAAAAACGATGAAAGCTTAAAAATTAAAGCTAAATCCATAGATGCCGTTGTAGAAGGCGACATTTTAAAAGGTGAATCTGTGTTAAATGACCCAGATCGGTTTGTATGGGGAGCCTCTGTTATAAAAGGTGAGGATGGTAAATATCATATGTTTTATAGCACTTGGGAGTGTGGAGATTCCATTCCTAAATTTACAGATTCTTGGGTGTTGCACTCTAAAATAGCCTATGCAGTTTCTGACGAGCCTGATAAAAATTTTAAATTTCAAAAAATTGTATTGCAAGGGAAAGGCTTGGAGGGAGATTCTATTGCTTGGGATACACAAATGGTTCACAACCCGCATATAAAACGATTTGAAAACAAGTATTATTTATATTATTTAGGTTCAAAAGATCCGGGAATTCAACCGCAAGGTTCTAAAGGAGAAAAACTGAACAAACGTAATCGCGTACAGCAAAACCAGCAAATTGGTGTTATAGAATTTAATACTTTTGATGACTTAGTTGTTGGTAATTTTACAAGGCCTACTTCTCCCCTTTTATCTCCAAGAACTAGGGTAAAACCTGACAACATTGTCAATCCATCACCAGATGGCACAACCCCTAAGCCCGATAATATAATTGTGGTTAATCCATCTGTAGTGAAACGTCCGTCAGACGGAAAATTCTTACTGTACTTTAAAGGCAATTTTTACAATCCGCATTGGAGAGGGGTTCATGGTGTAGCTATTGCCGATTCTCCAAACGGTCCTTTTACCACAACCGATAATTTTGTATTTGACTTTATGGATGCCGAAGGAAAAATTGCTTCGGCTGAGGATCCTTATGTCTGGCATCATCCTGAACATAAGAAGTTTTATAGCGTAGTTAAAGATTTTTCTGGACTCATAACTGAAGGAAAACCTGGTTTGGCTTTGCTGGAATCTTTAGACGGAATAAAATGGACAAAACCAATTAATCCTTTCTTTATGAAAAAGGAAGTAGTTTTAAATTCTGGAGACAGCATAAAAGTCAATAGGTTGGAACGTCCACAATTGTTGATTGACGAAAATGGAAACCCAACCGTATTGTATGCCGCCTGTTCCATTGTTGATATCAACCCTCGACAGGATGGAGCTTCGTTTAATGTTCATATTCCACTTAAAATAACAAAATAAAAATTAAATATACCAATTGGTATATTTTTTATATATTTGCTTCATGTTAACTAAAGCAGAACTCACAAAACAGCATATTTTAAAAACAGTTGCCCCGATTTTTAATCAAAACGGTTATGCTGCTACAAGCATGAGCGATATTACCGCAGCGACCAATTTAACAAAAGGTGCCATTTATGGGCATTTTATAAATAAGGAAGAACTTGCCATTTCGGCGTTTAACTACAATGTAAGAAACATGTTGCTGCGTATTGGTGAACATTTGGACTCAAATGACTCACCTATTCAAAAATTATACTTAATTACCGACTTTTATCGCAATTATTACGATTACAGTCAAGAACTTGGTGGATGCCCTATCATAAATGTGGGCGTTGATGCCAATAACCAAAATACTATTTTGTTGGAACGTGTTCGTTATGTAGTTCAAAAAATACAAGACCAAATAGCAACATTAATCGAAAACGGAATTGAGGCTGGTGAAATAAGCTCGGAAATAAACGCTATGACCTATGCCAAACGAATTGACACCATGTTGCAAGGTGCCATTTTCTTAACCTATACCATGGATGATGATTCCTACCTAAAAGATACCACAAATCATATTGATAATATTATTACCAATGAATTAAAACAGTAAAAAAATTTATTTAACTATATACCGATTGGTATATTTAAAACCAATAACATGAAAGAAATTCCAAAAACTGTAACTAGTAAAACTAAAATTAGATTCCAAGATTGCGATCCCTTTAACCACCTAAACAATGGCAGTTATATCAATTACTTTATGAACCATCGTGAAGATATGTTAATTGAGCATTACAATGTCGATATTTATGCTCTGGCAAAGACCATTTGTAAAAGTTGGGTTTCATCTACAAACCAAATTGCTTATTTACGTCCTGCATTTTTAATGGAAACAGTTACCATTGAGTCACAATTAATTCGTTATACGGATACAGACCTTCTCGTAGAAATGCGAATGTACAATAAAGACAAAACGGAATTAAAAGCAATTATTTGGTGCGGATTTGTCCATTTTAACCTTTTGAAGCAAAGTCGCGAAAAACACGATGAAAATTTTATGAATTTGTTTAAAGACATTTGTCATCCTTTAGAAAATATCACAACTTTCGAACAAAGAATTCAAGGATTGAAGCCTAGAAAAAAAGAGATGGTGTAATTTTATAATAAATCCGTAAAAATGTCATAAACACCTAACAATCAGAAGTCAAAATGTCATTTTACACTAAATAAATATGACAAATTAACATAAAATTTCTATTGGTATTCAATTTGCTCTATTGCTAACAAATAAAACAAAAGTTTAACTTAAAATTTATAAAACCATGTTAGTAAAAAGCAAAGGCGTTCCTGTAATGCCAACAATTTTTGACGATTTTTTTAGAGATTGGTCTTCTACCAACTTTTCAGATACCAATACAAGTTTACCAGCCGTAAATATTAAAGAAAATGAAGATGAATTTACAGTAGAAGTAGCTGTGCCTGGTATGGAGAAAAAAGATTTTCAGATTGATTTGGACAATGATGTATTGACCATTTCTTCAGAAAAGAAAACCGAAAACGAAGAAGAAAAAGATAATTATACCCGCAGGGAGTATAGCTACCAATCGTTTAAAAGAAGTTTTAATCTGCCAAAAAATGTAGTGGATAGCGATAAAATAAAAGCTACTTACAAAAATGGAGAGTTACGTATTGCCATTCCAAAACGTGAAGAGGCAAAACCAAAACCAGCCAGATTAATTGAAGTAAAATAAAATATCATAGGGGCGAATACAATTCGCCCTTTTTTGACAATTTTGATTAACTTATAAAATTTTTAACTATGAAAAAAATAATAGTACTTAGCCTATTGTTGTCTTTTTCATTAACTAGTTGTACAGGTCAGGAAAAAACCGAAAAAAATACTGATGAAAAAGATACAATACAGCCAAGAATAAGCAGTAGTGTACATAAAGAGTATGACGAAAACGGGAACTTAATAAGTATAGATTCAACGTATTCTTATTTTTATTCCAATATTAAAAACGATTCTATTTTAGAGCAAAAATTCTTCAAAGACTTTAAGATGGGATTTGATGATAATTTCCCTGCAATAGATAGTCTTTTTATGAGGGATTTCTTCTCTGACACTCCTTTTAGAATGAACGATTTTTATACCGATGACTTTTTTGAAAACAGATTTGAATTGCGACAAAAAAGTATGAGAGATATTTTTAAGCGTATGGACTCTTTAAAAAACAGCTACTATTTAGACAGGAAAAATGAAATTAAAAAACAAATGTAAAATATCAAACTCCCTAAATTGATATTTTATGAAAAAGGTGCGGAATATTCCGTACCTTTTTTTTAGAAGCCTTTGCAGAACCTAACGCGAAAAGATTTATTAGCAGAAATTTACCTATTTGAGGCGAAAAATGAAGCTAATATCTAGATATTGGCAAGTTTTACAACGAAGAAGAGGGTGAATTTATGCAATAGATACTTCGATGGTAGGTGCTGCAAAGGCTTCTTATATAAGAAAACATAAAATATTACGTTATAAAAGTAGCTAAACAACTTAAACTAGTAACTTTTCTAACTAAACCAACCCAATGAAAAAGTATTTAATCTTCGTTTTACTGTTTTCACTAACTTTTACTGCCTTTTCACAAGCAAAAGAAAAAACTACATATTATTTAATTCGTCATGCCGAAAAAGATAGAAGCGATACAACCGATAAAAACCCTGAGCTTAATAAAAAAGGGAAAGAAAGAGCCAAAAAATGGAATACCATTTTTAAAGAATTAAAAGTAGATGCAATTTATTCGACTGATTACAATCGTACGCTTCAGACCGTTGCTCCAATTGCCAAATCTAAAAAGTTAACTGTAAAAAAATATCACCCTACAAATATGGATATGATGTCGTTCTTAAACGAAACAAAGGGAAAATCTATATTGATTGTTGGTCATAGCAATACGGTGCCAAGTTTTGCAAATAAACTCATAGGTAATGGTAAATATCTGAATATGGATGATACTGACAACGACAACCTATATCTGGTTACTATTGAAGGTGATTTGATTGAACATGTAGTGATTGATGTGGAGTAATTAGTATAGGGCCTGCCTACCGGCAAGGTAGGTACAAAGAATTAAGTATTAAGATTCGTAGTTGGAGGTACAAGGTATTATAAAGAAAGACAACAATTTTCAAATTCTGAATCTTAAATTTTAAATCTTTAATCTTTTTAATCCTCCAATTTTCGTTAATTTTGCAGCAATGCAACCGAACATTAACATAAAGAATAAAAAGGCCCGTTTTGAATATGAAATTTTAGATACTTATGTAGCTGGAATTCAACTTACAGGTACGGAAATAAAATCCATTAGAGCCAGTAAAGCCCGTATTACCGAGAGTTTTTGTGAATTTAACGATAAAGGAGAACTTTTCGTTATCAATATGTATATTGAAGAATATATAAATGGTAATATATACAATCACAAGCCTAAAAGTGAACGTAGATTATTATTGAATAAACGTGAACTTAAAAAACTTCAAAAAGAAGTTCAAAATGTGGGATTGACCATAATTCCCTTAAAATTGTTCTTAACGGACAAAGGTTGGGCAAAACTTCAAATTGGTCTGGCAAAAGGTAAAAAACTATACGACAAACGCGAAACCATAA
Source organism: Aureibaculum koreense (assembly GCF_034296135.1). NCBI lineage: Bacteria > Pseudomonadati > Bacteroidota > Flavobacteriia > Flavobacteriales > Flavobacteriaceae > Aureibaculum > Aureibaculum koreense. Next base: position 86,690 of record NZ_JAXKVV010000006.1, read on the forward strand.
AAGATAGAGATAGCAAAAGAAATTTAGATAGAATTAAAAAAATCTATAAATGACCTTGAGCTCTTTTTTGAAACTAGTTCGATGGAAGAACTTGGTCATGTTGGGGCTGATCCAGTTACTTTTTAAATATATTTATTTCCCTGCCTTTTCAGTAGAAACAGCTTTATCAAATTTCAATTTTTCAATTTTAGTTTTTACCACGTTAATTATCGCAGCCGCTGGATATATAATCAATGATATTTACGATGTTGAAGCGGATAAAATAAATAAACCTACCAAGGTTTTAGTCAGCCGAAAAATAACGAAAAAACAGGCAAATTTTCTCTATAATATTTTTAATGGCGTAGGGTTGTTAACTGGATTATATCTAGCATATACAATAGACAAATTATCTTTTGTAGCCATATTTGTGATTACCATTTTGTTATTAAAAGTATATAATTCCGATTTTAAAAAGAGGCCTGTAATAGGTAATATTGTTGTTTCTCTATTGGTTTCTTTAAGTATTTTAATCGTTGGTGTATTTGATATTATCCCAATGGTTACAGAAGATAATGATGTGGACCAGTATTATGCGTTTAGGGTATTGATAGATTATGCCGGTTTCGCTTTTATGTTTATGCTTTTACGCGAAATGGTTAAAGATGTAGAAGATGTTGATGGTGACAAACATGTTAATATGAAAACACTTCCTATACTATTAGGTAGAAAAAGAGCAAATTATGTTATTTTCGGACTTAGTTTTATCCCTTTAATTTTAATCACTTCTTATAGCTTTAATAGTTTTACCAATGTGCCTTTTGTATTGGCATATATGCTTATCGTAGTGCTTTTACCACTGCTTTACTTTATGACAAAAATATTATATGCCAAATCAAAAAAGGATTATATTTTAGCAAGCAGATTATTAAAATTGATTATGTTGTTAGGAATGTTTTCCATAGTTATACTTTCATTGACCATTTATTATGCTGACCGATAAATTAAAAGATTATAAAATCTTATTAGGATCTAAATCTCCTAGAAGACAACAATTTCTAAAAGATTTAGGATTGAACTTTACTTCTGTTTCTATCGATGTTGAAGAAGATTATCCAAAATATTTGCATGGTAATGAAATCACTAGTTTCCTGGCGAAACTCAAGGCGGATGCTTACGAAAACGCATTAAAAGATAATGAAATTCTGATAACCGCAGATACGATTGTCAGAGGCTTTGGAAAAGTATTGGGAAAACCTAAAGATATTGACGATGCTAAAAAAATGTTGTTATTTTTATCGGAAAGACAGCACGAAGTTATTACTTCTATCTGTCTCAAAACCAATAAGAAAACCAAAATAATAAGCGATACTACAACTGTACATTTCAAAAAATTAACAGAAAAGGAAATAGATTTTTATATTGCAAATTACCAACCTTTTGATAAAGCAGGAGCTTATGGTATTCAAGAATGGTTAGGTTATATTGCTGTTGAAAAAATTGAAGGTAGCTTTTATACCGTAATGGGTTTTCCTGTTCATAAGTTTTATAAAGAAATGATGGAATTTTCCGGTTAATACACCTTACAATTGATATTTTTGTTTCAAATAATTAATTTTCATGAAAAAATACACCTTTACCGAAAAACAAGATACACGTTCAGGCTTTGGAGCCGGATTAGCAGAACTGGGCAGAACCAACCCTAATGTGGTTGCTTTATGTGCCGATTTAATTGGCTCTTTAAAAATGGATAAGTTTATTGAGGAAAATCCTGACCGTTTTTTTCAAGTGGGTATTGCTGAAGCTAATATGATGGGAATTGCTGCGGGACTAACCATCGGTGGTAAAATACCGTTTACGGGTACCTTTGCCAATTTTTCAACAGGAAGGGTGTATGATCAAATTCGTCAGTCTATTGCGTATTCAGGTAAAAATGTTAAAATCTGTGCTTCTCATGCAGGTATAACCCTAGGCGAAGATGGTGCCACGCATCAAATATTAGAAGATATTGGTCTAATGAAAATGCTTCCAGGGATGACGGTCATTAACACTTGTGACTACAATCAAACAAAGGCAGCAACTATTGCCATTGCCGACTATAAAGGTCCGGTATATTTACGTTTTGGACGACCAAAAGTTCCCGTATTTACAGATCCAGATCAAGAATTTGAAATTGGTAAAGCGGTGCAACTTACTGAAGGAACTGATGTAACTATTATAGCTACAGGACATTTGGTCTGGGAAGCCCTGCAAGCATCTGAAGTATTGGAAACTAAAGGTATTATAGCTGAAGTTATCAATATCCATACTATAAAACCTTTGGACAAAGAAGCTATTTTAAAGTCTGTTAAAAAAACAGGTTGTGTGGTTACTGCCGAAGAACATAACTATTTAGGTGGTTTGGGTGAAAGTGTAGCACGTTCATTGTCTGAAGAGCTTCCAACACCACAAGAATTTGTGGCCACACAAGATACTTTTGGAGAATCTGGAACACCTGAACAGCTCATGGAAAAATACGGATTGAACAGTGATGCTATTGTAAAAGCTGTAGAAAGGGTAATTAAAAGAAAATAATTTACTTTTTTTCGGTTACTAATTTATTTCATATTAAAGTTATAATAAAGTAGACCTTTATTTTAAAGGGCTTTAACATTTTTATAACATTTTTAACATTGAAGATTTATTAACATTTCGCATAATGGCTCGACTTTTGCGTTTAGAGTAAATAATCAAACCCGAATTGTGTATCGAAATTTCATTATGAAATTTGAGTGAGCAAAAAAATAAAAACTTATTTTTACGCTTTTTCCAGATTTTTATAGAATTTTTTGATGTGTAATACGGGTTTTTAATTTTAACTAAAAATTAATTATTATGAAGAAATTAGTATTAACGCTACTAACCCTTACCTTAACTACAACATTTTTATCTGCACAAATTGATATTGGCCTAAAGGGTGGTGTCAATTACAACTTTGGTGGCGATTTGTCAGAAGTTATTTCTGAAGTCGGTAATAATGCGGAAAATCTTATCGCTGGAGCTGATAACAAAGCAGGATTCCATCTTGGTTTGTGGACCCGTTTCCATTTTGCAGGTTTATATTTAAGACCGGAAATCAGTTATACCGAGTTGAACAACTCATATAACAATAATGATGAGAATGTTGACACTGATTTTAAAACAAAAAAAATAGACATCCCTATTTTGTTGGGTACAAAGCTCATTGGCCCTGTTCATATTTACGGAGGCCCTTCCATCCAATATATTACCAAATCCGACTTTAGCCAAAGTGAATTTGATAATATCAGCACTAATGATTTTAGTGTTGGTCTTCAAATTGGTACCGGATTGGAATTAGGAAGACTTGGTATTGACGTACGTTGGGAAAAAGGATTCTCTAACGATTTAGATGGAAAATTGGGAGATACCAATATTAATGTTGACAACAGGCCTAATCAGATTATATTTGGTTTGGCATATCGTTTTAATGATAGAAGGCGTTAGACGTTAGACCTGCCTTGCCTGCAGGCAGGCGTTAGACGAAAATAAAAAATTCTTCATAAGCTAAGCTTATGAAGAATTTTTTATTTTAACTATTTTTTACTAATGACTAACCTCTAATTACTAGAATCTATCAACTATCAGCATCTAAATAATCTGGTGTACCGTCATTATCACTATCTAATGCATCATTTGGGTTACCATCTCCATTAGGGTCAGCGTTTTCATCTTTGGTTAGTTTGCCATCACCGTCATCATCAGTGTCAATAAAATCTGCCGTACCATCCTCATCTGTGTCATCATTAAAAACACTTCCATCACCATCAATGTCTTCATACAAATTATAAATGCCATCACTGTCAGAATCTGTTCTTTTCACCAATCCTAGTTCAATATGAAAAACTAAGGGTTCATTCGGTCCAATTACACCTTGTCCAATGTCTTCATAGCCAAGTCCTGATGGGAAAAAAATAACACCTTTACCAGTGTTTTGAAATTTCAAAGGTTCACCAGTTTCAGATATGTTCATACCATCCTTAAAAAATGGCAATCCATAATTCCAACCTACCCTTAAACCTGCTGAAGATAAACCAAACCATATGAAGTCAGTTTTGTGATCAAAACGAGTACTGTCCAATAAAAAGCCACTATATCTTACTAAAACAGAGTCTGTTCTGCTAGGATTTATTCCTTCTTCACTATTTTCATGCTCATAATAATAAAGTTTATAATCAATTTCATTATAAGTCAAATTTTTCGTTTCAACTTGTAAATACAAAGACTCTTCCCCACTTAAAATAGTATCAATAACCCCAAATGATTCACCATCTTCCGGAGGAATATAATAATGGGTTTGTAAATAATCCACCAATTTATCATCATCAATTAATGCCTGTGCTACGGGGTCATGCGGTTCACCATCGTCTTTGTCTTTTTTACAAGAAACTAGGATTAGTCCTAATAACAAAATGCAAAAAATGGTATTTAAATTCAATTTCATCTTCTAATTTTTTAATTATCGGTGCAATTTACTGCTATTTTCTAAAATTTAGAATAGCATTTTTATTTTAACAAAAATTTATTATTAACCTTTATTTATTAAACTTAAGGTTTAAAATTAATCTTACGCATTCGTAAACTCTTCGGTGTAATTTCCAAATATTCATCGTCGCGGATATATTCCATACATTCTTCCAGAGAAAAATCCACTTTGGGGAATATTTTTGCAGCATCATCAGCTCCTGAACTACGGACGTTTGATAATTTTTTTCCTTTAATCAAATTTACGCCCATATCATCGGCACGGCTATTTTCACCAACAACCTGTCCTTTATAAATTTCTTCATTCGGATCAATAAAAAACTTGCCCCTGTCTTGCAATCTGTCAATAGCATAAGCGGTTGCTTTTCCACTTTCTGATGCTACTATTGCTCCGTTGGTAACATCGTTAAATTCACCTTTATAAGTGTCGTAACCTCGTAAACGGTGATTAATAATAGCCTCTCCCGCAGTAGCTGTTAATAATTTATTTCGCAATCCTATCAATCCCCTTGAAGGGATATCAAATTCCAAATGCTGTAAATCGCCTTTAGGCTCCATAACCAATAAATCACCTTTACGCAAGGTAACCAAGTTAATTACTTTACTTGCCGAACTTTCGGGTACGTCAACCACCATAGTTTCGTAAGGCTCACACTGCTGTCCGTCAATCTCTTTAAGGATTACTTGTGGGCGGCCGACTTGCAATTCGTAGCCTTCTCTACGCATGGTTTCAATTAGAACTGATAAATGCAGAATACCGCGGCCAAAAACATTAAATTTATCCTCGGTATCTGTATCTTCAACCCGTAAAGCTAAATTCTTTTCGGTTTCTTTGTACAGCCTATCACGCAAGTGTCGTGAAGTAACAAATTTACCTTCTTTACCAAAAAATGGTGAGTTGTTAATGGTAAATAACATGCTCATGGTAGGCTGGTCAACAGCAATTCTTGGTAATGCCTCTGGGTTGTCAACATCAGCTATTGTATCGCCAATGTCAAAACCTTCAAGACCTGTAATGGCACATATATCCCCACTGCGTACTTTAGAAACTTTTGCCTTGCCCATGCCTTCAAAAACATGTAATTCTTTAATACGTACTTTTTTAGTGACGCCATTCGCTTTGCACAACATATAATCTTTCGCTTCTTCAAGCTCTCCTCTAAATACCCTTCCGATAGCTATTCTTCCCGTAAAAGCGGAAAAATCCAATGAGGTAATTTGCATTTGAGCCGTACCTTGGTGATTCGGTGCTTCTGGAATGGATTCGATAACAGCATCTAATAACGGAATAATATTATCGGTAGGTTGTTGCCAATCAGTGCTCATCCAGCCATTTTTGGCCGAACCGTATATTGTTGTAAAATCCAATTGTTCTTCGGTTGCATCTAAAGCAAACATCAGATCAAACACTTTTTCGTGAACGATATCTGGCGTACAGTTTTCTTTATCTACTTTATTCACCACAACTATTGGAGTTAAGCCTAATTCCAATGCCTTACCTAACACAAAACGTGTTTGGGGCATTGGTCCTTCAAAAGCATCGACCAATAATAGTACACCATCTGCCATTTTTAAAACACGCTCTACCTCACCTCCAAAATCGGCGTGACCAGGTGTATCAATTACATTTATTTTTACATCTTTGTAAATTACGGACACATTTTTAGAAAGAATGGTAATACCACGTTCACGCTCCAAATCGTTATTGTCCAATAACAAATCGGTACGTTCTTTACGATCATCCAATATTTTGGCCTGATCGATAATTTTATCGACCAAAGTAGTTTTACCATGATCAACGTGTGCTATAATAGCTATATTTCTGATAGATTGCATATACGTTTTTTTCGAGGTGCAAAAGTAACGTTTAATTTGATTAATAGTAACTTAACCATCTTCTTTTTTTACGATATGAGAAATATAACTTATCTTTAACTCCATAAACCCAACCAACCTATAAAATGCCAGTGCCAATAAAAATTTTTATAGTAGAAGATGAAATGATTATTGGAGCAAATATTTCCTTGCAATTACAAAAATTAGGTTATGAGGTTACAGGTCTTGTGCCAAAAGGGGAAGAAGCATTGGAACATATAAAAAATAATCTACCCGACATCATTCTGATGGACATTCAACTTAAAGGTAAGCTAACCGGAATTGAGACCGCTAAAATTATTCAAGCCAATTACAATATCCCTATTATATACCTTACCGCCAATACGGACGATTTTTATTTTAACGAAGCTAAAACCACAAAACCAGCGGCGTTTATTTCGAAACCCTTTAAAAATTTAGACTTGCAGCGTGCAATAGAATTAACAGCAAATGAATTAATTTTAGAGAAAGAAACAAAAAAAACAACGACTCCATATGTATTGGATAATTGTATTTTTGTTAAAGATCATGAAAAAATGGTAAAAATTGCCATTAAGAAGATTTATTACATTGAAGCGGATCGTAATTATTGCCGAATTTTCTCTAAGGATAAAGCTTTTTTAATAGTTAGTACGCTTAAGGACATTAACGAAAAACTACCAGAAGCTCATTTTTTAAGAGTACACAGATCGTATATTGTTAATCTTTCAAAAATTGATGAAGTTGGCGGAACCCATTTAATCGTTTCCAAAAAAGTAATTCCGTTTAGTAAAACATTTCGTGAGGCATTACTGAATAGACTTCAAACTATCTAAGCCGCTTTTTCGTATTGAAATTCGCAATAAATACCAGTTCCATCATTGGTGTTTCTAGTAATTTTTCCACCGAGTTGCGTAACCAAAAGATTGATCAACTGAGTTCCAAAACCGACATCATTTGTTTTTTTAGTTTGAATCAAACCAATACCATCATCTTCAAAACTTAGGCTGTATGTATCTTTGGTTGTTTTTTTTAAGTTGATTATAATTTTACCTTTTCTGTTATTGGGAAATGCGTATTTCATAGCATTTGTAAGTAGCTCATTCACAATTAAACCCAACGGGATTGCCATATCTATATCCACTTCAAGTGGTTTCATATCACATTCAACCGAAATCTGATTTTCAATTCCAAAAGAATCTAGCACATGCGAACTTAAATTCACAAAATAATCTTTCATTTCAACTTTAGATAAGTTATTGCGTTGATATAATTTTTGATGAATCATACTCATGGCCTGTACCCTATTTTGACTATGCTGCATTACATCTACAATTTTTGAATCTTTAATTTGGGCAGATTGCAAAGCCAATAAACTGGAAACTATTTCTAAATTATTTTTTACACGATGATGAATTTCTTTTAATAAAAATTCTTTTTCTTGATTTTGTTTTTGTAACAATATCCTTTTTTTTCTAATATTCTGATAGGCTAAATAAATAAGCAATAACAATAAAAACATTACAGAAGAAAAAACAATGATCAGGGTCTCTCTTAAATTTTGTTTTTCTATGGTAATTTTTTGTAATTCTATGGTATTTTCTTTTTGTGCCACTTCAAATTCTGTTTGCATTAAGGATATTCGCTCATCAGCTTCTGCAGTAAATACCTTGTTGCTTAACGCGTCATATTCTGCAAAAGCAGCATAGGCTTCCCTATAATTATGATTACCGGCATATGCCCTACCCAGACTGTTATAGGCTTGACTTAAATAATAGTTGTCGCCAAAATCATCCGTTGCAATAGTGATTGATTTTTGCAAACTTTCAATCGCACTTGCATATTTACCTTCTAAATTTTGAGTTTTTCCTAAAGACAACCAAGAACGCATCAGCAAAAAATTGTTGTTCAGTAATTCAGCATATTTAATGGCATTTTTTCCTGCGGTTTCTGCTTTTTCAAATTCATTTAAATACGCATAAAGATCAATCAAAGAAATATAAATATCACTTAAGTTATTATAAAATCCATAACGCTCACCAATTGCAATTGCATGTTCGTAATATTTGAGAGCTTCTTTTTCCTGTTGTAATGCCAAATAATTATTGCCTACTATGTATAAGGTAAAATCGTAATCCAAACTGTTCATTCCTGTTTCTTCGAAAATTTTAACCGATTTTAAACCGTATTCCAATCCTTTGTCAAACTTGGACTGTTTCCAAAATAGGTTACTTAAATCACTATACGCCAAAGCAATGGCTCGTCTATCTTGCAATTCTTTTCCCAATCTAAGTGATTCTAAGGCATAATCTGCAGCTTTTCCAATTAGTCCTCTACGTTCAAAAACATATCCTAATTCGGTATTTAATTTTGGTAAATCGTGCTTAATTACTTTGTTTTTGGCTTCTTGCAAAACCAGAAATGCACTATCCAACTTTTCCATTCGCAATAAAATAGCCCCTTGAGTTATTTGAAATCTACCATGCCACAATGTGTCCTTTTTCGCTTTTGTAATTTCCAAACCGTTTAATGTAAAACTCAACGCTTTATTCAAATTACGGGTATGCCAGTAATACGCTAAATCGTTTAATATGGAGAACTTAACAGTATCTATTTTTATTTTGGGAAGTGCATTTTCCAATGTGTCCAAATAAGATGCTCCAAAATTGTCCGTATCAATAAATACTTTGTTATAAGGGTTTTCTTTGCTCAACTCGATAATTTGAGCATAGCAAAAAATACTGCTCAGCATAGCAATAGTATTTAACAATATTATCTTTTTAAGATTTTTATTCATTCGGTAAAAGTGCAACTATTTGATTTAGGCTAATTTACCAAATTTATAACAACCGATAATATCGCTTAGAAAAATATAAAAGGGGCTTCGGACAGTAAAAGGAGTATTTCGTCCTAACCCGCTTGTTTTCTGAACCTAAAATCAATTATTTAGAGGAAAATTACAAAAAAATGAGGATAGCAATTGCCTTTCAAACTATTATATTATTGCTGTTACTTTCTTGTAGCCAACCGCTTAAAAAAGAAGCCATTTTTGATACCAGTAAAATTGAAGAAACAATTTCTAATTATTTGGAAGCTCAAAATAGTATTGGAGAAAACAAGGTTGACACCTTAATTACTGAAAGTTATATTAGAAATATGAACGGAATAGAAATGGTTTCCAATATAAATGAGCATAAAGCCAGTATGGATATTTTTCTTACTGGATTTCCTGATATGACCTTAACCTTTCCCAAACGACTTATTAAAGACAAACACGCCTATATAGAATGGACTTTTTCAGGTACACACACAGGTACATTTGGTGAGCTTACTGCTACTGGAAAAAAAGTAAATATAAGTGGAATTACCCATCTATATTTTAATGAAAATGATAGAATTTATAGAGAGGACGTATTTTACAATGAATTGGATCTATTGCAACAGTTGGGCTACACGTTAAGCCCACCAATAACCGAATAAAATCAACAAACAATTATAATTAATCTTAAAACTAACTATTATGAAAACAATTAAAAAACTAATGATCTTGAGCCTTTCAATGTGTTTGGCTGTAAATTTATTATCTGCTCAAAACCAATCTTTCTGGGTACATACCGATGAAGTAACCCCGGGAATGAGCCAAGAATATGAAAAAGTTTCAAAAGATTTTATCAGTGCCTGTAAAGAACATAAACTGGAAGGATCTGACTGGACAACCGCACGCATGGATGATAATACCTATTTGACCATTGCACCCATAGAAAACATGGGTGATTTTGATAAAAATCCTTTGGCTCCCTTGGCGGAAAAAATGGGAAAAGAAGCCTTTGGAAAAATATTTGAACGCTATAATAAATGCTATGACAAACACGGCGATATGGTGGTGGTATTAAACGCAGCACTATCTTATATGCCCGATGGCCTCACAACAAATACGGAAGACCAAAACTATCGAAAATGGTACTATTTGTATGTAGCACCGTCCAACATTCAAAACCTAAAGGGAAAATTAGAGGAGATAAAAGCCCTCTATGAGAAAAAAGGAGCAAAACAACACTACAGAATTTATCACAACGGTTTTGGAAGTACAGGAGATTATTACGTGGCGGTAGTTTCGGGGAAAGACCCAGTATCTTACGCCGAATTAAATAAGGAAACCAATGACCTATTGGGCGAAGAAGGAAAAAATCTCTTTGAGGATATGATGAAATACGTACTCAAATATGAAACAAAAACTGGATGGATGCGACCAGATTTAAGCTATACAGCAGAAAAGGAAAATGACTAACTTAACCAAAACCTGCAAGGTCTTGAAGACCTTGCAGGTTTTAAACACAAACAAAAATGAAAAAACTAATTTTATTAGGATTTGCAATAATCCTCTTTACAGCTTGCGGAAAGCCAGAACAACGCTATACACAACAATCTCCAGAGATTGAAACTGTAAAAACCTTGATAAACAATTACAATACTAAAAATTATGATACGAGTATTTATGCGGATACTTCACAAACCTTCTATAATTCGAATAGTAAGAAAGGTTTAAGTCCTGATGAGACCATAAAATATCACAAACAAAACGATGAAAATTATTCGTCCAGAGGATTTTCGGATAAGGATCCTGAATATGAGATGGTAGTTACGGACGAGGGCAATACATGGGTAAATTGCTGGTTGGGTTGGAAAGGCACATTAGCAGGAAATGACAAAGAAATAGAGATACCCATTCATTTGACGTATCAATTTATAGATGGGAAAATTGTAAGGGAACATGGTTATTGGGATCCTACAGAAGTAGTATTGAACCTTCAAGCGATTGAGGCTGAAAAAAACAATTCGGCATCCGAGGAGAAAAATGAAGCTACTGAATAAATAATTATAATTAATCTTAGAAATAACTTTTATGAAAACGTTAAAAACAATAATGGCACTAGCCTTAACTTTATTCCTAACACCTGTAATTTCAAATGCACAAGAAACCACGTTGGAATTCGAAAATGCAGAGTCTGCTCAAAATCTTGTAGTAAATTATGTAAAAGCATTACAAGCTGGTGATGTTGCTAAAATGACCGAGCAACTAGCTCCAAATGCCATGATCTATGGCTTGGGTGGCGGATTAGATTCGCTCACCGTTAATCAGCACGCTACCTATTTTAAAAATAGTTTTGACACCTATACACATGTTACCACTGGAGATCTTTATTTACCTGTTAAAGTAACTGATAATTGGAACGAAGGTGAATGGGTGTTGGCTTGGGGTACAAATACGGTTACCAATAAAAAATCTGGTAATAAAATAGTAATCCCGTTCCATTCTGCAAATTTAGTGGACAATGGTAAAATTATAATGATACGCTATTTTTATGATATGGCCAATATTATGAAAAATTCAGGATGGACTTTGACTCCTCCAAAAGAGTAAATAACTCAATTAAAAAAAAATGAAAACAACAAAATTTTTAACATTGGCAGTCGCTTTATTGGCGATATTATTTTTCTCAAGTTGCAACGAGAAAACCAATAAAGAAAAGACGATAGAAAAATCTGAACCTAAAGAAGCCATTGTTGTAAACGAAATACCAGACTATTTTAACTTACGTCCGGAAGTTGAGAAAGCTTACGGCTATAGTCACGCGGTAAAAATTGGCAACAACATCAAAATCTCTGGGGCAGTAAGTATGGACAATGAAGGGAATCCAACAGCAGTTGGTGATTTTGAGCAACAGATGAAAAATTGCTATGCAGATTTGGAAAAAATCCTAAAACATTATGGATGCACCTTTGACGATGTGATTGTTGAAAATATATTCACCACCAATATGCCCAAGTTTTTAGAGATTGCGGGTTATAGAACTGAAATCTATAAAAATCATTTCCCAACAGGTTCTTGGATTGGTGTTAAGGAATTGGCAATTCCGGAATTTCTGATTGAAATAGAATTGGAAGTGCATAAATCAAATTAACAATACAACTAAAACAAAAATTATGAAAAACACCCAAATCATTGACAGTATGTATAAAGCATTCGCCACAGGAGACATACCAACGGTTCTCGGCAGTATGGATCCAAACATAGAATGGAACGAAGCTGAAAGCAACAAACTTGCAGACGGCAATCCGTACATCGGTCCAGATGCTGTTTTAAATGGCGTATTTGCAAGGCTTGTAGCTGATCACGAGTATTTTAAATTAGCAGATATTGAACTTCACGAAATGAGCAACAATAAAGTGTTGGCTACTTTAAGATATGATGCAAAAAATAAGGAAACCGGCAAAGCATACAATGCCCAAGCAGCTCATTTATGGAAGTTGAAGGATGGAAAAGTAGTAGCTTTTCAGCAATATGTGGATACTAAAAAATTGGCGGATGCGGAAATAAAATAATCAATCAAAAACGTTTTTCCAGTTTAATTATAAAACTCCGATATCAATGTCGGAGTTTTATTTTTTAGTTTAGTTACGCTGATTATTTTAACTACTTTTGTTCTTATGATAAAAGAAATTCAGCTCCGTATCACTTTAAAAGAAGCTAGTACAGAAGACATTCTAAAAGTTAAGGCTGCTGAACAATTATCGCTTTCTGTTAAAAACATTAACAGTGTCAAAGTTTTAAGAAAATCTATTGATGCTCGAAAACCCACTATAATCTTTAATTACAAGGTTGCTGTTTTTGTAAACGAACCCGCACCCGAAAATAAAGTAAAACAATTTATTTATAAAGATGTTTCCAATGCAAAACCCATTCATATTATCGGTTTTGGTCCTGCGGGCATGTTCGCTGCATTGCGTTGTTTAGAATTGGGTTATAAACCGATTGTGTTGGAACGTGGTAAAAAAGTGCAAGAAAGACGACGCGATTTAAAAGCTATCAATCAAGACCATTTAGTTAATGAAGATTCCAACTATTGCTTTGGTGAAGGTGGTGCGGGTACCTATTCCGATGGAAAATTATATACACGTAGTTTAAAACGAGGTAACGTAAGACGTATTTTCGAACACTTTGTTTTTCATGGTGCTACGGAACAGATTTTGATAGATGCCCATCCGCATATTGGCACCAACAAACTTCCTAAAATAGTAGAGAATATTAGAGAAACCATTATAAAGTATGGTGGAGAAATCCATTTTGAAAGTCGGGTTACCGATTTCGTAGTTAAAGACAATCAACTAAAAGCTATTCGTTTACAAAACGATATTGAAATGACTACGGAAGCGGTTATTTTGGCAACTGGACATTCCGCTAGGGATATTTATTATTTGTTGGATGAAAAGAAAATAGCCATCGAAGCAAAATCATTTGCTATGGGCGTTCGTGTTGAGCATCCTCAGCATATTATTGATTCAATTCAGTACCACTGCGAAGGGAAAAGAGATGAATTATTACCTGCTGCCCCTTATAGTTTGGTACATCAAGTAAAAGACCGTGGTGTGTATTCTTTTTGTATGTGTCCTGGTGGATTTATTGTTCCCGCAGCGACCGCAATGGGCGAAGTGGTTGTCAACGGTATGTCGCCTTCAAAACGGAATAACGAATTTGCGAATTCGGGCATTGTTGTGGAAATTGATATAAATAGAGATCTTTATAAGTACAATAATTTCGGAGAACTAAGAGGATTAGAATTCCAAAAAGATTTAGAAAAATTAGCGTTTAACGCAGGTGGAAAAACACAAACCGCTCCAGCACAACGCATGACCGACTTTGTTACTGGAAAATTATCAGCCGATTTGAATTCAACAAGTTATCAACCAGGGTTAAAATCTGCTCCGTTGCATTCTTTATTGCCCAAAATAATCGGAAGTCGACTTAGAGCAGGTTTTAAGGAATTTGGACAAAAAATGAGAGGCTATTATACTGAAGAAGCAAATGTTGTAGGTGTAGAGTCTAGAACCTCATCACCAATAAAAATTCCGAGAAATGAAAATTTAGAGCATCCACAAATCAAAGGGCTTTTTCCCTGCGGCGAAGGAGGTGGTTATGCCGGCGGTATTGTATCTGCGGCCATGGATGGGGAGCGATGTGTGGAGGCGGTTGTGAAGTTTTTTGGGTAAAGCATGGCAACGACAAGACACAAAAATCTTATTTTTAACTTAATCTTTTGTATTGTAACGAACGGTATGGATAAAATGTCTTGCAACGACTATGTTCGCTGGGCATAAATATTTCTCTCGTTGTAAGGTGTTTATTTATTAGTCCATTTTATTCCTTTGGCAGAAATTTCCAGAACCGAATAACGATTCAATTCCTTCCATGGAATTCTAGAATCATCATATTCTATTATTACATAATTTCTTCCACAAGTCTCCCATGAAGTACACGGGCATCTGTTGGGTTTTTCGCTCCAAGGAATTTCTGCTCTTCTTTTTAATTCATTTATAGCATCCTTGTAGGAATTAAATTTACCCATTTGAAGTTCAGCGTGCGATTCATCTTCTATTTGAAACATATTACTTCTTTAAATCCATTAGAACAAAACAATTAGATACGAGCAATGATTTCTGTCGTATTTAGTTACTAGTTATTCTTTCTTATACACTCTTACAACCTTCCCAATTTCTTTCTTCTTTTCCGCTCTTTTTTTAGCAAACTCAATTCCCTACTGGTTTGCCCAGCTACGGAAGTGTTTTCTTCTGCCCTTCGAATTAAATATGGCATTACGTCTCTAACTGCACCATAAGGCAAGTATTTGGAAACGTTATAACCTTCTTTTGCTAAATTGTAAGTAATATGGTCACTCATACCATAGAGTTGCCCAAACCAAATGGTTTTATTGTCTTTTGCAAGTCCTTTTTCCTTAGCCAATTCCATAACTTTTAAGGTACTTAATTCATTGTGTGTTCCGGCATATAATGATAAACCTTTACCCGTTAACATATAGTCAATACCCGCGTCATAATTTTGGTCCGTTGCTTGTTTATCAGCACAAATGGGTGATGGATATCCTTTTTCCTCCGCTCTTTCACGTTCTTTTTCCATATAAGCACCCCGCACCATTTTCATACCAATTTTATACCCTTTTTTTTGAGCTCTTTGGTGCAATTCCTTTAAATAATCTAACCGATCCCATCTATACATTTGCAACGTGTTATAGACAATTGCTTTTTCGGTATTGTATTTTTCCATCATGGTCTCAATCAATTTGTCGGCCGCATCTTGCAACCAGCTTTCTTCGGCATCAATTAATACACATACATCTTTGTCGTAAGCTGCTTTGCAAGCAGTATCAAAACGGTTCACTACATTGGTCCAATTTATTTTTTCTTGTGCGGTTAAATTGCCTCCTTCACTTACTTTTTGTAAAAGACTAGACCTTCCAAAACCTGTGGGTTTAAAAACAGCGAAAGGAATACTTGGCTTTTCTTTGGCAAAACTGATGTTCTGCAATGTTTTTTCTAAGGCCAGATCAAATTGGTTTTCTGCTTCTTGACCTTCAACCGAATAATCCAACACGGAATGTACATTGTATTCGTACATTTTATCGATTACGGGCAAACAATCTTCCTCTGTAATGCCACCGCAAAAATGGTCAAATACAGAAGCCCTAATCAACTGTTCTACTCGCAAATGGGCTTTTAAGGCAAAATTGGTAATTGCCGCACCTATTCTTACCAAAGGTTCACTTTTTATCATTTTAAATAAAAAGTAAGCACGCTCTAGCTCAGCATCTGATTTCAGAGCGAATGCAGTTTTAGTATCTTCAAATATTGTATTCATTCAGGTTGATTGTTTTGACAAATATAATAAGAAGACACCGATAGTAATTTAATTTTCAATAAATTCGCAAATATTTTTTATACGATATGACGCCAATTAAATCTACTGATTATTCTATTTATTTTAATGATGATGCTTATCAACAATTAAACGATTATATTTCTAATAATCAGTTAGATACAATTTTTGTGTTGGTAGACGAAAATACACAACAGCTTAGTCTACCAAAATTCAAATCCAAAATTTCGGAAAGTTTAACTATAGAAACTATCCTTATTAAAGCTGGTGAAGTCAACAAAAATATTGATACCTGTGTTAAAGTCTGGAAAAAATTAACTGAACTTGAAGCAGACCGAAAAAGCCTTATAATTAATCTTGGTGGTGGTATGGTTACCGATCTTGGTGGATTTGTCGCTTCTACCTTTAAAAGGGGAATAAAATTTATAAACATTCCCACTACCCTATTAAGTATGGTAGATGCTTCTGTAGGGAGCAAAACTGGGGTGGATTTAGATAACCTGAAAAATTTAGTGGGCTTGTTTTCAAATCCGGAAATGGTTTTGATAGATACTACCTATTTAGAAACTTTGCCTGAACGGGAATTGAAATCTGGCGTAGCAGAAATAATCAAATATGGATTGACTTTCGATCCAAAACTATTGGACGCTATATATCAAGATAAATGGAAAAATGTTGATGAATTAGCCGTTATTATCTCTAAATCCATACAAATTAAAAATAAAGTTGTTTTAGAGGATTATAAAGAAACAGGGTTACGAAAGGTGTTAAACTTTGGGCATACCGTTGGTCATGCCATAGAATCTTATTATTTAGAAAATCCAGATTTGGATAGCCTTTTGCACGGTGAAGCTATTGCCATAGGAATGGTTGTGGAAGCTTATATTTCGAGTCAACTACATAATTTCCCTGAAAAAGAATTAGAAAATCTAAAAAGATATGTTCTAAAAACTTATGGAAAAACCAACATAGACAAAAAGCACTTTTCTGCCATTTTAGATTTAATGAAGCATGATAAAAAGAACACAAAAGGTACAGTCCGATATATTTTATTAGAAGATTTGGGTAAATTTGTTATCGATGCAGTAGCAAGTAATGAAATGGTGGTTGAGGGGATGCAGTATTATGGTGCTAAATAGTATTAAGAATTAAGTACAAAGTATTAAGAATACTAATTTAATTTTTAAAACGCAATAGTTCCCCTCTTGAGAGGGGTTAGGGGTGTGTTTTTGATTGAAATCGAAGTTCAAACCAAAGGCAACAGAATTTATTTCAACATGCTACCTCCATTGATGAGATTGCCACAGGCATTTGATACATTTACTTTTCGATAGTGTTTCTAGAATACCTTCGCAATGACAATTGTATCAATGGTATAAACAGTGCTTATAAACTAAAACAATACTATTATGAAAAAAATAATAACAACTTCAAAAGCCCCGGCACCAATTGGGCCTTATAACCAAGCGGTAATGATAAATAACATGCTTTTTACCTCTGGTCAAGTGGCATTTAATCCTGAAAATGGTAAACTTATTTTAGACGACATCCAATCTGAAACGAAACAAGTTATGGAAAATCTAAAAGCGGTTTTAGCCGAAGCTGGATTGACTTTTGAAAACGTAGTTAAAACCTCTATTTTTATTGCCGACATGAACGACTTTACTAAAATAAACGAAACTTATGGCTCTTATTTTAATGATGAAACCGCTCCTGCAAGGGAAACAGTTCAAGTGGCTCGTTTGCCCAGAGATGTAAACGTTGAAATTTCTATGATAGCCGTTAAATAGAGCCAATTAATAAGTCCGCAGTAGCAGGATTTGTTGCCAACGGCACGTCATGTACATCACATAATCGCATTAACATCAATACATCTGGTTCATGCGGATGTTTTTCTAACGGGTCTCTAAAAAACAATACCATATTACATCTTCCCTCTGCTACTCTTGCCGCTATTTGGGCATCTCCTCCAAGAGGCCCGGAAAGTAACTTGCGGACTTCAAATCCCGCTTTTTCTACTTTTTCGCCTGTGGTTCCCGTTGATATAAAAGTAATTCCTTTATCTTCTAATATATCTCTATGTTCGTTTAAAAACTGAACCATTTCAGCTTTTTTTCCGTCATGAGCTATCAAAGCAATTTCCATATAGTTTTATATTATTTTATAACCCCAAAGTTAGGACTATAAAGAATCATGGCAATAAAAGCCAAAATTAAGAAAACGTTAAATCTAAACTATATTTTTAGCATGATAAGAAACCAAGCCTTCAATAGGTCTTCTTACAAAATTACCAACTCTAAAACCCATTTCTTGGGCAACTTCTTTAATTTGGTCTTGCCCATAATATGCAATGGAACCTGCAAAATGAACTGGTACTGTTTTTAACTCTTCTTTAAATTGAAAAATCATATTTTCAGCAAAAACACGAATGCCTTTTTTAATCAAATCAGTACTATAGGTCTGGTCTTTATTCAAAAATAAAAATTCTGCAAAAGTCGCTAAATATGCGTTAGGATTGGGTTGTTTGTATAAATTAAATTTTATAAAGTCCTCATCCATATTAAATTTCTCTGCCATTGAAACCCTTAAACTTTCGGGCATGTGCTTAAAAAAATAATCCCTTATCATTTGTTTGCCATAATAATTACCACTAGCATCGTCCATTAACATATAACCTAAAGATTTTACCCGTTGATGAACATTTTCACCATCGTAATAGGTGCAATTGGAACCCGTACCTAAGATACATACTACGGCAGGCTCGTTATTATCTATAGTAGAATAAATGGCAGCTAAGGTGTCTTCAGAAACCACTACCTCCGCTTTTGGAAATAACTTTTCTAACACTTGTGTCAATGCCTTGTTAGGATCGTCCGTGCCACAACCTGCTCCATAAAAATAAATATGTTCTATTTCCATTTTGTGCTGCATCAACCTTTCACTTTCCTGAATTCTGGCTATTAAATCGTCCGGTGATAATGTAGCTGGATTTAATCCTTTCGTTCTCACTTTTTCGAATAATTGTATTCCGTTATCGTCTATTGCAATCCAATCACACTTTGTAGAACCGCCATCAGTAATTATTGTCATAATACTCTAAATTTAAAGGGTAAAAGTAATCATCTAAGATAATAAAAAAGATAATAATGGTATAATATTTTAGACTGTTAATATTATGGTTCATAACTAATTTTAAAAACTGGAAGATAATAGACAGTAAATCATACTTTTGATATGTAGTAAAGTGATTATTTTATAACAACTCCTTTTTTCCCTTTAAAGTCCTAATTTGAGAATTTTGGGACTTTTTTTTATTAACTACATTGAAGTTAATTGTTGATGAGTTTGTTCGTTTAAATAAGACGCTAATTAATACTAAGAAAATTCTAAACTCATAAACTCAACAACTAACTAATATTAGCCCAAATGGCTTTATTCCTGGTTATTTCTTGATAAGCTCTTTTTAATTGTTTATGATTTTCACTGACCAAATTTGGATCTTTTTTTAAGATTTGAAAAGCCATTTCCCTAGCTCTTTTTAAAATAGTTGCATCTTTAACAATATCTGCAATTCTTAAGTTTAATACACCACTTTGCTGCGTGCCCATTAAATCACCTGGACCACGAAGTTTTAAATCAACTTCGGCAATTTCAAATCCGTCATTGGTTTCTACCATGGTTTCCAATCTTATTTTAGCATCACTAGTTAATTTAAAACTTGTCATTAAGATACAAAAACTTTGTTCTGCCCCTCTACCAACTCTTCCACGTAACTGATGCAATTGCGAAAGTCCAAACCTCTCAGCACTTTCTATAACCATAACACTCGCATTAGGGATATTTACACCAACCTCTATAACCGTAGTTGCCACCATAATCTGCGTTTCTCCTTTTATAAATCGTTCCATTTCATAGTCTTTATCGGCCGATTTCATTTGTCCATGAACGATACTGATCTGATATTTAGGTTTAGGAAATTCTCGTGTAATACTTTCATAACCGTCCATTAAGTCTTTAAAATCGAGCTTTTGCGATTCTTGTATTAACGGATAAACGACATAAATCTGCCTCCCTTTTGCAATTTCTTCTTTCATAAATTTAAAAACGCCCAATCGATTACTATCGTAGCGATGTGCCGTAATAATTTGTTTTCTTCCAGGTGGCATTTCATCGATTACGGAAATATCCAAATCGCCATAAACACTCATCGCCAATGTTCGAGGGATTGGTGTTGCAGTCATTACAAGGATGTGAGGAGGAAAAGCCCCTCCAACTTCCCCAAAGGGAAGGCTTTCCAATTGTTGCGAAATTTTATTGATGACTTCATCTATATTACCAATTACTTCTTGATTTGTAAATCGTATTACTTTATAACCTAATTCATTTAATATTTGAGTTCTCATTTCATCAGCTTCTTTTTGCTCAGCTGTATTATGATAACCATCATCAATCTCTATAATTAATTTCTTAGAAATACATATAAAATCAACAATAAACATATCTATGATATGTTGCCTTCGAAATTTAGTACCCAACTTCTTTGTCTTTAAATATTCCCACAATATCTGTTCTGCTTGTGTAGTTTGCTTTTTCCGTTCTTTTTGAAGTTCTTTTAACAACTTATAGGTCGAAGGTTGAGCCGTTTCATACTTTCGCAGAATTTCAGCTCCCCTCCCTTCGGGAGGGGCTGGGGGTGGGCTCTTCATCCACATTTTTGCTCGTTGTGCTACACCAAATCGGTGCTGTTCATCAATAATGGCTAGTCCTAGATTTTGAAATTGTACTTTATCTTCAAACAAAGCATGAGTGCCGATTAAAATATGCAATGAACCGTCTTCTAAGGCTTCATGAATTATGCGGCGTTCTTTTGTTTTTGTAGAACCCGTAAGGAGTTTTATTTGAATATCCATATCAGATAACAACTCAGAAATAGCATTAAAATGTTGATTTGCTAAAATTTCCGTAGGTGCGATTAACGCGGTTTGAAATCCGTTATCCAAGGCTATTAAAATTGTTAATAGAGCCACAATGGTTTTTCCTGAACCTACATCGCCTTGCAATAACCGATTCATTTGAGCACCCGTACCCATATCTTTTCGCAATTCCTTAACTACTCTTTTTTGAGCGTTAGTGAGTTCAAAAGGTAAATACTTTTCATAAAAAGTATTAAAATGATTACCTACGGTATCAAATACAAAACCTTTTATCTGGGTTTTGTGAATCATATTTTTCCGAATCAATTGTAATTGGATAAAAAATAACTCTTCAAATTTTAACCGCTGTTGGGCTTTGGTTAATAATTGTTGGTTTTTAGGAAAATGTATATTAAATAATGCCTCACTTTTAGACAATAGTTTCAATTGATTGATAATATCATCCGACAAGGTTTCCTGAAATCTATTTCCTACTTCAAGAAATAAATTTTGCATCATTTTCGCCACTACCCTATTGGTCACACCTTTTTTGGATAATAGTTCAGTGGATGGATAAACGGGTTGCATAGCCGTTTGTAGGCTTTTTTTATAATCTGTCACTAGTTCCAGTTCTGGATGTGGCATATTAAACATACCATTAAACCAATTCACTTTTCCAAAAGCTACATAAGGTGTATTTATTTTTAGAGATTCCTTGATCCATTTAACACCTCTAAACCATACCAATTCCATAGAGCCTGTTTCATCGGTAAAAGTGGCAACCAGGCGACTTCCCCTCTTTTGTTGTATCGTTTTTATATGGGTTATTTTACCGACTACTTGGACCTCCGCCGAGTTTTGCAACAAGCCTTTGATCTTAAAAAACTGGGTGCGGTCAATGTATCTGTTCGGAAAAAAGTGCAATAAATCTGCCAAAGTTTTAATTCCTAGCTCCTTTCGGAGCAAATCTGCACGAGCCGAACCTACGCCTTTAAGGTATTCAATAGAAGTATGTAATTTAGTAAAAGACAAAAATTAGTTTTGACAACGAAGATAGTGATTTGGATAGTTTTATACTAAATTTGAATTTCTATACTTGAAGCAAAAATTTTTACTTGGATGATTATGAAACTAAAAATTCCACCTGCTCTACAATTTTTATTATTTGCATTAATAATGTATGGAATTACCAGATTATCGGGTAATCATTTTGTATTTGAATTTCAAAATATTATAGTTTGGGTTTTTATTATTTTGGGTTTGTCCATTGGATTAACTGCTGTATTTTCATTTAGAAAAGCTAAAACTTCCGTTGACCCACTCCATCCGTCAAAAGCCTCTCAACTAGTGACTTCTGGACTGTATCGATACACAAGAAACCCGATGTATTTGGCAATGCTATTTGGGCTGATTGCTATATTTTTCAAATTTGGAAATTATTATAATATTGCAATTGTGATGCTTTTTATTTGGTATATTACAACATATCAAATTAAACCTGAAGAGAAAGTTTTGATAGAAATTTTTGGTGATGATTTTACTAATTATTGCAAAAAAACCCGAAGATGGATATGACCCAACCCGAGCTTAAAGAATTTTTGGATGCTAAAGTTATTCAATACAACAATCCCAAATTTATTGAGTCTGACCCGATTCAAATTCCACATCGTTTTTCAAAGAAAGAAGATGTTGAAATTTCTGGGTTTTTAACTGCCACCATTGCTTGGGGAAACCGAAAAATGATAATTAACAATGCCCATAAAATGATGGAATTGTTAGATAATAGTCCTTATGATTTTATTGTAAATCACAATCCGAAAGATTTAAAATCCTTAGAAAATTTTGTCCACAGAACTTTTAACGGAAATGATTTTAGCTACTTTATAAAAGCACTGCAACATATTTACCGCAATCACGGCGGATTGGAATCTGTATTTTCAACTCATATGCAAAACAACTCAACACAAAATGCAATTCACCAATTAAAAAAAATGTTTTTTGAACTCGATCATTTACCAAGAACCCAAAAACACATTTCCGACCCCTTAAAAGGTTCTGCCGCCAAACGGATCAATATGTTTTTACGTTGGATGGTGAGAAAAGATAACGCCGGTGTAGATTTCGGAATCTGGCAAACATTGCCCTCTTCAAGTCTTTCCTGTCCTTTGGATGTGCATTCTGGTAATGTGGCTAGGAAATTAGGCTTGTTATCACGTAAACAAAATGATGCCAAAGCCTTGGCGGAATTAGATAGCAGTTTACGCCAGTTAGACCCGAACGATCCTGTAAAATATGATTTTGCCTTGTTTGGTTTGGGCGTTTTTGAAAAGTTTTAGTTCTCGACTCCGCTCGAATTGACAGTATTATTGGTTACATTTGCATCCTCAAATTAAATCTTAAATGCGTTTACACAGAAATTTAGTATTAGCAGTAATTGACTCGCTTAATTATATTTATAATGACGGTTTATATGCCGACAAAGTGGTTGAAAAAACCTTAAAAAGAGATACCCGTTGGGGATCAAGAGATAGAGCTTTTATAGCAGAAACGGTTTATGATTGCGTCCGTTGGAAAAGATTATACAATGAGATTGCAGGAACAAAAAACCATTTTACACAAGAAAATCTGTGGAAAATATTTACGGTTTGGGCCACATTAAAAGGTATTACGTTACCAGATTGGAAGCAATTTGAAGGCACTCCTACGCGACGTTTTAAAGGTAAGTTTGATGAATTTCAAAACAATCGTGCCATTCGTGAATCTATTCCAGATTGGTTGGATGAATTAGGGGTAAAAGAATTGGGCAAGCAATGGGACAAAGAAATTAAAGCGTTGAACCAACAGGCCAGTGTTGTTTTAAGAGCCAACACCTTAAAAACGACCAAAGAAAAACTGTATAAAATTTTATTGGAAGAAGAAATAGGTTCTGAATTTATAGAAGGTTATCCTGATGCCTTAAAATTGATAGAACGCAAAAATGTCTTCAGAACGGACGTCTTTAAAAAAGGCTTTTTTGAAGTGCAAGATGCTTCGTCACAATTAGTAG
This sequence comes from Aureibaculum koreense, assembly GCF_034296135.1. Taxonomy (NCBI): domain Bacteria; kingdom Pseudomonadati; phylum Bacteroidota; class Flavobacteriia; order Flavobacteriales; family Flavobacteriaceae; genus Aureibaculum; species Aureibaculum koreense. The sequence goes on from NZ_JAXKVV010000006.1 coordinate 110,754, forward strand.
CAGAATATTTAGACGTAAAACCCGGTATGCGTGTTATAGATGCTTGTGCAGGAGCAGGAGGAAAAACCTTGCATTTGGCAGCTTTAATGGAAAACAAAGGGCAGATCATTGCATTGGATATTTATGCCAACAAACTTAAGGAATTAAAACGCAGGGCAAAACGTGCTGGAGCTCACAACATAGAACCTCGTCACATTGACACCACCAAAGTCATTAAAAAATTATATAACCAAGCGGATAGGGTTTTAATAGATGCCCCTTGCAGCGGTTTAGGTGTATTAAAAAGAAACCCTGATGCAAAATGGAAATTACAACCTGAATTTATTGAGAATATTAAAAAAACACAAGCGGAAATTCTTGAAACCTATGCCAAATTCTTAAAAGTTGGCGGAAAAATGGTGTATGCAACATGTTCTATATTACCCTCGGAAAATGAAAAACAGGTACAAGCATTTTTAAAAACTCATGAGAATTTTAATTTAATAAAAGAGAAAAAGGTTTCACCTGCCAAATCAGGTTTTGACGGATTTTATATGGCACTCTTAGAAAGAATGGTTTAATTTCACTGTTATTTAAGTTATAATCGTATTTCTTTATTTATCAATTCCGTACAATTAACCTCATCTTGGTACGTTTTATGTTATAGCTATTGAAAAATCAATAAATATACCCTATTATGCTCTTACAAAAATCCACATTTACATTTGTAATATTGCTAGTTTTTATGCTACCGGTTACATTGGTCTCAGCACAAACCGACAGTATTCCAAAAGAAGATTATAACATTTCAATCGGGAAATCCATTCATAATAAAAAACTATGGTCGCAACCTTATCGCTATGAAGATAAGGTATTACAAACCCTTAGTGTTCAAGTAAATATTGAAAAATTGCATCGTAAAGCAGATGAACTAGATTTTAATCTTTTTGCATTGACCGATGAGGAAAAAAAATGGAGAATTAGACCTGTTGCCATCTATTATTACAGAACGGACAGAAAAATTTATTTAAAATCAAAAGCGGATAATAGGAATTATGAAGATTTTGAAAAATATCAATTAGACGGCTATACCGACTTTGAGGCCAAAACTTACAAAACGAATACATTGGGCATTAAAAAGAAAAGAAAAGAGAAACCTACGGTACAATCTTTAGACAAAATGAAAATCAGCGGCTCAAAAATTACCTATTATTTAGATTTTCCGGTCAGACCTGTTTTTGATTATGGAAAAGTTTATTTTAAAGATAAAATTATTGGTTATACCGGCGTTAAGCACTAAGTTATTTTTAAATTTGATAAATGGAATCGTTTATCAATTTTCTTTCAAATAAATTAGGAATTACTTTTCTAAAACACACACCTACTTCTGGTGGCGATATTTCGCAAGCCTTTATAATCAGTGCGGAAAAGCAAGAATATTTTCTTAAAATAAATTCCAATTTCGATGCTTTAGCAATGTTTAAAGCAGAGCAAGTTGGTCTGGATTTTATTGCCCAGACCCAAACTATAAAAACCCCAAAAATAATTGATTGTGGAAAGTTTGAGGCATCTGCATATTTGCTGTTAGAATATATTCCCTCAAAACTACCAACGGATAAAGATTTTGAAAAACTTGGTCGTCAATTGGCGAGCTTACATCTTAAATCTCAAGATAAATTTGGTTTAGGTTCAAACAACTTTATTGGAAGCCTCCCTCAATCGAATCAGAAACATAAGGATTGGATAATATTTTACGCAAAAGAAAGATTGCTGCCTCAATTTGAACTGGCAGTAAAGAACAACTTATTAGGCGATAATGAAATTCCTCAAGAGTTACAAATTATGGAAACTTTGTATAGGTTTTTCGGAAAAGTAAAACCTGCATTATTGCACGGCGATCTCTGGTCGGGCAATTATTTGATAGCAACTGATGGAGAGCCTTACTTAATTGACCCTGCCGTTTATTATGGGCATAACGAAGTTGATATTGCTATGACCAAACAATTTGGTGGCTTCCCTCCTGCTTTTTATAAAGCTTACCACGAAGTTATTCCAAAAACCAAACACTACGAAAATTGTATGAAACTTTACCAATTGTATTATTTATTAGTGCATTTAAATCTATTTGGAAGTTCATATTATAATTCCGTAAAACAAATAGTAAAAAATTATTTTTAAAAATCGTTTGCCCAAGCACCTAAAAAATCTTAAACTGAAAAATAGATTTTTTTTATTGTAATGTTTATTCCGTTTTTCGTACTAAGTTTATAAGCTTAAAATAGAAACTATAAAATTTATGTCGAAAACATATTATGATCCCGCTGATTTAAGAAAATTTGGTAACATAACCGAATGGAACGAAGAACTCGGAAATAAGTTTTTTGAGTATTACGGAAAAGTTTTTGAAGAAGGTGCTTTGTCTGCTAGAGAGAAATCATTAATAGCCTTAGCAGTTGCCCACACCGAACAATGTCCATATTGCATTGATGCTTATACTAAAGATGGTTTAGAGCGGGGCATTACCAAAGGCGAAATGATGGAAGCTATTCATGTAGGGGCAGCTATTAAAAGTGGAGCTACTTTGGTACATGGGGTTCAAATGATGAATAAAGTTAATAAATTAGATTTATAACCACCTTTACATGTTAAAGAAAACACTTAAAGCTAGAAATAGTGAACTAGCAAATATAAAACGCCAATTAAAATTCTTGTCCAATGGTATTTTTGCCAATGGAAATTTACCCACTTTCGCCGATAAAATAAACGAGACCGATCAATTTCCGCTCGTTCCAAAAACATTGGAAATCTTGCAACTTAACTTAGGGTATATGTGCAACCAAGTGTGTTCACATTGCCATGTGGATGCCGGACCCGACAGAAAAGAAATTATGACCAAAGAAACCATGTTACAATGTTTAGAGGTTATAAAAAAAACAAAAGCACATACGTTGGATTTAACCGGTGGTGCCCCGGAAATGAATCCTAATTTTAGATGGTTTGTTGAAGAAGCAGCCAAAATTGGTATTAAAGATTTTATAGTGCGTTCAAACCTAACTATTATAAGGGCCAATAAAAAGTACTATGATCTACCTCAGTTTTTCAAAAAGCACAATGTACATCTTATTTCGTCATTACCTCATTACACCAAAGGTAAAACCGATAAACAAAGAGGTAAAGGTGTTTTTAATAAATCTATTGAAGCCCTGCAATCATTAAACGATGTTGGGTACGGAATTAAAGATAGTTCTTTTCGATTAGATTTGGTCTATAATCCTTCTGGGGCGTTTTTGCCCGGTAATCAGATGGCATTGGAAAATGATTTCAAAAAAGCATTGTTAGATGATTTTGGTATTTCTTTTCATAATCTGTTTACCATTACCAATTTACCCATTAGTAGGTTTTTAGATTATCTGATTGCTACCGATAATTATGAAGATTATATGTACGAACTGGTAAATGCCTACAATCCCGAAGCTGTAAAAAATGTAATGTGCACCAACACCATTTCGGTAAGTTGGGACGGGTGGTTATACGATTGTGATTTTAATCAAATGCTGAACTTAAAAGTAGATAGCAAAGTGCAGCACATTTCAGAATATAACGAGGAGCTGCTCAATAATAGAAAAATAATTATCTCTCAACATTGCTACGGTTGTACCGCTGGTGCAGGAAGTAGTTGTCAGGGAGTGGTTACCTAAATCTAATACGTTTGTTTAAATGAAAGATATGACAAAAAAGCTTATCATCATATTTGTAAAAAATATTAGGTTAGGTAAAGTAAAAACACGGTTGGCCAAAGAAATTGGCAACCAAACCGCTTTTGATGTTTATAATGAACTGGTAAAAATAACCGAAACGGCTACAAAAAACATAGCTATAGATAAACGCATTTACTTTTCTGATACCATAGTAAATACAAAATGGAATAATACATCTAAAAAAGTGCAAAAAGGTATCGATCTGGGAGAGCGGATGAAAAATGCCTTTATAGACGGTTTTAATGAGGGCTACAATCATATTGTTTTAATTGGCTCCGATTTGCCGGACATAGATTCAACACATATTTTAAAAGGGTTAGATGCTTTAAAAACAAATGAAGTTGTTTTTGGCCCGGCCGTAGATGGTGGTTATTATTTAGTGGGGCTGTCAAAACTTCATGAAACTATTTTTGATGATAAACCTTGGAGCCAATCTCACTTATTAACCGAAACATGCCAAGAACTTAATAATGATAAAATAGCATATAGCTTACTTGAACCTTTAAATGATATTGATACCATTGACGATTTGCTAGCTTCTGATTTTTACAAAAACAATAGCAAGTTCCAACAAAAAATTCAACAATTAAATGATCGATAAGATAAAAGAATCTGTAAATTACTTAAAAAAGATCGGTTTCAAAGATGCGGAAACGGGTATTGTTTTGGGTACCGGACTTGGCCAGTTGATAAATGAAATTACGGTTATCAACGAGGTAAATTATGAAGACATTCCCAATTTTCCGACCTCTACGGTTGAATTCCATAAGGGCAAATTAGTTTACGGCACGTTGGAAAATAAGCCCGTAATTGTAATGCAGGGCCGTTTTCATATGTACGAGGGATACTCGTTACAAGAAATAACCTACCCAGTTCGTATACTAGAAAAACTGGGAATTAAAGTTTTATTGATTTCCAATGCTGCTGGGGCAATTAACATAAACTTTAAAAAAGGCGAGTTAATGCTCATAGAAGATCATATTAATTTACAGGGCAGTTCCCCATTGGCTTTTAAAGGGGTTGAAAAATTAGGTACCCGCTTTACGGATATGAGCATGCCTTATGATAAAACCATTAATCTGGCTTTTGAAAAAATAGCGAAAACAAATAAAGTACAACTCCACAAAGGAGTTTATGCAAGTGTAACAGGACCGCAATTGGAAACAAAAGCAGAATATAAAATGCTCAAAATACTTGGTGCCGATGCTGTGGGGATGAGTACCGTACCCGAAGTTATCGTTGCCAACCATTTAGACTTAAAAGTGGCGGCTATTTCGGTATTGACAGACGAATGCGACCCTAAGAGCCTTAAACCCGTTGATATTAACGAAATTATAGCTATGGCTTCCAAGGCTGAACCTAACATGATTATTCTATTTAAAGAATTGATAAAAACCATATAATGAGCTATTTAGAAACCACTCATAACGTATATAAAGAGGCGGCTTTAACGCCCGATATTGGTTTGTGCTGCACCACAAACCCTATTTGGGAGTTGCCCGGGCTTAAAATACCTAAAATTATGCAAGAAATGAACTATGGCTGCGGCAGTACAGTTCATTTTAGAGACCTGACCAATAACCCTAAAATATTATATGTTGGTGTTGGCGGCGGTATGGAATTACTTCAGTTTTCCTATTTCAATAGGCAAAAGGACGGGGTAATCGGTTTAGATGTAGTTGACGAAATGTTAGAAGCCACTCGAAAAAACTTTAGTGAAGCCGAAGCTCAAAACGATTGGTTTAAAAGTGAATTTGTTGATTTGAGAAAAGGGGATGCCCTTAACCTTCCAGTAGAAAGCAACAGCATTGATGTTGCTGCACAAAACTGCTTATTTAATATTTTTAAAGAAGATGATCTAAAAAAGGCCATTGCAGAAATGTATCGTGTTTTAAAACCTCATGGAAGATTGGTAATGAGCGACCCAACTTGTGAACAACCTATGAATGAAGGGCTTCGCAACGATGAACGACTTAGGGCCCTGTGCCTAAGTGGTAGTTTACCCATAAAAAAATATGTGAAAATGTTGACCGATGCAGGTTTTGGTACCATTGAAATAAGAGCGAGAAAACCGTATCGGATTCTAGACCCAAAAAATTACCCTACCGATGAGCTGATTTATATTGAATCTATTGAAGTAGCCGCAATAAAAGACTCTATGCCAAGTGATGGCCCTTGTATTTTCACGGGCAAGGCAGCAATTTATTACGGTGATGAAGATTTTTTTGATGATGAAGCCGGCCATGTGCTGGTAAAAAATCAACCTTTGGCAATTTGTGATAAAACCGCAAACGCCCTTAAATCTCTAAATAAAGAGAATATTTATATTTCAGAATCTACTTTCCACTATGATGGTGGGGGGTGTTGTTAAACTTTTAAAAAAAATAAGATGAAACGAGCATTAATAAATTTTAGACATTTTTTCACAAAAGATAATGTCTAAAATTTTTAATGCGAGAGCGTAGCGGTTGCATACGTTCTCATTTTTATAATTAATTTATTATCAAATAATTACTAAAATTTAAACGTATGAAAAAAATTATAGCAATAGTATTAGTTTGTTTGGGTATCCAATTTTTAAATGCTCAAAGTCCTTGGACACGAAATTCCGGAAAAACGTACCTACAACTCGGGTTTACCGGATTGTCTTATGATGCGGTGCAAGTTAATAATAAAAGAGTAGAAAATTTTGATAAGATTAACGATATAACCCTACAACTTTACGCAGAATACGGTATAACGAACAATTTGGAAGCACAGTTAATCATTCCTTATAAAATTGCCGATATTAAAACACCCAATGAATCAGAAAGTATTTCGGGTGTTGGTAATGTTTCTTTAGGTTTAAAATATAAATTGTTGGATAAAAATTGGAAAATAAGTTCGGGTATTCTGTTTTCTGCCAACTCCATAAAAATTGATGAGAATAAAGAATTATCTACAGGTTTTAATTCCTCTACTCTGCTTCCGTACATAACGGCGGGTTCCAGTTACAATAAGTGGTATTATTTTGCAACCATAGGTTATGGCTATATGACCAATGATTATTCGGACTTTTTTAAAGCTGGTTTGGAAGTGGGTTACAACATAATACCAAACGGACATATAAGCTTGGTTTTGGACACCAAAAATGTAGTATCAAAAGAATCTGCTTTTACTGATGATGAATCGCAATGGTTTTCCCATTTGGATAGGCAACAGTACAATGCCTATGGCGTAAAAGCAAATTATGAATTTACCAAAGATAAATTTGGGGCAAATTTTTCGTTTTTTGGAGCGTCTAATATTAATAATGCTCCGTTAGCACCCACTTTTAATGTGGGTATCTATTCCAAATTTTAAAGATTTAAATATATCATAATTTTATTGGCCGTTCAAAAGATTAGAAGTACTGCCCTACCCCAAAAACAAATCCTTTGGTACCATCACTTCTTAAACTATGGCCATAGTCAATTCTTAAAATAGCATTGTAAATTCTTTTATGCATTATCCGTAATCCAATGCCCGAAAAAAGTCTTATATTTTCATCATTGGTAAAATCATTTAATTTTCCTCCCGGATTTCTCCAAGATCCTGCATCTATAAAGGCATTTCCTTGAACGGAAAACCAATTCTTTTCAAATAAAGTATGACGATATTCACTATTTAAGACTATACTTCCCGTTCCTCTATCTACCAAAATGCCCACACCTCTTAAATTTATGTTATTGTCCAAAGAAAATGGTGCAAATGGGCTATCGTTATTGGTAGATAAACCCATTCGAAGTCTATTTGCCCAATTGCCTTTTGTGCCCATTCTTCTAAAATAAAAAAAATCGCTCCAGGCAATAAGAAAATTATCATTGTTCTTTTCTTCTGATTTAACCAGTTGGCCGTAAAACTGACTTTTGAAACCATCAGGATATTGGTAATTATATTTTAAATTATCGTAAGTATAAATAAATTTGTACAACAGCTTGTTCAGGTCTAAGTTTAGTGGAGTACTAGCATTGGTTGCTCCGCTTAAATAATCATATTTTTCTTTAAATATGTTAATACCCAATTCAAAATGATTCTTTGAATTCAATTGGTACAGCCCTAAAATTTCTAAAGATATATTGTTATACTTATAATTTGCAACATCATCATCAAAATAAAGAGGCTCTTGACTTTTCCAGTTTTGGTGGTTAACGGCTAGTCCGAGTTTTTTGGAAAACAATTGTGGAGCTCTAAAATTCACTGCATAAGTATCAAATCCATTGTTTTGGTAAAAACCACCAAAACCTATATTCCTACCAAACGTATTATAATCATAAACTCCTAATTTATAAGCGATTGAACTTCTATTGTTGGTCCAAAAGTTTACTACCGGTATGATAGTGAAATTTTCCTCAATAGTAATTATGATTTGATATTTATTATTTTCCTTGGGCGTAACTGTATATGAAGCATGTGAAAGTGCAGGCAGTCTCTTTAAACGATTTATATCATCATTTAATAAAGTACTGTCAAGTGGCTCTCCAACTTTACTATCTAAAATCCTTTTTAAATAACCAACTTTAGTTTTTTTAGCACCATTTATTTGTATTGAAGATACTTCGCCCTCTTGAGAAAATCCTTCAAAAGAAATTAAAAATAGTATTAAAAAAACTAACAACTTCAGTTTCATTGCTTTGTAATAAAAGGTTTTTGAATTACCAAATTAACCCAATTATCTTCACTCACACCCATTAAGGTAAAACCATATGAATTATCAATTATTAAATTAGGCGGAGTATTTCTAGTAATGTTCAGAACCACATTACTTAAATTGTAATACTGAAACCATTTATCATAGGTATATGTGCCCGACAACAATGTATTGTCTTTATCTGTTATTACTTGAAAATAGATAGCATTTTCTGCTATAGCACCATCGTTCCAACTAAATTTTGGCATAGTACTTTGTACAAAGTCAATACTAACATTATCCGTCCACTCCGTTGGTTTTGTTTGGTGTTTTAATCGAATAGGATTTGACTTGTGTAATTTCCCTTCGGTTTTATAGGTTACAATGCACCAAACTTCTTTAGTATTGTTTCTTACAAAACGCTCTAAATATCCATTAAATATGGCTTCACTTTTATAGATAGCTGGCTTATAAAGTGAAAAATCATCCTTATCTACAGCAATGTTGGCTGTCTCAAAATACTGAATTTCTTTAGCCCCGGGAACAGGGTAATAAAAAATATAAGAAATATCAGTATTTAATTCATCGCTTGCGGCACAGGCAATTACTTCGTCTAATTCTAGTTGAGAATTTATACTGATATACTCTTGTAGATTTTGATAGGTATCTTCTACCTCATTATCGGTACAAGAATTTACAAATACCAAAGAAAGTACTAACCATGTTAAAAATAACCTATTTTCCATACAATTGTTTTAACAAAGTTTCGGCCGGTTTGTTTTGAGGTGTAAATCTGTGGTTATTTTCCCCTCCAGCATTTTGATGATCAGTGTGCCATTTCCATAAAAATCCTCCGGCAAACCAATCTTCTTTCCAAAATTGATTATGTAATGCCTGTAATGCATTTTCTTGTCCCTCTAAATTTACACCATCGTTTTTATGACTTGAATTCCACGGCTCTTTTCCTGTATAATCAACACTTCTGTAACCAAATTCGGTAAATAATATTGGTTTTTGAAAAGTTGATTGCACATTTTTAATCTCTTCTTTATGTGGTTTCCAGCCCATTTCCAATTCATTTACAGATGGCGTCTTAACATCGCTCAAGGGAAAATAGGCATCAATTCCAATAAAATCTAAATCTCTCCAAAAAGTAATACGTTTGTATTCGTCCCAATTTGCCGCATAAGTCAACTTTCCTTTATATACTTCTTTAATGTTACTTATTAAATCGTTCCAATACTCTGGTCTATTTAATACAAACTTTTCCAGCTCGGTACCTATACAGAAAATTTCAGCATCCAGTTTTTGAGCCAAATTTGCAAATGCCAAAATATATACTCGGTAAGAATCTTCGAGAATTTTCCAATCTTCTTCTGTATGCATTTCAATTAAACCTGTATAAGTACCGCCCCAAACCCATAATTGTGGCTTGATCATGATTTTAATGTCGTCTCTAGGGAAATGTTTGGCATATTGTTCTATACCAATCAAAGTTTCGCCGTACCATTGTCTGTCTGATGAAAAATATACCTCAGGAATATTCAAATCCCTGATAAATGCAAAAGGCATTAAGGTAATATAGTTGCTGTTTACATTTAATACGGGATTTACATTACTACTATTTATGGAATCTTTGGAAGCCACAAAACTGATTCCATTTATTTTTTCGGTTGTGGCATTAACGCCAACTTCTTCTTGGGAACACCCAAAAAGAAGTTGTAAGAATAATATTATGGTAGTAAGTAAACGCTTCACGATTATTAAATCTAAATCATAATTAAGAATAGTAAATTTAAGGTTTTAAATTAAAGCAACCATCTTAAGCCTAAACTATAGGTTTGCCCAAGCCCCTGAAAACTATAACCTCTAACAATTTTAGAGAAAGAAACCTCAACATTTAAAGCATTGGTCAACTGATATTTACCCCCAAAACCTAAAGCAGTAGAATTTTGAGAAAAATTATTTCCTAAATCTACTAAAAAGGATTGTTGTGCATTTGCAAACACCGTAGTTTTATAGTTCGGAAAATAACTCAGATAAGCACTTAAAGGTACAAACAAGCTATTGTTTGCAAAATGCTCCCCAACATTTGAGGAGTTAAAATCTAAATCTTCTCCTTTCTTACCAAAATTAAATCCAAAATCGGCTTCAGTAAAAATTTGCCATTTACCAGCTCCAAATGTATTATCATAAAAGAATTTTGTTTCCCAATTAAAACTTTTCTTATCTAAATAAGGTGGGTCGTTAAATTGACCAGGTAGCCCTTCATCTTTAAAAACAGGAATATACAGAGAACTTGTAAAAGAAAAGTTGCCCACATTTGCAAAAGGTTGCACCCTAATAGATGGTGCAATGGTGGTTAAACCACTTCTAGCATTGGTAGTGTTATTTTTAAATTTAAATACTTCTAATGCACCTGCCCCTCCAAAGGTGTTGGATCTTACTTGAAGAATTACTCCAACATTTATTCTCGAATTTTCACTAACTCCAGTATAAATTTCGGTAGTATTTGTAAAAAAGGTTTGCCTATCAATTTTAACGGACTTACTGCCTTCGTCAGTAGATTTTGTTTGTGTGTAAATGCTATTAAAAAATTTAATGTCCCATTGCCCTTTTCTTAACAATTTTGACGGTGTATATTCTTGTATATTACTTGTTTGAACCGCATCGTCGTCTTCTTGAGCATTACTTGTAAATACTACTATCAAAAGAATTAGCAGACTGATAATTTTTTTCATTGTTTTCTTGTTTAGTTGTTTTTTGCTTTTATTGTTTATTTAATTTCCAGTTATAGGTAAAATAGCCCAACTTGAAATTACTTGGTATTTTTTCTGTTCTATACTTATTAAGAAAGTCTATTTCTTTTTTTCCGTCCATGGTAAAATCTTCTTTATACCATTTTAAAATTTCAGATCCCAGTACTTTCTTTTTCTTGGTATCTACTTTTATAAAACTACCATTAATGGACAATTTGGTTTGTTGCTCTAACTGGGCATCTAATGTATTGGGCATATACGCTTTACTGATTAAAGGTGGACAGCCAACAGCTCCGCAAACCAGTACAAAGTGAAAACGTGGATCTTTAAATTGTGCCCTAAGTAGTTTATGCTCAATATCGTTCAGCGTAATTTTCTTGCCGCCTACTTCGTGCTTTATTCTATCGAAAAAACCAGCTTTGTCCAAGGGTGATTTAATAGGATAATTGTCTATAATTCCTTTGATAACAGAAATATTATAAGCATTTATCCAAAAAGCCTGATATTTGTCGGCATCGGTCTTTTCAATTGAAATGGCTTTTGCGATTTTTAAAATTTCATTTAACTTGTCAGGATTCTTCTTTATAGCATCGTAATCTACTTTGCCGTCGGATACATAGGTTTTAAGAAAGGTATCGGTTTTGCTAAAAAAAGTATCTATACCTTGTGAAAATCCTAAATTAAAAGAAAATAATACGAGTAATAATTTAATTTTATGTTTCATGAATCATAGTTTTTGTAATGTAACATCAAAAATACAGTCTACTTAGTCAATAGAATGTTAGGTAGCTTACATTTTTGAAAAAAAAGTTATTTTAGTTTTGAACTAAATTATAATTATCATGGAGCACATAGTTATTATCGGCAACGGCATTTCTGGCATAACCGCCGCTAGGCACATCAGAAAACTGTCTGATAAAAAAATTACAATTGTATCTTCTGAAACCGATTACTTTTTTTCACGTACCGCTTTAATGTATGTTTATATGGGACATATGAAATTTGAGCATACCCAACCCTATGAAGATTGGTTTTGGAAAAAAAACAGGCTTAAACTAAAAAAAGGATATGTTGAGCAAATTAACACAGAAGCCAAAACACTTATTTTTTCCAATAATGATACTTTAATATATGACAAGCTGATTATAGCGACCGGTTCTAAACCCAATAAGTTTGGATGGCCAGGTCAAGACTTAGATGGCGTACAAGGGTTATATAGCAAACAAGATTTAGATGGCGTTGAAAAATATGCCCCCAATAATAAAATTTGTAAAAGGGCTGTAATTGTTGGTGGCGGACTTATTGGTATTGAACTCGTTGAAATGCTAAATTCCAGAGATATCCCCGTAACTTTTTTAGTTCGCGAAAACAGTTTTTGGAACGGTGTTTTACCTGAGGGCGAAAGCAATATGTTAAACAGACATATCAGGAATCATCATATAGATTTACGATTAGGCGTTAATTTAAAGGAGATAAAATCAGATGCTAACGGAAAAGCGAATGCCGTAGTTGTTGCTGAAACAGAAGAAGAAATTACCTGTGATTTTGTAGGTTTAACTGCTGGTGTTTCACCTAATATAGAATTTATAAAATCCTCAAAAATTGAAACGAACAGAGGTATTCTGGTAAATAAATATTTAGAAACAAATATAAAAGATGTTTATGCCATAGGTGATTGTGCAGAACAACAAGAACCAATGCCAAACCGAAGACCAATTGAAGCAGTTTGGTACACAGGGCGGATGATGGGAGAAACACTGGCACAAACTATTTGTGGTAATAAAATGGCCTACAAACCTGGACATTGGTTCAATTCAGCCAAGTTCTTAGATATTGAATATCAAACCTATGGTTGGGTTTTTGCCCAGCCCAAAGAAAACGAAGCTCATTTCCATTGGATTCATAAAGATGATATGAAATGTATTACGATTGCATTTGATAAAAATAGTCATGAATTTTTTGGGATCAATACTTTCGGAATTAGAATGCGTCATGATTATTTTGATCGTGTTTTAACGGAAAACCGTGATGTAAATTACGTTTTAGAACATTTAGCGGATGCCAATTTTGATCCGGAATTTTATAACCTTCACGAAAAAGAGATTGTTTCGAAATTCAATTCAGAAAACAATACGAACATCCAAATTAAAAAGAAAAGCTGGAAACGCATTTTTCAAACCGCCAACTAACCGATAGCAATGAAAACAATAAAAAATATAGGATTAGTTATTTTCCTGATTGGACTAGCTATTTTTACAGCGAGCATTTTTACAGGATCGTTTAATTTAAATGAGTCAGAATTTGAAGCTTTTATAGATGCAAAAGATTATAAAAGTACAATTATAAAAGACGAACTTAAAAAAGCAGTTGTTACCGATGAAGATTTAAACATTTTTGAATTTTCAACCCGAGTAAGAAAAGCCTATCAAGCCTCAAACGATTATTATGATGGTTTAATAGCAAAGTACGACACCGAAAAGAACTGGGATAAAAAAGGCGAACAATTTCAGTACAAAATTTACGGAAAACCACATACCTTAAGTTATGAAATTGCTAAAAAAGCAGGCTCGGGTTTTGTAAAAGAGAACGCTGGGCTTATGTGGTGGTTAACTTTCGGTCTGGCCATAATAGGTGCTCTACTTTTTATACTCCCAAATTTTATTCTATTGGGTAGCAAAGGCATCAAAAACAATGGTATCTATTTAGAAGCAAGCACAAACCGTGGTTGGATAGCTTGGTTAGTATTGGTATATCTGGTTTCCTTCTATTTATTGTTGTATTTCTTTCCTGACTATGTGGTTGTCTGGACTTATATTTTAGATCCCATAAGTAAATTTTTAAACGGCGGACCAGCCAGTCAGTGGTTTGTATATGGTTTTTTATACTGTACAATTATGCTCGTTATGGCAGTCCGTATGTATATTAAATACAGGCATAATAAATACCAAGTCATACGCACAACTTCCGTTTTATTCTTTCAAATTGTATTTGCATTTTTAATTCCTGAAATTATGACCAGCCTGAATATGCCGGGGTACGATTTTAAAAATGCTTTTCCTTTAGACTACGATTTTTTCTTTGAATGGAATTTAGAGAGTTTAAGAAACAGTGGTGCCATTGGCTTATTTATTCTGGTTTGGGGAATTGTACTCACTTTAATTATTGTTCCAGTGATGGTATATTTCTTTGGAAAACGTTGGTATTGTAGTTGGGTTTGTGGTTGTGGCGGATTAGCTGAAACCTTGGGAGACCCCTACAGACAACACTCCGACAAAAGCTTGAAAGCTTGGAAATTAGAACGTTGGCTGATTCATGGTGTTTTGGTATTCTCTCTATTAATGACAGTTGTAACCTTATATTGCTATTTCTCTGGAGCCGAATCGTTCTTAGGTATAAAATCACAATGGATTAAAGATACCTATAGCTTTTTAATTGGTGCTTGGTTTGCTGGTGTTATTGGCACAGGATTTTACCCTATTTTTGGAAATCGCGTTTGGTGTCGTTTTGGGTGTCCGTTAGCCGCTTATTTGGGACTTGTGCAACGTTTTAAATCTAGATTTAGAATTACAACCAATGGCGGACAATGTATCTCTTGCGGAAATTGTTCTACATATTGCGAACAAGGAATAGACGTTAGGGCGTACGCTCAAAAGGGAGAAAATATTATACGGTCCAGCTGTGTGGGTTGTGGAATTTGCTCAGCGGTTTGTCCGCGTGGTGTACTAAAATTAGAAAATGGCCCTGAAAAAGGACGTATTAATCCTACCGAAATTCTATTAGGTAACAATGTTGATTTAATGACATTGGTAAACAAAAAAAATGAAGCTTAAAATCCTATTTATTTTTCTATGCCTTTCTAGCTCCATAATTGCTCAAAAGCAATATCATAAAAGCTATTACGATAATGGTAATTTAAAAACCGAAGGTTGGTTAAACAATAAAATAAAAGTAAACTATTGGAAAACATATTACGAAAACGGTACTGTAAAAAGTGAAGGGCATTACACCAAAGGAAAGCCCTCAGACTACTGGCACTTTTATAAAGAAAACGGTTTAAAAGAAAAAGAAGGTCATTTCAAAAATGGTAAAAAATGTGATTGGTGGCTATTTTTTGATACTAAAGGAATTATTTCATTTAAAGTTCAATTAAAAGACAATATTAAAAATGGTTATTGTTTGAGGTATAAAAACGAAAAAATTGTGAAAATTGAAAAGTATTTAGATGATAAAAAAATCAACGAATGGACCGATTTAAAGTCCTTCAAAAAAGATAATAAGCTATCAGACCTTTTATGACGCTAATAAAAGTAATAATTCCTTGCCATAACGAGGCTGAACCAATAACCAATGTAATTAATGATATACCAAGTATTGTTGATGAAATTATTGTAGTAAGTAACAATTCGACAGATAAAACCGAAGAGAATGCCAAAAAAGCAGGGGCAACGGTTTTATCAGAAACTAAAAAAGGATACGGTTACGCCTGTCTTAAAGGCATAGATTATATCAAAAAATTACCTAACAAACCAGATGTCATTGTTTTTCTAGATGGTGATTATTCTGATTACCCGGAAGAATTGACCAAAATTGTCGCCCCGATCATAAAAAACAATATAGATTTTGTAATAGGTGCCAGAGTAAAACGACTACGAGAAAGTGGGTCAATGACGCCACAGCAAGTTTTTGGCAATTGGTTGGCCACTTTTTTGATGAAACTTTTTTTTGGTTCAAAATTTACCGATCTAGGCCCCTTTAGAGCTATTAAATATGAAAAATTACTCGAATTGAACATGGAAGATAAAACCTATGGCTGGACGGTAGAAATGCAATTGAAAGCACTAAAACGGAACTTTACCTATGTGGAAATTCCCGTTAATTATAGAAATAGAATTGGGGTTTCAAAAGTATCGGGCACTTTAAAAGGTTCTGTTATCGCAGGTGTAAAAATTTTAGGTTGGATTTTTAAATACAGTTTCAAATAATGATCTTAAAAATTATTGTTTTTATTACGGTTGCCATTTATTCTTTAGCATTGCTAATTATATTTATCTATGCCTTAGCTCAATTAAATCTGTTGTTTAATTACCTTTCTAAAAAGAAAAATAATCCAACAGATGCAGATTCAAACTTATTAACTTCAGATGAGCTTCCTTATGTAACAATTCAACTGCCCGTGTACAACGAAATGTACGTGATGGAGCGTTTATTGGACAATATTGCCAATATTGATTATCCCAATGAAAAATTAGAAATTCAAGTATTAGATGATTCTACTGATGAATCTTTTGAGCAAACTGCTAGTAAAATTAAAAAACTACAAAAGGGAGGAATTGATATTAAACATATCCATAGAAAAGTCAGAACGGACTTCAAATCGGGTGCTCTAAAAGAGGGTTTAGTTACGGCTAAAGGAGAATTTATAGCTATTTTCGATGCTGATTTTCTTCCTCAAAAAGATTGGATATTAAAAACGATTCCCTATTTCAACGATGATAAAATAGGTGTCGTCCAAACACGTTGGGGACACATCAACAGAAATTATTCCATTCTTACCAAAGTTCAAGCTTTTGCCCTTGACGCTCATTTTTCCTTAGAACAGGTTGGTCGAAATAGTAAAGGTCATTTTATAAATTTTAATGGTACCGCTGGAATATGGCGAAAAGAATGCATCATTGATGCTGGCAATTGGGAGGGCGATACCTTAACCGAAGATCTGGACCTCAGCTACCGGGCCCAATTAAAAGATTGGAAATTCAAATATCTTGAAAACGTAGAAACTCCGGCAGAACTCCCTGTAGTTATAAGTGCCGCCCGTTCTCAGCAATTCAGATGGAACAAAGGCGGTGCGGAAAATTTCAGAAAAATGTCCTTTAGTTTAATAAAAAGTAAAACTGTTAGCACAAAAACAAAAATTCATGGTCTTTTACATCTTCTAAACAGTACTATGTTCTTAAATATCTTTATTGTTGCTCTGCTAAGCATCCCTATGTTGTATATTAAAAACGAATATATGGATTTGAAAGCATATTTTTATGTAATGAGCTTTTTTGTTTTAAGTACTGTTATTTTTTTTATCTGTTACTGGTTTGTCTATAAAGATATTCATGGTAAAGGTTTTAAAAATTTTGCTAAATATACAGGTATGTTTTTTTTGTTTTTTTCAATCGTTATGGGTTTTTCCTTACATAATTCAATAGCGGTTTTAGAAGGTCACCTCGGCAAACGAAGCGATTTTATAAGAACCCCAAAGTTCAATATCAATTCGCTTAAAGATAGTTGGAAAGGCAACAAGTATTTAAATAAAAATATTTCTGCCAATATCATTTTTGAGGGTTTATTAATGTTGTATTTTGCATTTGGCATGTATAGTGCCTTTGTTGTTGGAAATCAAGGTGGAGATTTTGGACTCTTTCCATTTCACCTAATGTTATTTTTAGGTTTTGGCTATGTTTTTATCAACTCCGTTACATCAAAAATATAATTTAAAATGTTAAAGATAAAATCACCACAAGCACTAGTGTTTTTATCGTTTGTTTTAAGTGCATTATTCTATTTCTATTTTGCTTATTTTTTGGTAAGAACAGACATAGTTTTGCTTATAATATTATATGCCGCTCTGTTTTTATTTTTCTATAAACTTGTCAAAATTTCAAGGCTTAGCTTTAGAACGCTGACGATTATGGCTATTCTTTTAAGATTGGTTTTTCTATTTTCCATTCCTAATTTATCACAGGATTTTTACCGCTTTATCTGGGATGGCCGTATGATATTGGAAGGCTACAATCCTTATCTATATACGCCACAGTCATTTATTGACCAAGGAATATTTCCTGTTCAACAAGCACTAGAATTATTTAATGGCATGGGTGCATTAAGTGCAGGTCATTTTACAAACTACCCTCCTATTAATCAATTGTGTTTTGTAATTGCCGGTTTATTTTCAGATAACAGTATCTTAGGTTCTGCAATTGTATTGCGTATTATTATCATAGCCGCAGATTTGGGCTCTTTGTATTTTGGAAAAAAATTACTTAAAAAACTTAATATACCTGTCAAAAATATCTTTTGGTATATCCTAAATCCCTTCATCATTATTGAACTTACGGGCAATCTTCACTTTGAAGGAGTTATGATTTTCTTTTTGATTTGGAGTTTGCATTTGTTACATTCGGGGAAGTGGAAAACAGCAGCAGTGGTTTTTGCATTATCTGTATCTACAAAATTAATTCCGCTCATCTTTTTACCACTTTTTTATCAATATTTCACAACTAAAAATACCATATCTTACAAAACGGGAGTTCTAAAACTGCTCAGTTTTTATGGCATTGTACTGATTTCATCCCTGCTCTTGTTTTTGCCTTTCTTTTCAATGGAATTCGTTCAAAATTATACCAAAACCGTTGGCTTATGGTTTCAGAATTTTGAATTCAATGCTAGCCTTTATTATATAGCCAGAGAAATTGGCTACCTTTTTAGAGGCTGGAACGAAATTGCTATCATTGGTAAGATTATTCCGTTGGTTGTTATTCTTTTTGTTTTAGTAGCAACTTTTGTCAGAAAAAATAAAAGCATGGTGCAATTGATAACAGCCATGTTATTAGTGTTGAGTTTTTATTATTTTACTGCTACTACGGTACATCCTTGGTATATTGCAACGCTCCTTTTTTTATCAATTTTTACTAGGTATAAATTCCCGCTTGTTTGGAGTTTTGTTATAGTTTTTAGTTATTTGGCATATGCTAACAGTAATAACACAGAGAATCTATGGATTATAGCTTTGGAATATTTTGTTGTATATGTAGTGGTTATAAAAGAAGTATTGTTCAAAAATAAGGACTATCTGAAAGTAGGCTTTTCCCACCCATTATTATAGGATGCTATTATCAATTCGTTCGCTTTATCATTATCTTTAAAACTATTCTTATCAGCGTCCCAAAATAGTTTTTCTCCTGTTTTATAAGCTATGTTACCCATTTGTGCATTGATTGCCGCGATGCTACCAGATTTTATTGGTGTATTCAAAATGTCAGGATTCTTAGTTCTAATTGCTTCAACAAAATTTTGAGTATGTAAATCCAAATAACTTATGCCTTTTGTTCTCGACTTTGGCTCAATAAACTCCATAGTATCCTTTGCAGCTTTTTCAACAATTACTTCATAACCACCTCTGTTAACTATTAATGTTGCATTATTCCCAATAAAAGCTATGCCTTCTGTACGTCCATATGGCCCAGAGTCTATTCCAGTAGCGTGTTCCCAAAGCATATTAAAATCTTCGTATTCAAAAATTGTTTGTAATGTATCAGGTGTTTCAGAAGCATCATCTGGATAAGCCAACTTACCTCCACTTGCCATAACAGACTTTGGTGTGGTTGCACCCATTGCATACAAGGCAATATCAATTTCATGCACTCCCCAATCGGTCATTAACCCACCTGCATAATCCCAAAACCACCTAAAATTAAAGTGAAATCTATTAGGGTTGAAAGGTCTATTGGGTGCAGGTCCAAGCCACGAATTATAATCAACTCCATCAGGTACCTCTTGATCTGGTTTTATGGCTACAGGTTTCATCCAACCTTGATATGCCCACACTTTTACCAAACGGATATTACCTAATTTGCCTGACCTTACTATGTCTATTGCCTCTTTATAATGCGGCCCACTTCTTTGCCACTGCCCAACCTGAACTATAGTTTTATATTTATTGGCTGCGGCAATCATAATATTACATTCTTCAATGGTATTGGCAATTGGTTTTTCAACATAAACTTGTTTACCAGCTGCACAGGCATCGACCATCATTTTACAATGCCAATGATCTGGTGTACCAATAATAACGGCATCAATATTCTTATTTTTTAATAATTCTCTATAGTCGCCATAGGTTTTAATTTTTTTGGCTGCTTTTTCATCTTTCGTTCGGACTTCTTCTACTCGTTTCTTTATCACATTTTTATCTACATCGCAAATACCAATTAACTCAACTCCTTCAATTTTAAGCATGGAAACGGTATTGGACCACCCCATACCATTACAACCAATAACTCCAATATTTAAAGTTGCATTAGTTTTGAATATTGAGTTTGAAAAGGCAGCTCCATAAGAAGGAATACTTAATGCTGCAGTACCTAGTGCCACATCTTTAATAAATTTTCTACGTTGTTTTTGCATGGTTAGTAATTTTTACTAAAGGTATGGAAAAAAGTTTATGGGTTTACCAGTTTAGTTGTTTATGCGTTTGGTTGGTGTTAATTTTAACTCATCTTCTAATATTTAATAACAACATTCCCCGTTTTTTCGCCACTTTCAACATAAGTGTAGGCTTCTTTAATTTGATCAATTGAATATTTCTTGTCAATGACAGGTTTAAATTTATCTTCTTTGATCAGTTTGGTTAATAACAAAACACTTCTTTTACAATTTTTAGGGATGGGAAAAATTACTCTTTTATTTCCAAAAAGTTTTGTTGTTAACGGTAGATATATATTTTCGGCATTTGGACCTAATTCGGATGATATATAAACCCCTTTTGGCAATAGTAAATGTTTACATTCTCTGAAATTACTTTTACCAACTGCATCAAAAATAAAATGATATTTTTCATCATCTTTTGTAAAATCTTCTTTCTGATAGTCAAAAACCTTATCAGCTCCAAGCGATTTTATCAAATCTATATTTTTAGTATTACCAACGGCAGTTACATAAACTCCATAATATTTTAGCAATTGTACAGCCGATGAACCAATAGCCCCAGTTGCACCATTCACTAAAACTTTTGTGTCTTTTGTTAGGTTTACTTTGTTTATAAAATTATAGGCGTAATGTGCTCCTTCTCCACAAGAAACCATTGCATCGTAACTTACGCCTTTGGGAATTAAAGTTACAGCTTTGTCCTCTCTTATTGTTAAATATTCTGCTTGCGAGGACAGCCCTTCATCATTAAATCCCCAAACGTTGTCGCCTATTTTAAATGATGTGACTTTTTTTCCAACAGATTCTATTTTTCCTGCAAAATCAGTCCCTGGAATTTGTGAACTTGGTTTAAATAATCCTGTAAAAAATCGAATCAAAAAAGGTTTGCCTCTTAAAATACCACAATCCGTCCTATTTACGGTTGTGGCATATACCCTAACCAAAACTTCATCGTCTTTTGGAATGGGCTTAATAATTTCTCCTACACTTAAAACCTCTGGAGATCCATATTTTGAGCGTAAAACGGCTTTCATCTGTTTATTTAATTTAAGCTAAATTAAATAAAGTTTATGAGTTTAACTGTTTATTAGTTTAGTTGCGAGTCCATAAACCTTTTAAATATCTAAACTCATAAACCAATTTTTAATCATTATCATAAGCACCGTTTGCTCCCATTCCTGCAGTAAATGTTTTTAAAAGTTTACCATCTAGGTCATATACAGTTACTTCAGAATTTTCTGAAAAGCCGTTAGCATTGGTGTAAAATAACTTATCATCAACCACATCAAAACCATAACCAAAGGCCCAAGAAGCACCTATAGCTTTGGTATCTACAAACTCGGTATTAGCCAAAGAAGTTGCATCTTTATTGAATTTAAAAATTTTAGAACCGGAAATAAAATAGATATAATTATCTTCTACTTCTAATTTACTGGCGTTAGAGAGTCCATCTTCAAATGAGATTTCTCCAATAACTTCATTTGAGCTTGTATTTACCTTAGTTATACCTGTGCTATGCAAGGCATATAAAACACCATCTTCTATCTCAATTGAGTTAAGGCCGTCTCCAACAGTTATCGTTTTTATTACAGTATTGTTGCTAGCATTTATTACAGTAATTTCATTTCCAGAACTATAAGAAGCATTCATAATATACAAGTTGCCATTATCCTTTTTTATTTCTTCTACCGTTTTCTCAATTACTATAGAAGTTACAAACGCAAAACTGGTGGCGTCATAAACCAATACCGATTTATCGGTACTATTGGTTACAAATAATTTTCCATTTTCTACCACTGCGTATCTTGGTAGTTTTAAGTTTTCGGTAATGGTAGTTATGCTTTTAAAGGTGTATCTGTTCACCACTTCTATTTTATTACTATTGTTTACTACCAAAAAAGCATAATCACCATCAAAAGCAATGGACTGAAATACATCACCAAGAGGTTTATCATTTACTTTTTCAAAAACACCATTGGTCTCTTGCATCAGGTCGTTATCAATAAATGTTATAGAAGCATTAGATTTGGTAAAATTACCTTCATTGCTAATAAAATAACCGTTGTCAAAATCGCCTTTGGGTATTGGTTTGGGGTCGTCTGAATTATCACAAGAGGTGAAGCTAAATAGTATAGCTAAAAATAATACACTGATTTTTAGAAATTTTTTGTTCATTTTTATTATAGTTTTAAAGTTAAATTAATATGATAGTTAATACCGGGCATCGGCCTGTACGAAACGGTTTTATAATCGCTGTTAAATAGATTGTTGATACCACCACCTACAATCCAATTGTGTTTTTTTCCGAAAGTATAATTTGCCGATAGGTTGGTCAATATAAAATCGTTGAGTACCGTATCGGGATTGTTGTTTGTATGCGTAAAAACCTCACCGGTATAAATAGTGTTTATCCTCGTAGAAAAATTCTTGATTTTATAGAACACTCCGAAAGTTGCTTTATGATATGGCACATAGGTTAGCTGATAGCCTGTTTCGTTATTTTTAGAAATAGTATAACTGTAAAGGGCATTGAGTTTTAATTGATGGTTATTAATAGCAAAACCGTAGTTCACATTGCTTTCTATTCCATAAGTTTTAACACTATTTGTGTTCATAGGCCTCCATAAATTGCCTGAGTATGGTAACCAGCGTATCAAATCGTCAATATCATTATAATAACCAGTCAAAATAAATTTTAAATTATCGAAAATTAATTCGTTGGAAAGCTCATACTGTAACGATGATTCCGCTTTCAAATCAAGATTTCCTGCTCCAGGCCAGTACAGATCATTAAAGGTGGGGATTCTATAATTTTTGGATATAGCTATTTTAAGTGCGTATTCAGGAATAGGTTGCCAATTGGTACCAACAGAAAATAAAACGGGACTTTCATAATCTTCGTTCAATTCCCCTCGTAATGTGGTCTGATAGGTAAACTTTTTTGATAATTGATGCTTTAGATAAAGATTGGCACTTCCTGAATTTCGTTTTACATTATCATAGTTTGTTCCTTTTGCGGTAGCTAAATTGTATTCTCCTCCTATATTTAACAGCAGTTTTTTGAACTGTACTTTATAATTATAATTGGCAATATATGTCCAGCCATTGCCGTTATTAGAACCTTCTCTGGTATCAAGTTCAGGATAGAACCTATACTTTTCGTTTAGTAAGGCAACCTTAACCGTTGATTGGTTTTTGCCCGATTTGTGCTTATATTCACCTAACAATCGTAAATGCTCATCGGTATATTTATTTCTTGTTTGCGTGGTTTCTAAAATTGATAAATGCCTTTCACCAGAAAACCAATTGGAATATACCTTAAACGTAGTTGCAGCATTGAGTTTATAAATACCATTTATAGATGCGTTGATGTTATAAAACTGTCCGTTTTCGTTACGATTATCCGTATCCAAATATTTATAGTCGTTATCGGAATCTAAATAGCTTACACCGATTTGCAGATTCGTTTTTTTACCTGAGATACTGTGGTTTGTGTTTAGGTTTTTAGTATTAAAACTCCCGTAAGAAGCACTGATTTCGTGGGTGTTTTTTTGATAAACCTCTAACTTGTTATTCAAATACACTACCCCACCAATGGCTCCTGTTCCAAATTGTGTGCTTCCACCACCGGGACGCACCAATACTTCCGAGATATTTTGTGTATTAATAAGGTTGAAATCCGTTTGTCCTAAAAATGGAGAATTGATGTTAATACCATTCCAAACCACAGCAGTTTGCTGAGCAGTAGTACCTCTAAATGATGCCGAAGACACCATTCCAAATCCGTTTTCTTTAAAATGAATGGGAGTCTCAAATTGTAAAACTTCGGTTAGTTGTGGACGGTAATTTGATAATTGTGCCTTAGAAATAGAAATAATAGGTTGCCCAACGGATTTATCTTCCAATTTTTCTGCAAATAGATAAACCGTATCCAAAACAGTTCCTTTTCCTTGCGAATAGCCAAGAAAAGTACATAAAAATAAAATGTAGGCGATATAATATCTCATAATTTCTGTTTATCCCGAACAGGTAATTTTGTTTTAAAATGTGTTTGTAATTGGCAGGTCTCCTGGCTTGCGTCTTATTGTTAACCTTCCCATCTCGCCGTCGGCGGACAGTGGTAAGCAGTCTTTACAATAAGCATTCCGACGCGTCGGAACTAAGCGTACAGTTGCGGGAACAGCTTCTGATTTTAACAGAATTCCCTTTTAATTTCCACTTCTAGTTCTTAGTTAAAAGTGTAAAACCAATACGTGGCAAAGATAGATTAATTAGTATTAAGAACAAAGAATTATTTGGGATTATGATTGAGCTGGAATATCGAGGACAAAAGGTCAAAAAATGTACGTTGCATTAGGTAGAAATTTAAACAACTGATAAATTATGTTATTCATCCAAAGAAAGAGTTCCCGTCAATACGCCCGTCACGCTCCAATGGCTAAAACTACTCCCTTCATCTTCTCCTTGGTCAATTACAACTTGAATAGTATGCTTACCCGGTTTTAACGCTGTTAACGGAATATAATAAGGTGGTGTTGGTGTTCCCGGACACCAATTGGAACGGCTTAGATCACTGGAAGATAATCCATTTCCAAAATTACCTGAGGCAGGATTCGAAAAACGATAAGTAGCACAATCCGTACGCCATGGAACGATTTTGAAAACTTCTTTGCCATCGATAAAAATTTTATTCATTTTAGGAACAAACTCATCTCCCCTGCCCCATCCACCATGGCCTGTGGTAGTAAACAACAATTGTAAATCTTCAATGTTTTTTGGAATTTCAAAATGAACTGTTAGTGTGTCAGTTTTGAACAATCGTCCATAATTCTGACCTGACATTTCCAAAGTATTTACGGTAGAAAATAAAGGTTCAATATATTTAGAGGTTTTAGTTTCATCTACTCTAAACGAAGGGTAAAAGTCTAACTCAAGGCTTACCTTATGGCCACCTTTATCATAATTCCCTATAAAAACCCCAACCCAAATTTCATCAACATTGTTTGGAATTAATGGAGTGATTTCTTGTTTATAACGTACATCTTCTGCCCAATCGTAATTATTTATTACACGTTTATCATTAAAATAATCTGCACCAAATGAGGTAAAAAATCGCATAATCTCAACGGGTGGTTTATAATTTTCACTTTTAATTATGCCTTGATATTTTTCTCCTGTATTATCGGTATAAATCGGTAATTGATCCAATCCTTTTAGGTAAGCGTCCATCACCGAAATGTTTTCATCTACAGGAATTATAAACACCGAACCCGTTCTGTCATACGCATCACCATTGGAACGGCATTGTAATTTTACAAATATGTTACCGCTGTTTTTTAGCTCTGGTGTGAGTTTTATTTTTTTCATAATTACCGAACCCTTGCTCAAACGGTACATTTTATCAATCTCTAAGCTGTTAGCATCGGGAACCTCAATTGAAGGGTCAAAATTCACAATTTCATTATCAAAAATGGGCACTTTTATAAACCTAGAATTTATTTTGATTTCTTCAAATTCGGGCGTGGTAACCTCTTGTGCCTCATCGGCAAGATATTTGCGTGGGGCTGCTTTTTTATTTTTCTCGATAGAACTTGCTAACAAAATACGATTTCCATTTATTATTATTTTTAACACTAAGGCATTTTTACTCGGCAAAAAAGTAGGACTTGGCGAACCTTTTATAGTAGCTTTTTCCGTAAACCACATTTCAATCGTATTTGAAAAATAAGAATACTTTGCGTATTTGCATTTATAGCCTAAAATGGTTTCCGGCTTGTCTTCAAAAATAGGCTTGGGCAGACTATCAAACGGAGTAACTTCTTTAAACAATTTGTCATTATATTCTGTTGTACTTACAATTTCATTAGTCTTATAATCGGTAAATTGTTGAATTTTATCGTCGCTTTCGGATAAAAATACAATTTGATTTTGATAGGTAATCGTTGTTTTTCTATCACTCTTTTTTCCGTTGGAAATATTGTCGTATTTAATGTTATAGCTAACTGGGTTCTTTTGAGTGTAGGCTATGATCGGGATGATTAGGAGGAGAGTGTAAATTATTTTTTTCATGATTATACTAACTAAATTAATGGAGACGCAATTTACCTATTTTCAATAAACTAATTATAATGATGAGTACAAAATATAACCGTTAGATACTAACAATACTATGTTAAAAACAATTCATCTTTTAATCATTTTTTAATTATGTATAAAGGTCAAAATATGTATTTTTACTGCTCACAAAATCAAAGTAATGATCTATTTTTTTGGAGAGCCACAAAACAAAGTATTTGCAGTACAAACCCGCCTAACGGACGGGCAGGCCTCAACCAGTTTATCAAGTGAAACTATAACCAAACTCACTTGGTTGTTTGGCAATAAAACCTTATTACAACAAGCATCTGTAGATGCTTTTTTTGTTGGTCCTCGTGCCGCAATGATAACACCTTGGAGCACCAATGCCGTTGAAATCACCCAAAATATGGGTATTGAGGGTATTATTAGAATTGAGGAATTTGAGACTGTTAACGAAGATTTTTCTGATTTTGACCCTATGCTTTTTCAGAAATACAAGGTGTTAAATCAAGAAATTTTTGATGTTCATATTCAACCAGAAAAGGTAATTGAAATTGAAGACATTGCCGCTTATAACGAACAGGAAGGACTTTCTTTAAGCGATGATGAAGTTGAATATCTCGAAAATTTATCAGCAAAATTATTTAAGGAATCTGGAAGAAAATTAACGGATTCGGAGGTTTTTGGATTCTCACAAGTAAATAGCGAACATTGCCGTCATAAAATATTCAATGGCACTTTTAAAATTGATGGCAAAGAAAAACCAACTTCTCTGTTCAAACTAATTAAAAAAACATCGGAGACATATCCTAATTCTATTGTTTCGGCATATAAAGACAACGTTGCTTTTATAAAAGGCCCAAAAGTGGAGCAGTTTGCACCAAAAACTGCTGACAAACCTGATTTTTATGAGGTAAAAGATTTTAACTCGGTTATTTCATTAAAAGCGGAAACGCATAATTTTCCAACAACTGTTGAGCCTTTTAACGGAGCTGCGACAGGTTCTGGTGGTGAAATTCGTGATAGATTGGCAGGTGGAAAAGGTTCGTTACCACTAGCAGGAACAGCGGTCTATATGACTTCCTATTCTCGTTTAGAAGAAGAGCGTCCATGGGAACAAGCCATGCAGGCACGTCCTTGGTTGTATCAGACACCTATAGATATTTTAATAAAAGCATCCAATGGTGCTTCTGATTTTGGTAATAAATTTGGTCAACCATTAATTTGTGGCTCGGTATTGACTTTTGAACACGGAGAGCATAATAGAAAACTGGGCTACGACAAAGTAATTATGCAAGCGGGCGGCATCGGTTATGGAAAAGCGGAACAAGCCTTAAAAGACACACCAAAAACGGGCGATAAAATCGTATTGCTAGGTGGTGATAATTATAGAATCGGTATGGGTGGTGCCGCGGTTTCTTCAGCAGATACTGGCGAATTTGAAAGTGGCATTGAGCTTAATGCCGTACAACGATCTAATCCCGAAATGCAAAAAAGAGCGGCTAATGCCATTCGCGGAATGGTAGAGAGTGATGAAAATCATATCGTTTCCATTCACGATCATGGAGCAGGTGGACATCTTAATTGTTTGTCAGAATTGGTTGAAGATACCGGCGGTAAAATTGACTTAGATAAACTTCCTATTGGTGACCCAACTTTGTCTGCAAAAGAAATTATCGGAAATGAATCTCAAGAAAGAATGGGATTGGTAATAGGACAAAAACATTTGGAAAATTTACAGCGTATAGCAGAGCGTGAGCGTTCCCCCATTTATACTGTTGGTGATGTTACCGGAGACCATCGTTTTACTTTTGAGTCAAAAACTACCAAAGAAAAACCAATGGACTTAGCCTTGGCTGACATGTTCGGTAGCTCTCCAAAAACAATTATGAACGATATTACTGTTCAACGTAAATATAATGATTTAACTTATGATTCCGAAAAGTTTACAGATTATATAAAACAAGTTTTACAACTAGAAGCGGTTGCTTGCAAAGATTGGCTAACCAACAAAGTTGACCGATGTGTAGGCGGTAAGGTTGCTAAACAGCAATGTGTAGGTGCTTTACAATTACCGCTTAACAATGTTGCGGTAATGGCATTAGATTTTAAAGGCAAAGAAGGTATCGCCACAAGTATTGGCCACTCGCCTATTTCGGGATTGATTGACCCTGTTGCGGGCAGCAGAAATTCCATTGCGGAAGCATTGACCAATATTATTTGGGCTCCTTTAGAAGAAGGGTTAAAAAGTGTATCGTTGTCAGCTAACTGGATGTGGCCATGTAGAAACGAAGGTGAGGATGCTCGTTTATACGAAGCCGTTGAAGCCATTTCAGATTTTGCCATTGGACTGGGAATCAATGTTCCTACAGGAAAAGATTCTTTGTCCATGAAGCAGAAATATCCTAACGAAGAAGTGATTGCTCCTGGGACGGTAATTATTTCAGCAGCAGCTCATTGTAACAATATTACTAAAGTAGTTGAACCTGTTTTACAACTAAATAAAGGTAGTATTTACTATATCAATCTTTCACAAGATAATCATGAATTAGGCGGCAGTTCTTTTGCTCAAATTTTAAATAAAATAGGCAGCAACGCTCCCACAATCAAAAACTCAAAACGGTTCGCAACTATTTTTAACACAATCCAAGATTTAATTAAAAATGAAAAGATTGTTGCCGGACATGATGTCGCTTCTGGCGGATTGATAACTACATTATTGGAAATGTGTTTTGCCGATTCTAATTTGGGTGCGGAAATTGATTTATCTGAGATTGATGAAAAAGATACGACCAAGCTATTATTTTCTGAAAATGTGGGAATTGTTTTCCAAACCGCAGATAATTCAGTTGAAAAAACCTTAACCGATGCCAATATTGAGTTTTTTAATATAGGGAAAGTCAATTCTTCTGAAACCCTAACCATTTTTAATCACAACAATAAACAAACCTTAAGCATTCCTGAATTAAGAGATGTTTGGTATAAAACTTCGTATTTGTTGGATGACAAACAAACTGCAAATGATCTAGCAAAGGAGCGGTTTGATAATTATAAAAACCAGCCTTTAAAATATGTTTTCCCAAAACATTTTACTGGTAAACTAGATAATGTCACTTCGAGTGATTTTTTGAAGAAAAATAGTATTGAGAAGCCTAAAGCCGCCATACTCCGTGAAAAAGGAAGCAATTCCGAACGCGAAATGGCAAATGCTATGTATTTAGCAGGGTTTGATGTAAAAGATGTCCATATGACGGATTTGATTTCCGGTCGTGAAACCCTTGAAGACATTCAGTTTCTAGGTGCCGTAGGCGGATTTAGCAATTCGGATGTGTTGGGTTCTGCCAAAGGTTGGGCAGGGGCTATTAAGTACAACGAAAAAGCCAATAAAGTAATCAACGATTTTTTTAAACGTGAAGATACTTTGTCCGTTGGAATTTGTAATGGCTGTCAGTTATTTATGGAATTGGAACTTATCAATCCCGACCACGAAATTCACGGAAAAATGTTACATAACGATTCTCAAAAGCACGAAAGTTCGTTTAGTTCTGTAAAAATCCAAGAGAATAATTCGGTAATGTTATCAAATTTGGAAGGTTGTACTTTAGGGGTTTGGATAAGCCATGGCGAAGGAAAATTTAACTTACCACTGCCAGAAGAGAATTATGACATAGTAGCTAAATATGGTTATGCAGAATATCCTCACAACCCAAATGGTTCAGATTACAATACTGCCATGTTATGTGATAAAACTGGACGACATTTGGTAACTATGCCACATATTGAGCGTTCTACATTTCAATGGAATTGGGCAAACTATCCCAAGGGAAGAAAAGATGAAGTTTCCCCATGGTTAGAAGCTTTTGTGAATGCTAGGAAGTGGGTTGAGGAGAAAAGCCCATCCTAAATCCTTCACTCAGGGAATGACTTTTACAACTGGTGAAATAATTTTATTAACTGTTTTGAAAGTGTAAATTTTCAAACTTGATTTGCAACTTGTTACTATTTTCAATTTGAAAAATTCCAATTTGAACGGCTCCCCCCTTCAGACGAAGGGAGGTGGATTCCGTTTGCGGAAGACGGACACCGTCGGCAAAAGCCTATGGCGTCGGACGAGGGTTTGAAAATCCAAACCTCAATATATTAACACAAGTTTGAGATAAACACCAATAGTTCTGGATTTTCAAACTCCCCTTTCTTCGCTCAAATTATATATCTTTGAAAAAAATCATACCTCGTAACGAGCGAATTCATTCCCCTCTTCGTCTGAAGAGGGGAGCTAAAAAAATAAAATGACAGCTAAAAAAGTACATACAAAAATTGAACTAAAAGCCTACAGGAAAAAGCTAAGATCAAATTTAACGCCTGCAGAAGCATTTCTTTGGAAACATTTAAAATCCAAACAACTAGACGGAAAACGATTTACAAAACAACATAGTATAGGAAGTTACATTGTCGATTTCTATTGTGCTTCTCAAAAATTGATAATTGAACTAGATGGCGAGGCACATAACAACCCAGCCGCTCAAGAATATGATGCTAAACGAACTGATTATTTAAACAAGTTAAACTATACTGTAATTAGGTTTGAAAACAAACTCGTTTTTGACCAATTGCTAGCCGTACTCAAAGAAATTAAGAGTAATTTTAAATATGAATAAGAAATTGTGAATTTTGAAAATTTCAAAAAAATAATAATAGTAAGGCTCCTCCCTTCATCTGAAGGGAGGTGGATTCCGCTTGCGGAAGACGGAAGGTTTGAAAGCCTAAGTTCTAGCTTTCAAACTCCCCTTTCTTCGCTCAAGAAAACTCCCTCAAAGTGAAAATGATTCTCGAATTGAGAGAATTCATTCCCCTTACTGAATCAAGTTCAGCACAGGCTTTCGTCTGAAGAGGGGAGCTAAAAAAGTAAATTTATGTTTTTGCCAACAATCGATTAATCTGCTTTACCAATTTAGGGCCTTCGTAGATAAACCCTGTGTAAACTTGAACCAAATCTGCACCAGCCTTAATTTTTTCTAGAGCATCCTGTGCCGAATGGATGCCACCAACACCAATAATTGGAAAAGCTTTGTCAGATTTATCCGCCAAAAAACGAATAACTTCTGTAGAGCGATTGGTTAAAGGTTTTCCACTAAGTCCACCAACTTCAGTTTTGTTTTCAGATTGTAAACCATCTCTTGAAATTGTGGTATTTGTAGCGATTACACCGTCAATTTTCGTTGTTTTTACAATATCAATAATATCCAACAATTGAGTATCAGTTAAATCGGGAGCAATTTTTAGTAAAATAGGTTTTCTTTTGGATTTTTTGATGTTTTCTAATTGCAAGGTATTGAGCAACTTTGTCAAAGGTTCTTTTTCTTGTAAGTCTCTTAAATTAGGCGTGTTGGGTGAGCTTACATTCACTACAAAATAATCTACAACGTCAAATAATTTATTAAAACAGATGATATAATCATCAATGGCATTTTCATTGGGTGTTACCTTGTTTTTACCAATATTTCCACCAATAATTACATCTGTTTTCTTCTTTTTTAAGCGTTTTACTGCTGAATCAACACCTTCATTGTTAAATCCCATTCTGTTGATAATTGCACCATCTTCCTTTAATCGAAATAACCGTTTTTTAGGGTTTCCAGCTTGTGGTTTTGGAGTTACGGTTCCTATTTCTACAAATCCGAACCCGTAATAAGAAAATTCATCAAATAATAATGCATTCTTGTCCATTCCAGCGGCCAAACCAACGGGATTTTTAAAAGTAAGCCCAAACAACTCACGTTCTAATTTTTTATCTTCTACTTTAAAATTACTTTTAACGGTAGCTTTTACAAAGGGTAGTTTAAAGCTACTTTTTATAAAAGAAAATGTAAAATGGTGGACTTTTTCAGGATTGAATAAAAAAAGTACTTTTCGGATGAGTTTATACATAAAACTGGATAAATGTTAAGTGATTTATAGACACGAATTCACGAATTATAAAACTAACTACTAAAAAAATACCACAAATTCCCTTCCCTTTGGGAAGGGCTAGGGATGGGATATTAAGCTCTTAATTCCGCTTTTAGTTTATTTTCAAACGTCTGTTGCAATTTTTTCATAACTCCATCTATTTGTTTGTCTGTCAACGTCTGTTTATCATCTTGTAACATAAAACTTACGGCATAAGATTTTTTATTTTCAGGTAATTTATCACCCTCGTAAACATCAAACAAATCGACCGATTTTAATAGTTGTTTATCTGTTTGAAATGCCAAATGGTAAATTTCATTAAAAGTTATCTGTTTATCCAATAATAAAGAGAAGTCCCTTTTTACCGACGGAAATTTGGTTAAGTCCGTAACTTTTAATGTTTTATTTTTAATAAATTGAAGCATGGCATCCCAATTAAAATCTGCGTAAAGTACTTCTTGCTTAATCCCAAATTGTTTGGTAATGTTTGACTTCACTACTCCAAAATCAACCAGTGTTTTTTTGCCAACTTGCAACGAAATACCTTCAGAAAATAAAGCATTTTCAATTGGTCCTGATTTATATGAGTTGATACCAACACGTTCCAAAACACTTTGAACGATTCCTTTACCAAAAAAGAAATCTGATTTTTTAGTTTCAACCAACCAATTATTATCGTTTCTGTTACCAGAAATCAATATAGAAATATGCTTTTGTTCTTCATATTTACCATCAAATTTATGATAGGTATTACCAAATTCAAACAATTTTAAGTCGCTATTTTTCCTATTGATATTATAAGCCACAGCTTCCAATCCGCTAAAAAGCAACGTTTGCCTCATTACGGACAAATCAGTACTTAACGGATTTAGCATTTTTACATTTTGCTTACTGTTGATTTGATCAGAATAGTCTTCATAGTCAGGACTTGTCAACGAATTTGCCATCATTTCATAAAATCCTTGACTAGCCAATTGGTCAGCAATTAGATTTTGTAATTTATTGGCATCTGGTTTTGGAACATATGAAATTGAAGTATTTAACTTTGGTGAGGTTTTGATATTATTATAGCCATAAACCCTTAAAATTTCTTCAATAATGTCCGCTTCTCTCGTAACATCTGTACGATATGCTGGAATGGTCAATCCCAAACCAGAATCAGTTTGATTGTTGATTTTTATATCTAACGATGCCAAAATATTCTTAATGGTATCTGGTTTTAGCTCTTCGCCGATCAATTTTTCAGCTTTATCAAAAGAAAAACGAACTTGATGATCTTCAATTTTATTTGGGTAAATATCTACCAAGTCAGAAGAAATTTTACCTCCTGCAATTTCTTCAATTAATAGAGCAGCTCTTTTTAAGGCGTAATCTGTGATATTGGGATCAATTCCTCGTTCAAAACGAAAGGAAGCATCTGTGTTTAATCCAAATCTTTTGGCCGTCTTACGAATAGAAACCTGATCAAAATAAGCACTTTCTAAAAATATCGCAGTTGTATTTTCTGTAACACCAGAATCTA
This sequence comes from Aureibaculum koreense, assembly GCF_034296135.1. Taxonomy (NCBI): domain Bacteria; kingdom Pseudomonadati; phylum Bacteroidota; class Flavobacteriia; order Flavobacteriales; family Flavobacteriaceae; genus Aureibaculum; species Aureibaculum koreense. The sequence continues at coordinate 144,642 of NZ_JAXKVV010000006.1, forward strand.
AACCACCATAAACACCACCTATACATAAAGGATTTGAGTCGCCATCGCAAATCATAATATCATCTTTATGCAATTTTTGTGTTTCACCATCTAACGTTACAAACTCTGTATCTTTCGGTAAATTTTTGACTTTAATTTTATTGCCTTTAATTTTTGCGGCATCAAAAGCATGTAGTGGTTGACCCAGTTCATGCAATACATAATTGGTTATATCAACTATATTGTTAATTGGATTTACGCCAATAGCTTTTAATTTATCTTGCATCCATTTTGGAGAATCCTCAACTTTAATTCCCGAAATAGTAACACCTGCATAACGTGGAACTTGCTTTTTATTTGCAACTTCTACCTGAATTTTTAGCGAACGTATATCAACATCAAAGCGACTTACAGAAGGGGTTATTAATTCCTTATTTATATTTTGATGTAATAGACCTGCTCTTAAATCTCGTGCTACTCCAAAATGGCTCATCGCATCAGAGCGATTCGGTGTTAACCCAATTTCAAAAACATAATCTGTAGAAATTTCAAAAAGTTCAGCGGCCGGAATGCCTATTTTAGTTTTCTTGTCGAGCACTAAAATTCCGTCGTGGCTATCACCCAAACCGAGTTCATCTTCGGCACAAATCATTCCATGACTTGCCTCTCCTCTAATATTTCCTTTTTTGATTTTGAATCCGTTACCCTCATTATCATACAATGTAGTCCCAACTGTTGCTACGGGTACTTTCTGTCCAGCGGCCACGTTGGGTGCACCACAAACAATTTGCAATGGCTCTCCATTACCCAAATCAACAGTAGTTATTTTTAATCTATCTGCGTTGGGATGCTTTTCACAAGTTAAAACCTTACCCACAATTATTCCTTCTAGGCTTCCCTTAACGGATTCCACCTTTTCAATACCCTCTACTTCCAAGCCCAAATCGGTCAATAATTCACCAACTTTTTCAGCATCTAAATCAATCTTTAAAAATTGTTGTAACCAACTGTAAGAAATCTTCATTTAATTGTTTTTTATGGTTTGCAAAGATAATCAATCCATTTTAGTAGTAGCAAAAGCCTATTCATAAATTTTAACATTTAAATCCAAAACAAACTAAGGCACTTGTATAATCTCGTTAATTTTTATACTTTGCAATACTCAAACTACAAAAATATGCCCATAGAAATTACCAGATTATTTGATTTTCCTTATTATCAATTGGAGAAATACAATTTAGATGCTGCTTTAGTAACTAAGTATGATGGAAAATGGGTAAAAACATCTACTAAGGAATATCTTGATAAAGCCAATGCAGTAAGTAGGGCTTTATTAAAAATGGGCATAAAAAAAGGCGATAAAATCGCTGTAATTTCTTCCACAAACAGAACGGAATGGAATATTACTGATATTGGCATTTTACAAACAGGTGCTCAAAGTATCCCTATTTATCCAACCATTTCTGCCGAAGATTATGAATATGTGCTGAACCATAGCGAATCTATCTATTGCTTTGTTTCTGATAGTGAGGTTTTGGAAAAAGTTAATAAAATTAGAGCGAATACTAAATTAAAAGAGGTTTATTGTTATGATCGAATCGAAGGTTGTAAACATTATTCAGAATTATTTGAACTAGGTAAAGATACGAGCAATCAACCTGAGTTAGAACAAAGAAAAAACGAGGTTTTAGAAACCGATTTGGCTACAATAATTTACACCTCTGGCACAACGGGAAAACCAAAAGGCGTAATGCTATCTCATAAAAATATTGTAAGCAATGCCCTTGATAGTGAACCTAGATTGCCTTTAATTGATGGAGAAACAAGAGTGCTTAGCTTTTTACCCATCTGTCATATTTTTGAAAGATTATTGATTTATCTATATCAATACAATGGATGCTCAATATATTTTGCAGAGAGTTTGGATAAAATTGGTGATAACGTAAAAGAAATACAACCCCACTTAATGAGTGTGGTACCTCGATTGTTGGAAAAGGTTTATGATAAAATCTATGCCAAAGGCGGTGAACTATCTGGAATTAAAAAGAGCTTGTTTTATTGGGCTGTTGAGTTAGGCGAAAAGTACGAACCTTATGGAGCTAATGGCTGGTGGTACGAATTTAAATTAAAAATTGCCCGAAAACTGATTTTTAGCAAATGGCAAGAAGCCTTAGGCGGTAATTTAGATACTATGGTATCTGGGAGTGCTGCGTTAAACCCTAAATTGGCACGTATATTTTGTTCAGCGGGTATGTATGTAATGGAAGGTTATGGACTTACTGAAACGTCGCCCGTGGTTACTGTTAACATGTATAAAGACAATATGTTTAGAATTGGAACTGTTGGTAAACCTATCAGAAATGTAGAAGTAAAAATTGCAGATGACGGTGAAATTTTGATAAAAGGCTCCAACGTAATGATGGGTTATTATAAAGACCCTGAAAAAACTGCAAGCGTAATGACTGGAGATTATTTCCATACAGGAGACAAAGGAGAAATTGACAATGATGGTTTCTTAAAAATAACGGGGCGTAAAAAAGAAATGTTCAAAACTTCTGGTGGTAAATACGTTATCCCTACGTTATTAGAGAACAAATTGAAGGAATCACAATTCATTGAACAAGTAATGGTTGTTGGTGAAGGTGAAAAAATGCCAGCGGCCCTAATACAACCAAACTTTGAATTTATTACGGAATGGTCCTTAAAAAAACATAAAGAAATTGGTACTAACAATTCGGAAATAATCACTAATGAAATGGTTATTGAGCGTATTAAAAAAGAAGTTGATAAATGCAATAAAGGTTTTGGCAAATGGGAACAAATAAAACGTTTTGAGCTTACACCTGACGTTTGGAGTATTGACAGCGGACACCTAACACCCACCATGAAAATGAAACGATCCGTTATTAAAGAAATATATAAAGATTTATACGATAAAATATATACTAATTAATACCTTTGTGTTTGCAAGTTCAGTGTTTTGAGTTCGGAGTTCAGAGTTCCAGATTCAATTGGAATTTGAATTTTGTATTTGAATTTTCTCGTTTTTATGGAACATTTTATAGTATCAGCACGGAAATACAGACCTCAGGTTTTTGATGATGTTGTGGGGCAAAAGGCCATTACCAACACGCTGGAAAACGCTATAAAAAACAATCATTTAGCACAAGCATTATTATTTACAGGGCCGCGAGGTGTAGGTAAAACCACCTGTGCCAGAATTTTAGCGAAAAGAATTAATCAGGCAAATGTAGATAAAATAGACCCGGACGAAGATTTTGCCTTTAATATTTTTGAGCTGGATGCCGCTTCTAATAATTCTGTGGATGACATTCGTAACTTAACCGATCAGGTTCGTATTCCACCACAAACAGGAAAGTACAAAGTATATATTATTGATGAGGTACACATGCTTTCACAAGCGGCTTTTAATGCTTTTTTGAAAACTTTGGAAGAACCACCTGCTCACGCTATTTTTATTTTGGCAACTACAGAAAAGCACAAAATTATACCAACCATCTTATCAAGATGTCAAATATTTGATTTTAAAAGAATTGGGGTTGTTGACATTAAAGATTACCTACATAAAATAGCCAAGGAAGAAAATATAAAAGCTGATGATGATGCTTTACATATTGTAGCCCAAAAGGCAGATGGGGCTTTACGTGATGCTCTTTCTATTTTCGATAGAGTGGTAAGTTTTTCCAATGACAATATTACCAGACAAGCAGTTGCAGAAAATCTAAATGTTTTAGATTACGATTCTTACTTTAAAATTACAGATCTAATCCTTGAAAATAATATTCCCCAAGTATTAATCTCGTTTAATGAAATTTTAGCAAAAGGTTTTGAAGGACACCATTTTATAGCAGGCTTGGCCTCACATTTTAGAGATCTACTAGTCGCTAAAGATAGTGTTACAATTCCGTTGCTAGAAGTGGGAGATGCTACCAAAAAACAATATGACGAACAAAGTAAAAAGTGCGAAGTTTCATTTTTATTAAAAGGGATAGATTTAGCCAATGATTGCGATTTAAAATATAAAAGTAGTAAAAACCAACGCTTATTGGTTGAATTGACTTTAATGCAATTGGCATCGATTACTTTTCCAAACACGGACGAAAAAAAAAAGCGTAAAAACTACATAATCCCTGCAATACATTTTATAAGTACCGCTAAAACAAAAGAAAAGAAAGTCGTTAAAAAACAAATACCTACAAGCCCAGCTCTTGAAACTACATCAAAAGAAATTAAAAAAACTAGGATAGAACAAAAACCGACTACTGAAAAACCTGTTTTAACAACTAGAACCAATAGAAGATCATCTGCACTTTCCTTAAATAGTGTTCATAAAAAGAAAAGCACTTCCAAAAAATTAAGTGACGAAGTTGAAGATAACACCAATAAGCCCAAAGATGATTTTACTGAAATTCAATTTTTAGAATTATGGCAAAATCAAATCAAAAAATTAGAGAAAAAAGGAGTTAAAAATTTAGTGGCTATTTTAAATGCCGACCTCCCTAAAGTTAAGGATAATAAGATATACCTTACTATGCCTAGCGGAATGATGAAAACAGAACTTTTAAAAGCAAAACCAAAATTGTTACGGCACTTTCGTGAAAAATTAAACAATTACAGTATAGATTTTGTTATAAAAGTAAATGAGGAAAATCAGAAAAAATACGTCTATACACCTCAGGAGAAATACAATAAACTGCTAGAAAAAAATAAAGCATTGGCAAAACTGAAAAGTAAATTTAAATTGGACTTATAGTTATGTTAGGACTCAAATTTGAAACCGAGACATCTTGGGCAGAAATTGCAAAAAACGATTTACAACAGATTTTAACAGATCATGCTTTTTTAGAGCAAAAAGCAGCATCTAACGCAGTCTCCATTATTATAAATTACTCCGAAGAAACCGAATTGGTATCCGCGATGAGCGAAATTGCCATTGAAGAAATGCAACATTTTAAAATGGTCCATGATTTAATGAAAGCCAGAGGGATGGTTTTAGGTAGAGCTCAACGAAATGATTATGCCAAAGATTTACAATCCTATTTTGTAAAAACAAAGGACCGAACTGAGGCCTTGATACAACGATTATTGGTTGCCGCCCTTATAGAAGCCAGAAGTTGCGAGCGTTTTAAAGTTTTTTCAGAAAATTTGGAAGATCAAGAATTATCAGATTTTTATAAAGACTTGATGATTTCTGAGGCGAATCACTATACCTTATTCTTAGGTTTTGCACGAAAATATCAAGACAAAAAAATTGTAAATAAAAAATGGAACAATTTATTGGCATTCGAAGCCGAGTTGATGAAAAAAAGTGGCAAAACAGCTAAAGTTCATGGTTAAGCCGATACACAATTTAGAATAACAATAGTAAAAATCTGTGAGAAATAGAAACTCTATAAAATAGTAAGGAGAAAAGTTACTTGTAGTGTTAAGCTCATACTTAACTTTTCACTTCTCTCCTTTCTCCCCTGAGTTGAACTCCTAAGAGTAATGCTTTTATTTTTAAATACCTTTTTAAGTTTTAATAGAAGGAGAAAAGCTACTTGTAGATTTTGAATCTTCATTCAATAGTTTCACTTCTCTCCTTTCTCCCCTAATTTTAGTATTATGATAGTATAACGTAGTATTTCTTATTCTATTATATCTTATAATATCATAATATTACAAAACAAATGTATGTACTAGAGCAATACCAGTCAATAGTGTAATTGGGTGTTTTTAAAAATCAAGGAAAATGGGTAGTTTTTTAACTTTTATATAAAATGCTGAATATCAGATATTTGAATTCTTCAAATTGATATAGAATTCTAATTTCATTAAAAATAAGTTAAAAATTCACTAAAAATAATTTTTAAAAATAGTTTCTAATTATACAATTTTTAAGGAAAATGGGTAGTTTGGTCGTTCTCCGTTACTTGCTTTTATTGCATTTATAATTGGAAAAATAAAATAAAAAATACCGATTATCAAGAATCCAAGCAGTCCTAATCCAAATAATAGTATCAACGGAACGCATATTATCATATAAATAATCATGCTCAATCTGAAGTTGATAATAGATTTACCGTGCTCGTCCATAGTATAAACTTTATCTCTATTTGTTAACCAAATAAATAAAGGTACTAAAAATCCGCCAACTAGTGTGACTAAATCTAATAATTGACTTAAATGTGTAATGACTAATAATTGATTATTTTGTTTCATGATGTTTTTTTTTTAGAGTGTTTAGCCTCACCCGCAACTTCTAAAAAGAAGTTACGACCTCTCCCGAGAAGATGTAAAAGAGGAGTGTTTCATAATTATATGACGATTATTTTAAAAGAATGTTACAAACATAGTCTAACTAAGCACCCATAAAACTAGAGAATTTGCTACTTTTGTGTAGAAGATATGAATACTCAAGACACTATTATTGCATTAGCTACCCCTTCGGGTTCCGGAGCTATTTCGGTTATAAAATTATCAGGTAATAATGCTATTTCAATTGTAAATCAGTTTTTCAATTCTATCCACGATAAAAAATTAATTAATCAAAAAACACATACTGTCCACTTGGGTCATGTTGTTGATGGAGAGCGTGTTATAGATGAAGTATTGGTTTCGCTATTTAAAAACCCACAGTCTTATACTGGTGAAGATGTTGTCGAAATTTCTTGCCATGGTTCTCTGTACATACAACAGGAAATTATTCAATTATTTTTACAAAATGGTTGTAGAATGGCAGATGCAGGTGAATTTACCTTACGAGCTTTTCTTAACGGAAAATTAGATTTAAGTCAGGCAGAAGCTGTTGCTGATTTAATCGCTTCAGATTCTAAAGCCTCACATCAAATTGCCATGCAGCAAATGCGAGGTGGTTTTTCTAATGAAATTGAAAGCTTACGACAAGACTTGCTGAATTTTGCTTCTTTAATAGAGTTGGAACTAGATTTTTCTGAAGAAGATGTTGAATTTGCCAACAGAGGTGATTTTCAGAAATTAATAACGAAAATTTCTACTGTTTTAAAAAGATTGATTGAGTCTTTTGCTTTCGGCAATGTATTAAAGAATGGTATACCTGTTGCTATAATCGGTGAACCAAATGTTGGAAAATCTACACTTTTAAATGCACTGCTAAATGAAGAAAAAGCTATAGTTAGTGCTATTGCTGGTACTACAAGAGATGCTATTGAAGACGAATTAATAATTGAAGGTGTGGCGTATCGTTTTATTGATACTGCAGGAATTAGAGATACAACTGATGAAATCGAAAATATAGGAATTAAAAAAACCTTTGAAAAAACAGCCCAGGCACAATTGATTATTTATTTATTCGATGCTTCTATAATAAGAAAGAAAACAGAACTAGAAAGTGCTCAACTATTACAAATGATAGTCAATGAAATTAAAAAAGTTTCTAATAAATTTCCAGATAAAAAAATGCTTATTCTGGCCAATAAATCTGATTTACTTTCAGAAAAGGAAATGAATCAAATTGAAAAGTTAATTAAAAATACCTTATTTATTTCTGCAAAAGAAAATGAAGGAATTAATGAACTTAAAAATCACTTAACTGATTTATCTAATATGGGAGCATTGAGTAACAATCAAACTATTGTTAGTAACAGTCGCCATTTTGAAGTATTGAACAAAGCATTAATCGAAATTAAAAATGTGCAAAAGGGTATTGACAACAATATAAGTTCTGATTTAATTGCTATTGACATCCGTCAAGCTCTTCAATATTTGGGTGAAATTACTGGTAAAGTGACCAATGAGGATTTACTTGGTAATATTTTTGCTAATTTTTGTATCGGGAAGTAGCCAAATTTTGCACCTATTAACTCTTAAGACGATGAGTGGTATATGAATATATAATTACAAATGAAAAATTATTTATTATTCGTAGTGAGAAGTTTAGTGAGATTGCCTTTGGCAATATCGACAGACTTAAAGATAAGTAAAAACTCTATTTAGAAAATTGATTCTTATAAGAATATTATTAAATCATACAATTTCTCAATTTTCTGAGTATCTTTCCAAGCAAATTACAAAACTATAAATTTTGAATATATTCGAAATCATTGGCTGGATAGGCTCTGCACTATTTATCATTTCTTATTTTCTCTTAAGTATTAAGAAACTGAAAGCTGATAAAATTTCCTATCAATTAATGAACGTGTTGGGTGGTTTATGTCTTGTAATTTCGGCGTACAGTACAAAAGACCGTCCTAATTTGTTTACAAATTTGGTTTGGATGTTTATAGGTGTCTTTGCTATTGTACAAATTGTAAGAAGCAGAGTTAAGTGAAGTTAGCTTAAAGCTGGTTTTTTTGTTAATTTTAGTAGGTCGAGAGCTGTATGTTTGTATTCGTTTAACTTCTCCATATAAACTTCATCAAGATCAAATAAAGACAAATAATAGTAGGCCCCTTCAACTATAATGAATATTAAATCTGCGGTTTTTTTAGAATCTTCTATATCAACTTCCCCATTATTTTTAGCTTCTTCTATAACTTCACTTAGTAAAAGCCTTAAATTCTCATGAAGTTCCCGATAAGCGGTTTTAATTTTATCATTTCTAAAAATCAATGCAAAAGAACTGTAAAAAACACTATCATCAATAAGCTCGTTCCATTCTCTTGAAAATAAATTATCAACCAAGCGTACAATATGAGATTCTCCTTCTAGTATAGAGCTGGCGGATAGGTAAATCTGACGGTAACGTTCCAAAATATAATTAATTAGTCCAAATATTAAATCATCTTTAGAATTAAAATAATGTAACACCAAACTTGTATTAACCCCCATTTCTTTAGCAACCTTTGCCAAAGAAGCATTTTCCAAACCCTCCTTTTGAGCTACTTTATAAAATGCTTCTATAATCTCTTTTTGTCTTATATTCTTTAAGCTTTTGCGTCCCATAGATATTACAAATTTAACATAAACTTTACAAAAATAATACTTTTTTTTAAAATTGATTGATTATTCAATCAAAATATTTTATTACTTTAGCCGAAAATTATTTTTGCTTATATAATTTATCATAGGTAATAGCCACTGTTAATCATGTAAAATTTAAAATTAATATTAATAAACAACCTTAATTATTTTTTATGAAAAGAGCAACAAAGGGTTACATCCTTTTAAAAGGTAGAAACAATTTTAAAGTATTGAGCTTTTTACTCCTTATACTTTTTGTTCACCAAGGATGGGCTCAATCAATTAAAATCAATGGTACCGTTAAAGATGCTGAGACTAATCAGCCTTTACCTGGAGCCAGTGTTTTAATCAAAGGAACTACCATTGGGGTAGAAACTGATTTTGATGGAAATTATACTATTGATGTCCCTTCAAAGGAAGCGGTACTCAAGTTTTCATTCGTAAGTTTTCAGACTCAAGAAATTGTAGTTGGCGATAAAACTACTATAAATGTTACTTTACAAGTAGATTCTCAATCTTTGGAAGAAGTAGTTGTAGTCGGCTATGGTACGCAGAAAAAGGTAAACTTGTCTGGTTCAGTTGAGGTAGTTGACATGAAAAAATTAGAAGACAGACCGACTGCAAACGTCTCGCAGGGACTTCAAGGTACTGTAGCTAACTTAAATATTACATTTGCAAATGGTGCCCCTGGTGGTACAGCAAGTATTAATATAAGGGGTTATACTTCTATAAATGGCGGAAGTCCATTGGTTTTGATTGATGGTGTACCCTCTTCTGAGGAAGACTTAACCCGTATGAATCCAGATGACATCGCCTCAATATCGGTATTAAAAGATGCTTCTTCAGCCGCTATTTATGGTGCAAGAGCTGCTTTTGGTGTTTTATTGGTAACCACTAAAGAAGGTGGTAAAAATAAAATTACATATTCTAATTCTTTAATATGGGGTAAACCAACCATAACTCCTGACCCTATTACCGATCCTTATATTTTTTCCAGATTACTGGATATTTCTACAAATAACACACCATGGGATTATGTTAATTATACAGATGAAACGTATGCTTGGGCAAGAGATAGATCTAACGACCCTACGGTGCCAAATGTACGATTAGATCCTCAAAACCCGGACAGATGGCAATATATGGGTGATACTAATTGGAACGATTATTTCTTTAATAAGTCTGCTTTTTCTCAAAATCACAACGTTTCCATGAGCGGAAAGAAAGTAATTGTAGATCCTGATACAAAAAAATCAGAATCAATAGGTTATTATTTATCTGCAAACCATACAGTTGAGAATGGATTGAATAGGTTAGCGGAAGATGTTTGGGAGCGTAACGCTATCCGAAGTAAAATTAATCTGGAACCGTATGAGTGGATGGATTTTGAAAACAATACTTTTTTATCATTAACAAAAAGGAATTTACCTACCTATGGTCTTACGAATGTTTACAATTTAAGGCCTACTGACGTTGTAAAAAACCCTGATGGAAGTTGGGCAAATACAAATGCAGGTCGTGCAGCTGCCAGAATGATTGACGGAGGAAAAACTGAAATTAATGATACCGGAATACAGACAACCAATAAATTAAATATATACTTATTTGACAGAGCGTTAAAATTGACGGCTGAACATACATACAAAAAAGATACTGACAGAAGACATTGGGATGGTACTAAATATAAAATAGGTTACGGACCAAATGATATAAGGGAACAAGTTAATGAAGACTATGCGTATGAGGCGATAGGAGAAAATATTTACAATGTCTTAAATTTATATGCCACCTATACAAAAGAGTTTAATAAACATAATTTTACGGGTCTGATAGGTTATAATAAGGAAGTAAATAAGTACGAGTGGTTTTCAGCCAATAGAGATGATTTAATTTCATCTGATTTACCTAATTTAGCCTTAGCAACAGGAGATCAAACTGTAGGTTGGTTCTACTCTGATTGGGCTATAAATGGAATTTTCGGTAGGTTAAACTACATTTTCAATGAAAGATACATTTTGGAACTAAATGGAAGATATGATGGTTCGTCAAGATTTCCAAAATCTAACCGCTATGGTTTTTCCCCTTCGTTATCAGCTGCTTGGATAGTAAGTAAAGATTTAGGAGAGTCAGTTACTGATGTAATGAACCATTTAAAATTAAGAGCCTCTAGAGGTTCGTTAGGAAATCAAAATGTCGGTAATTATGGCTATATAAACTCATTAGGAACTGGACAATCTGGCTATTTAATTGACGGTGATTACCCGAAAGCAGTATATGCTCCTGGGCTGGGAGTAAACCCAGACAATTATACCTGGGAAAAAGTAGTTACTACAAACTTCGGGGTAGATATGGGCTTTTTTAATAGTGCATTAAACCTTTCCTTTGATTATTACACTAGAAATACCATAGGTATGCTTACTGAAAGCCAAGAGCTACCTGGTGTTTTAGGTACCAATCCTCCAGATGCGAATGCAGCTGATTTGCAAACTAGAGGTTGGGAGCTTACCTTAGGCTATAAACACAGTACACAGTTGGGTGGAAGTCCTTTTAGTTTTGGTACATCTCTAATATTATCTGATAGTAAATCAAGAATTACAAGGTTTGATAATGATGGCCAATTATTTTCTCAATGGAGAGAAGGTCAAGATATCGGTGAAATTTGGGGCTTAGAAAATGATGGCCTCTTTGAAACACAAGATGAAATTGATCAATTAGATCAATCTGCAATTGTACCATGGGGTGCTTTAAGTATTGTACCGGGTTGGCCTAAATATGTAGATCAAGACGGTGATGGTAAGATTTTAAGAGGTCAATCTGCCACAGATCCGAAAGATTTAAAACTTATAGGAAATACGCAACCAAGATACCAAATAGGTTTCAACTTAAATGCATCATGGAAAGGATTTGACTTTAGTAGTTTCTTACAAGGTATTGGTAAAAGAGATTACTATCCGACAAATTATTTATTTTGGGGAGCCTACCAACAACCTTATGCAAATATGTATCCTCATTTACTTGATTTCTATAGAGCTACTTCAGATAGCGATGCTCTAAGAGCTCAGCATTCACAGTCATATATTGATGCTGGGTTAGCGGATGCTAATACTGATTCCGAATATCCAGTGTTACAGAGTTGGTTGGCAGATTCAAATTATGGTGCAGGGTTAGATATCCCTCAAACTAAATATTTAAAAAGTGCAGCATATTTAAGAGTTAAAAATATTACGTTGGGTTATACATTGCCAGAAACACTTTTAGAGAAAATAAAAGTTTCTCAATTGCGATTTTTTGTTACGGGCGAAAACATCTATGAATGGTCAAATATCAAAAAGTTTGTTGATCCTGAAGCTACGGGTAGCAGAGGTTATGCTTATCCATTTCACCGAAAGTTATCCGTAGGTATGAATATTACTTTTTAAAAAGTACAACTTAAAAAAACAAAACAATGAAAAATAAACAATTAATAATACTAATAACTTTAGGACTGTTCGTTGCAAGTTGTAATGATGATTTTTTAGACACGGCACCTGAGGCTCAAATTGCTAAAGAGAATTTCTTTAATTCTGAATCTGACTTGCAATTGTACATTAACGGAATACATTCTGTTCCCGGCGGAGGATCACTTTTTTTAGGAGATCAAGGAACTGATGATATGGCTACCACAGGAGCCGTTGAAATCAAAAATATAATGGTAGGTACTCCAAGTGCAGAAACTATTACCTCAGGATGGTCTTGGAGCAGATTGAGAAGTATCAACTTATTTTTAGAAAATTTTGGAAAAGCTGATGTAGAAGAGAATGTTAAAAATCACTTTGAAGGTTTAGCGAAGTACTATAGGGCTGAATTTTATTTTGACAAAGTAAAAAGATATTCAGATGTACCATGGTATTCAAAAACGTTGAATCCTGATGATGAGGATTTGTTCAAACCGAGAGACCCAAGGGCAATGGTTGTTGATAGTATTATGAGCGATATCCGTTTTGCCTCGGAGAACATTAAAGAAGATGTTGAATTGGGAAATATCCATAAATGGGCAGCCTTGTTGCTAGAGGCTAGAATTGCATTGTATGAAGGGACATTTAGAAAATATCATCCTGAATTAGGCCTAGAAGGTACTGCAAATAAATATTTAGAAATAGCTGTGAGTGCCGTTCAAGAATTAATGGATTCAGGTGAATTTCAAATTTATAATACTGGTAGTCCGACTACAGATTATCAAACGCTGTTTCAATCAGAAAACTTAGTAGGTAACTCAGAAGTTATTTTGATAAATGTTTATGATGTTGAAAAAAATAGAACTAGTGGTTGGGGTACGGCATTTGGTAATTACGAGCAAAGCCCTTCAAAAGCATTAATGAATACCTACTTAATGAAAGATGGAACACGTTTTAGTGACAAACCAGGATATAGTACACTCACCTTTGTTGAGGAGTTTGAAGACAGAGATCCAAGACTTGCACAGACTTTTGTTTATCCAGGATGGGTCAGGGCAGGAAGTACTAATGCATATGTTCAGGAGTTAAATAAAAATTTTACAGGTTATCACCAACATAAAGGCATTAATAATACCGTAGAAAGTGCTGGAGATGATGTAGCAGCATACAGGTATGCAGAGGCCTTACTAATTTATGCCGAAGCTAAAGCCGAGTTGGGTACGCTCACACAAGAAGATTTAGACATAACCGTAAACAAACTTAGACAAAGAGTAGGTTTGCCAAATTTAGATTTGGGTGCGGCAAATACTGATATAGATCCTATTTTAGAGAGTAATTATCCTAATGTAAGCGGAGCAAATAAAGGCGTAATTTTAGAAATTAGAAGAGAAAGAAGAGTGGAATTTGCAGCGGAAGGATTTAGGTTTGACGATGTAATGAGATGGCATGCAGGTAAAATTTTAGAAACCATACCTCAAGGAATGTACTTTCCAGGGTTAGGTAAATATGATATGACAGGAGATGGGGTTGATGATATTCATATTATACCGAGCAGTGATGACATTCCGGTGCCAAAAGAAACAAACTCATTAGGAGTTGATCTAATATATTATAAAGCTGGAGAATTTGGAGATCCGGCCGCAAGCCTTCTTTTAAGCAACGGAACATCTGGTTATATGGTAACTTCAACGACACCTCAAACTTTTGAAGAACCTAAGTATTATTACCGCCCAATACCGGCACATCAGGTAGCGTTAAATCCAGAATTAAAACAAATAATGGGCTGGTAATGTTTTTAAATAATTAAAAATTTTAAAAAAATGAAAACTTTTAAATTAGTAATATTTTTCTTTCTGTACATATTAGCAATAGGCTGTAACAACTCAGTTGAACTGTATGACTTTGAAAGATATAAGTTTGTATCATTTATAGATGCAGAAGTTACGGTTTCGGAGACCTATACCGCTGAAAACGGGTCTGATTACCCTATATATTTAAGATACGATGGTAGTGTTTTAGAAGAAGACTTTAGTGTTAACTTAAAAGTAACAGGAAATAATGCTAGTGAAGGTACAGATTATTCGGTAAATAGCACAGAAGTAATTTTTAAGGCAGGTGAAATAAAATCTGAACCTTTCAATCTCACACTTATTGACGATTTGTTGAATAGTGAAGAAGATAGAAGTCTAGAGATTACAATAGAAAGCGTTAGTTTACCAAACGTTGACATTGGTGTAGGTATTGTTAATCAGAGCAATAAATCAATAATTGTAAATATATTAGATAATGAGTGTAGTGAGACTGTTGATATTTTTAATTCATCAAATATTGTGAATTCTTCAGGTGGTCATATAGTTACAGGCACTGTAAATGGGTCAGTTGTTTCATTAACAGGCAATTTGATAAATTACGGTCCTTTTCCTAATGCTAATTTAGAGATAACGCTTACTCCTACAGTTGATGGAGGATCCTCTGGTGCAGCTACGTTCAGTGATTTTGACGCGGGTACTGACAATGGTGGATACGTCTATCAATTTAGGCAAAATGGAGAGGGTACTTATGATGTTTGCTCTGGTGAAATTTCTGTCAGTATCGACGTTTATTATGAGAGTGGAGGAAGCTGGGTATTTTGGTATACATCAACCAGTATATTTTCAATAGGGGAATAAAAAGTTTATTTGAGTTAGTTTATCTATAAGCAAAGAGGAAATCATTTTCTCTTTGCTTATTTTAAACTTATAGTTGTAGCAATTCATAAATTCTACCACGTCAGTCTAAACCTTTTGCCAAGATCAAGTCGAATAAAAAAATAAACAGTTACAGATGGAAAGAATAGCAATTATCTTAATTTTATGTATGGTTGGATTGGTAAGCTGCAATTCAAGCAATGCACAGAAAGAAATACCTGAAGAGGTTGAAGAAACCAAACTGCCGGACTTTAAGGGAGACATTAAGGTGCTGTCCCTGAACACTTGGCAAGAAGGATCAATCGTAGATGGGGGATTTCAGGCTGTTGCAGATGTAATAGTTCAGACCGATGCGGATATTGTAATGCTCAGTGAAATACGAAATTATAATAATACGATTTTTAGCAAACGTATTTTAGATGAATTAAAAAGTAGAGGAAGTGTTTATTATTCCTATAATTCTGGTAAATCACCACTATTGCTATCAAAATTCCAAATTGTTTCAAACCCATCATTAAATTCAACATCTCTAGCAAAGTGTATTATTAAATTAGATGAAAATACTCAGATTGCTGTGTACGCGGCACATCTTGATTATACACATTATGCATGTTATCTACCAAGAGGTTATAATGGAATAACCTGGGAAAAATTACCATCACCAATTTTAGATGTAGATAAAATATTAAAACAAAATATAGACTCTAAACGTGATGAAGCTATTGCAATATTTGTAGATGACGCTTTAAAAGAAAAAGACAAAGGAAATTTAGTGCTATTGGGAGGTGATTTTAACGAACCCTCGCATTTGGATTGGACAGAAGTTTCAAAGAATCTTTTTGACCATAACGGAACGGTAGTTCCTTGGCACAACAGCATAACGTTAAAAGAAAAAGGCTTTGTAGATTCTTATCGTGAAAAATATCCTAACCCTGTTACACATCCTGGTATTACTTGGCCTGCCAATAATACCAATGTGGAACTGTCTAAATTAATTTGGGCCGCCGAGGCCGATGAAAGAGATCGGATCGACTTTATTTATTACCATCCGGAAAATAATATAAGTCTTAAAAATGTTACCATTGTTGGCCCTATGGGTGCTATTGTTAAAAGTGAACGCGTTGCAACAAATCCGGGAGAAGATCAATTCATTGAACCTAAAGGAATTTGGCCTTCAGATCATAAAGGCGTACTCGCTGTTTTTGATATTAATAATTAGTATAATTTCAAGAAAAATATAATTATGTCTAAACCTAACAATACCAAGAGAAGACAATTTATAAAGAAAATGGGATTGGTTGCTGGTGTTTCGGCTTTCACTCCAATAACGTTATCCGCTCAGAATAGTACTGCTAAGAATAATGAAAAAAGGGTGCTGCGAGTTGCTCATATAACTGATATTCATATGTCAGCCGATAATGATGCCCCAAATCGATTTAAAAAATGCTTGACTGAAATAAAAGAGCATAAAGTTGACTTTTTTCTTAACGGAGGAGACACGATTATGGCGGCAGATTATAGTGACATTACTCGTGAAAGCGTATTAGAACAATGGAAACTTTGGGATGACTTAAAGCAGGAATTTAAAGGATACGAAATGTACAGTTGCCTTGGCAATCACGATATGTGGTGGGCGGCTCCCGATAAGACGGATGCCATGTACGGTAAAGACTATGTAATTAAAAGAATGGAAATGCAAAGTAGATATTATAGTGTTACCAAAAACGGTTGGCATTTTATAATATTAGATAGTAATAATGCCAATGCAGGTTCTTTAGACCAAGAGCAACGCAAATGGCTAGAAAATGAATTGAATACATTACCAAAAGGTGCTTCAGTAATGGTGATGACCCATTACCCAATTTTGGGTGTAACCACAATTCCTTATGGCGGAAATCATACCGATAGTAAATATATTACCAAATTATTCTACCAGCATCAAGATAAAAACATACATTGTATTAGTGGTCACATGCATTTGCTAGATACAGCTGTTTATAATAATGTCCATTATTATTGCAACGGCTCTATGAGCGGATTTTGGTGGGGAGAAGGCGATAAAGATTCTGCAGGCAAATGTTGGTACCACGAAACACCTCCCGGGTATTCTATTATCGATTTTTTCGAAGATGGCTCAATCAACAATACGTATTATCCTCATGCTTATTGATAATTGAGTACCGAATATCTAAATTTGGAAGATTGACAATAGCTTTTCCTGAAGTTTGGTATATAATTGAGGCATTTTAAGATGCTTTTAGGACAACTAGCCCTTCGTTCATTATAGATGTCTTTATTAATTTGCCCATTTTTGAAACAAATATTCGTGAAGAAAATTAATCGTTCATCGAAAGAGATCAACAAGAAAATTATAACAAAAAAACAAAAGGATATATTTTTTTTGACACCATTAACTCTATTACCCTATTGTTTTCTGGACTTTTAAGATAATGTATTGGAAAGTAATTTAAAACAACTCTTTTATTATACGCTCTTCTGTAATTCCTTCGGCCTCAGCTTTATAATTTTTTACAATTCTATGACGCAAAATCGCTTCGGCAACGGCTTGAACATCTTCAATATCTGGAGAAAATTTTCCATGAATTGCCGCATAACCTTTTGCTCCAATTATTAAATTTTGTGAGGCTCTAGGTCCAGCCCCCCAATCAATATAATCATTAACGATTTGAGCGGCTTTTGCGGAATTAGGTCTAGTTTTAGAAACTAAGTTTACTGCGTATTCAACCACGTTATCTGCTACTGGAATTCGTCTTATTAGATGCTGTAAACTTAAAATTTCTTGAGCAGAAAAAATAGAATTTATTTCTTTTACCTCATCGTTGGTAGTACTTTTAACAATATCAACTTCTTCTTGATAAGTGGGATAATCTAAAAAGATAGAAAACATAAATCTATCTAATTGAGCTTCCGGTAAAGGATAGGTACCCTCTTGTTCAATCGGGTTTTGAGTTGCTAATACAAAAAATGGAGCATCTAATTTATATTGATGTCCCGCTACGGTAACCGACTTTTCTTGCATGGCTTCTAATAAAGCCGCTTGCGTTTTAGGAGGGGTTCGGTTGATTTCATCAGCCAAAATAATATTAGAAAATATAGGTCCTTTTATGAATTTAAAATGCCTGCTTTCATCTAAAATTTCACTGCCAATAATGTCAGAGGGCATTAAATCTGGTGTAAACTGAATACGTTTAAAATCCAAACCCAAAGTTCGTGAAATAGTATTTACCAACAAAGTTTTAGCCAAACCGGGAACGCCAATTAGTAAAGAGTGCCCACCGCACAAAATTGATAGCAAAACATGGTCTATCGCTTCGTGTTGACCGATAATTATTTTTCCTACCTCTTTTTGAAGATCTTTATACTTTGTTACTAAATTTTCGACTGCTGCTACGTCAGACATTATTATTTAAGTTAATTATTACTTATTTCTACCTGAAAATATCACGTAATTTATTGAGAAACCTCTTTTTTCCAATTATTTTTAAAATCACAATCTTTATAATCTTTGTTAATTTTAATATAGGTATCCCCTATTTTTTCTTTGGTCCATTTTGCAATGGTTTCTTCTTTCTTTTTTTGCAATGCCAAAGTTTGAATTTTTATATAATCCTTAATTAAATCTGCAGTATGTGCATCGGTTTTAGATTTCATTAAGATGATCTTGTACATCTGCTCCCCTTCCCTGTTGGTATCATAAAAAACATCTGAGATTTCACCTTCTTTTAAAGTACTAACACGTGCATAAAAGGTAGGATCTAATCTTGTTAAATCAAATTTAGAATCATTTGTTTCGGGATTCATAATAAATCCTTTATTAGCCTTGGTCAGTTTTTCTTCAGAATATTTTTCAACTGCTTCATTAAAGTTAATTTTAAGTTTTAAAATATCCGTTCTAATACTTTCCAAAGAATCTTTTACCTTGGCTTTTTGCTCTTCGGTTACTTCGGGCTGCATTAATAAATGTCGTGCATCACGTTGTTTTCCCTTTATTTTTTCTACCTGCAGAATATGGTATCCAAAATCAGATTTAAAAGGTTCTGACATTTCGCCTTCGTCCAAACTAAAAGCGGCTTCCTTAAACTCTGTTACAAACTGGCTTTCTCTGGTAATTGTATATAAACCAATATTTTGTGTTACCCCAGGATCTTCAGAATACAATATAGTTTTCATTTTGAAGTTATCTCCATTTTCAACCTGTTGCTTTATTTCTTTAAGTTTATTAAGTACCCTCTCTGTTTCTTCTTCAGAAGGTTTAGCATATAATACTATCTGTTGTAGTTCAATTTCGGCACCAATTTCAGGTAGATTGTTTTCATCTTCCAAACTTTTATAATAATTTCTAACCTCTTCTGGAGTAACATCAACTTCTTCCGTTAGCTTTTGTTGCATCTTTTGCACCATTAAAGCTTCCTTTTCAACTTCGTTAAATTCCTTTCTAAGGTCGGCCATATCGCTAAAGCCGTAATAGGTATATACTTTTTCTTCCGAGCCTAATTGTTCTAAAAAATAGGCTATTTTTCTTTCTACATTAGTATTTACTTCCGCCTCGGTAACCGATATGCTATCTACCACAGCGTGGTGAGATAATAGTTTTCTTTCCATAATCTGTTCTAACATTTCACAATCGGAAATTTCTAACTTACCTTCACTCTGCTGCTCGAATTCTAGTTTATAAGCGGCTATTTCAGAATCGAGTACAATATTTTTACCCACCACGGTAGCCACACCATCTAATTTTACTCTTTTTCCGGTGTTTGTGGAATCTTGTGCGTGCATTGTAAATGCAAATACTAATAACAATAGTACTATTGATTTTTTTAACATATTAATATATTTGAAATTCTTTGTTTTTAATAGCATCTTCAGTCAATGTTTCTTCAATTTTCTTTAATAATTGAAGCTTTCGTTTGTGCAATATCATTTGTTTTATTGTGGGTAAAGCATAACTCATAGGAGCCGTATCGTTCCGCAATAATACATCTTTAATTTTAACTAGGTAAACGCCTGTTGAATCTTCTTTATGGATGAATTTACTTTTCTGTAAAAAATCGTTTTTATTTTCACTTTTTAAAAATGGAGCATTTTTTAAAACATCGTCATACTTTATCCAAATGGAATCGTTTAAATTATGCGATTTTAACTGTAATTCTTGCTTCATAATCTCCTTATCGGATGTGTAATCGTTTTCTCTGAACAAAGAAACAAATTCTTTAACATTATTGATCTCTTTATCAAAATAGATATATCTAAACTTAACTAGGGCTTCATTTAACTTAAAAATCTCTTTGTTCTCTTCATAAAATTTTTCTATATCGGCTGTTGTAACCAAAGTGTCCAAATCTTGTTTTACAACAGCTTCTTTGTATTTATTTATCAATAAATCTTGATGATATTGATTGACCAATGTATTTATCTGTTCTTTTTCCTCCTGTAAATTTATTTTTGCTTTTTGAACTAACAATTGTTGTTTAGCCCATTTATTAATGTAATTTTTAATAAAAATTAAACTGTCTTCTTTTGAAATGTTTTCAGGTAATATTTCTTTGATATCTTTTTCATAAAGAAAAGTATCATAAACTTTGGCTACTGGTTTGCCTTCATCTTCTTTTTGATGACAAGAGAAAATGACAAGAATTAAAAATATGTATGTGAATTGGGTACGCAAATTAATTTTGATTTTCTTTAATCACCTTCTTTAACAACTTTTTATTGACTTCTACCGGATATTGTTCTTTTAAATCTATAATCCAGTCTTTTTCTAATTGTTCTTGGAAATCATTGATAACCATACCACGTGCTTTTTCAAATTTCATAGGTTCGGGCGGTAAAATTTTTATGGTTTTAACAACTGCAAAGTTATTGGAACCTTCTTCAAATATATCAGAGACACCAACTTTATCTAAAACAAAGTCCTTAGGAAGTTTTTTATGATTTTCCTCTAAAATTCCTTTGGTGAAAATTACATGAATTATAGGGTCTTCATTTACAGCGGATTTTATTTCATCTATATTTTTATTTTCTTCCAGCATCTTTTTTACCATTGCGGCCTTATCTTTTTGTGTGCAAGAAGCCATAACAATATCCCCTCTTTTCTTCCAATAATACTTGTTGGCGTTTTTATTAAAAAATTCTTTTAAAGCTACTGTATCTGTTTCTGCTTTTTTCCAAACCTTATCTTGTAAAAGCTCAAATAACAATAAACCGTCTCTGTATTCTTGCATGGTAAAGGCAAAATCTTTATCTGTTTTTTCCAAATTGGCCTTAAAATAATCAAGCACTTTTGTTTCTAAAAAGTTATTGAAGATTTCTTTTTGATTGTTGTTTTTACCTTTGCTAAATTCCACTAAATCAGAAACCAATGCCTTTTCCCCGTTAATTGTAAAAATAGATTTTTCTAGGTTTTTATTGAGCTGAACGGTATCGTTTTTTAAAAATATATTTTTTAAATCATCGTCAGTATCAATTGTATAACTATTTATTAATTTTTTTACAACAGATTTTCCTGCTCTTTTAGAACGTTCGTTCTTTTCTATTTTTTCAACCAATTCTTCCCTTCTACTTTCTAAATCCGTTATGGGATGTTTCTTTAATAATTTTACAATATGCCAACCGTAATTGGTTTTAAAAGGTTGAGAAATATCGTTAACTTCTTTTAACGAAAAAGCCACATCAGAAAAAGGTTTTATCATTCTATTGGCATTAAATTTCGGCAAAGCACCGCCATTCAACGCCGAAGTTTTATCATCTGAATGTAAATTGGCTAAAAAATGAAAAGGACTACCTTGGTTTACTTTAGCATATATATCTTCTATTTTGGTTTTAGCGTAAAGTGAATCTGCTGGGTTTTCTTTTATCATTATATGTGCTACTTCAACCTCTCCTTTTGCTGCTCTTTTATCATTTACTTTTATAATATGATAACCAAAACGTGTTCTAAAAGGCATTGAAACTTTCCCAACCTCAGTATCGTAAGCGGCATTTTCAAAGTCATAAACCATATCAAAAACAGTAAAATAACCTAAATTACCTCCATTTTGTTGAGCGGATGGATCATTGGAGTATTCTTTTGCTATTGCTGCAAACGGTTGCCCATTTACTATTTTCATCCTAGCTTCAATAATTTTTTGATATGCTTTTAATGTATCAGTAGGTGACGCTTTTGCTGGAACGCCCACTAATATATGATTGGCGTTAATCTCCAATTTACTTCTTTCAAAAGCTTCTTGTACTAAGGCTTCCGTAATTTTACTATCGGTTAAATAGGGAACTATTAATTGCTCTCTGTATGAATTCAGTTCGTTTCTAAAAGAAGAAATTGTATCATATTTAAGGTCATAAGCCTGTTTTAGTTTTAGTTTATAGTTAATATATAACTCTAAATACTCTTCAATAGACTTTTTATTTTCCTCGGCAACTATATCTCTATTTTTATTGAATACCCTAACAAATTCATCCTTATAAACGGGTACGTTATCTACTGTAAATAGTATATCTTTTTTGGTTTGTGCACCAATGTAAATATAATTTACAAAGAAAAGACAAATCAATAGGTTCTTAAAATTCATAAAAAGTTAAATGTTGTATATTCCGGTAATTTTAGAACGCCCAAAAATATTTTATATTTCTCTATAATCCTGTTAAAAATATCACAAAGAAATAACACCTTCCACTTTTGAAACTTCTTTGTATTTCATAATAATCGCATCAGCATCAACCATTTGAACTAAAATGGTTAAACTTATGTATTTACCTGTTTTTGAAGATTTTTTATCAATTACCGCACCTGTGTGATTAAATATATTTTCTATTTCCAACACCTTATTATCATCAGCGGGAATTATAAATTTAAACATATATTTTGTGGGAAATTCAGTAGTTTCTTCTAGACTGAGTTTTAGTTTTTTATAAAATTCAATTTGTTTGCTCATTGTTTTTAACACTTCTAAAACAATAATAATACCATTTTGATAAAATATGTTTTGGCTGACAAAAATACAGATTATATTTAGTTTCTTTGTTATATGGCAAGTAATCTAAAACCGCAAACGAATAAAATAGTAATAACTGGCGGCCCTGGTACGGGTAAAACCACTTTAATAAACGAATTAGAGCGTAGAAATTTTGTCTGTATTCCAGAAATATCAAGACAAATTACGTTGCAGGCCAGAGCAAATGGCATTGAATATTTATTTTTGGAAAACCCTCTTTTATTTAGTGAATTGTTACTTGAAGGTAGGGAAAAACAGTATCTGGAATCTTTAAAATTAGATGCTGAAATCATCTTCTTTGACCGGGGAATCCCAGACATTCATGCATACATGAACCATACTGCTACCGAATACCCAAAAACCTATCTCGAAAAAAGTAAAACGTACCTGTATGATAAAATTTTTTTGTTGCCTCCTTGGAAAGAAATATACAAAACAGACAACGAACGCTATGAGAGTTTTGACTCGGCTATTGAACTACATCATCATCTAAAAAGTGCTTATTCAGAACTTGGCTATAAAGTCACAGAAATTCCTATTGGTAATGTTGATTTTAGAGTTGATTACATCCTTAAAAAATTAGAGAGAAACTAATGGATACTGCCAAAACTATTTTAAAAAAATATTGGGGTTATACTGAATTTAGAGCTTCTCAAGAGCAAATAATCAACAATATCCTAGAGGGCAAAAATGTCGTTGCCATATTGCCTACGGGAGGTGGAAAATCAATTTGTTATCAAGTTCCCGCTTTATTAAAAGAAGGGGTTTGTTTAGTGGTTTCGCCTTTGATCGCATTAATGAACGATCAAGTAAACAATTTAAAGGAAAAAGGGATAAAGGCAATTGCAATTACTTCAAATTTGAACCAAGAACAGGCCATACAGGCGTTTGACAACTTACAGTTTGGTAATTTTAAATTTTTATATCTATCCCCAGAAAAATTACAATCGGAATTTATACAGCAAAAATTAAAACAACTAAATATAAATTTGATTGCCGTTGATGAAGCACATTGTATATCAGAATGGGGGCACGATTTTAGACCCGCGTATTTAAAAATTCCCATTTTGAGGGAATTGGACATTAAAGCCCCAATACTTGCTCTAACCGCTACTGCAACAAACCGCGTTTTAGATGATTTAATGAAAAATCTTGAAATACAAAATGCTACTGTTTTCAAGCAATCTTTGGTTCGTAAAAATCTTTCTTTAAATATATCTCGACACGAGGATGTCTATTTTGAACTGAAAAAACGGTTAAGTTCAATTAAAAACAATGCCATTATTTATGTAAATAGCAGACGACGCGTACAAGATATAAGCAATTATTTAAACAGAAATAATTTTAAAAGCTCGTACTACCATGCGGGATTGTCAAATGAAGAAAAGCAACGTGCTTTTATGGATTGGATGGAGGAAAAAAAACCCATAATAGTTGCAACCAATGCTTTTGGAATGGGCATAGACAAAGATAATGTGGAACTTATTGTTCATATTGATTTGCCATTTAGTTTAGAAAATTATATGCAAGAAGCGGGTCGAGCGGGCAGGGATGGTAATAAAGCAAGTTCAATTGTTTTTGCTAATGACCACAACATCAATAACCTAAAAAATCAATTTGAAAAAGGGATTGTAACTGTCGATTTTGCCAAAGAGATTTATAAAAATTTGAATAAATATTTTTATATCGCCTATGGCGAAAAACCTGAACAAATATTTGAATTCGATCTCGCAACTTTTTGTAATACCTATAAAACCAATATTTTAAGAACGTACAATGCATTAAAATTGCTAGAACGCGAACAAATTCTATTATTTAGTGAGGGGTTTAACAAACAATCTACCCTAAAATTTATTATGCCCCCAGATAAAGTGTTGGATTATGCAGAAAGAACCAACAATAACCTCATCAAAATAATTCTGAGAACCCATGGTGGAATTTTTGATCATTTTATAAAAATCAATGAATCCGTATTGGCAAATAAATTAGAAACGGAGCCCTCAAAAATTAAAAGTTTGTTGCTTCAATTAGAAAAAGATGGTTTGTTGAGTTATTCAAGTAATAAAAGTACAAGTCAGCTACAATTTTTAATTATCAGAGAAGATGAAAGAACAATCAATAGCATTGCTAAAGACATTATACAATATAATGGTGTAAAACAAGAAAAAATCAATTCAATAGTAAATTATGCAACCAATGATTCCGTTTGCCGTAGCAAATTACTACTCCGTTATTTTGATGAAAAGCTAAAAGAAAATTGCGGAATTTGTGATGTTTGTTTGTCACAGATAAATAATTCAACAAATTATAAAAATTTACCCGACCAAATTTTAGAATTATTGAAAGCTAATGAGCAATTATCTAGTAAAGAGATTGCTTCACAATTAAATGTTCCATCCGCAACCCTTTTAAAGACACTACAAAACCTATTGGATACTGATAAAATAACTATAAATTCGCAAAATAAATTAGAAATAAAAAGAAAATGACCGAGTTACGAATCGTATTTATGGGTACGCCCGATTTTGCAGTGGGCGTATTAAAAACCCTGATTGACCATAACTATAACGTAGTGGGTGTTATTACCGCACCAGACAGACCTTCTGGTAGAGGCAGAAAACTAAATCAATCCGCTGTAAAAAAATATGCTTTAGAGCAAAACCTTAATATTTTACAACCTACCAACTTAAAAGACGAATTATTTTTAGCTGAATTAAATAAGCTCAACGCAAATTTACAGATTGTTGTTGCTTTTAGAATGTTACCAAAAGTAGTATGGCAAATGCCAGCACTTGGCACATTTAACTTACACGCATCCCTACTACCAAATTATAGAGGTGCGGCACCTATAAATTGGGTTATTATAAATGGCGAAACAAAAACCGGTGTTACCACTTTTTTTATTGATGATAAAATCGATACTGGTGCTATTATATTAAAGGAGGAAATTGCCATTGACAAAAATGATACCGCTGGCACTTTGCATGATAAATTAATGCAACTAGGCAGTAAATTGGTTATTGAAACGGTGAAATTAATTGAGAAAGGTGAAGTAAAACCTGTACAACAACGTTTATTGGAAGATAACCAATTAAAAGATGCTCCAAAAATTTTTAAAGATACCTGCCAGATTCATTGGAACAAATCTATAGATGAAATTTACGATAAGATTAGAGGATTAAATCCTTACCCTGGTGCGTGGACTGACTTTTATAATGATGAAGAAACATTAGAAATGAAAATCTATGATGTAAAAAAGGAAAAAGAAAAGCACCACCACTCTATTGGAAAATTAATAGCTGATAAAACGCAATTAAAAGTTGCCGTGAATAAGGGATTTATTATAATTGAAAAATTACAATTGCCCGGAAAACGTAAAATGAGAATTGGAGACTTGTTAAACGGATATAAAATTGGTGAAAAAGCTTACGTTAAAAGCTAGTGCTTTAATTCCTTAATTAAATTGAGAAGAAGTGAATTACAGATCCCGCCTTATGCTGAAACAAGTTCAGCACAAATAGCGGGATTAGTTCAACTAACAATTTTTTGTTCTTCAGCCACAAAACGGAATCCCAAAAAATCGAGTTTTACTAATATTGTGCTGAATGGTGTAGATTAACAAATATTTAACACGAACGCCTATATTCATTGACTTTTCTTGAAAAAAGAGGCTAAAAAAGCCATGGTTATTAACAATTGCATGTATTTTATTAACAAAAAGATAGATTTTAAGTGTTAAAACTTGCGTTAAGCCTTATAAAATCTATATTTGTTCAGCTTTAAACAAGCAAATAATTATTAATCAATTTTAAATTTAAAAATTATGAACAAATCAGAATTAGTAGAGTCTATGGCTGCAGACGCAGGAATCTCTAAAGCAGCTGCAAAAAAAGCATTGGACTCTGTTATGACCAATGTTGAAAAAACATTAAAAAAAGGTGGAAGAGTTTCTTTAGTAGGTTTTGGATCTTGGTCAGTTTCTAAAAGAGCTGCTAGAGACGGAAGAAATCCTCAAACTGGAAAAACTATCAAAATTGCTGCTAAAAACGTAGTGAAATTTAAGCCAGGTGCTGAATTAAAAAATTCAGTAAACTAATTTAAATTAGCTTAAAAAATTTTAAGAGCTCTCATTGAAAAATGAGAGCTTTTTTTGTTTAGGATATTTCTAAAAATAATTCCTATATTAGTTGGGTAATTAAATGACTTATGGAACCAACAGAATTAACCAAGGGCAAATTACTAATTGCGGAGCCCTCAATTTTAAATGACACTTCGTTTAACAGATCTGTAATATTATTATCCGAACACAATGACGAAGGTTCTATAGGTTTTATTATCAACAAGCCCTCAAAGTATGTTTTGGGCGATTTATTGCCCGAAATAGAATCAGACCTAACCATATACAAAGGCGGACCTGTTTCTGAAGAAAATTTATATTTTGTACACCGCGTTCCGCATTTAATTCCAGATAGTGTAGAAATAGCGGGTGGTATTTTTTGGGGAGGTGATTTTGATGCCGTACAAAAATTACTAATCAATAACGAACTTGAAAAAGACGATATTCGTTTCTTTTTGGGCTATTCTGGTTGGAGCAAAGACCAATTGCAAGATGAGCTTGACACTACTTCATGGATTGTTATAGAAAACCGATACCAAAATATTTTTGGTATTTCTGACCAATCTTTTTGGAAAGACCAGTTGATGAAATTTGGCGGCGAATACAAATTGTGGGCAAACGCTCCTGAAAACCCTAGTTTAAATTAAAAATTATTTAAAACCCGTAAATGATATAAACGCAATGCGTTTATACAATTTTTGGCTACAATTAAAACTAATCGTTTCCAATAAAAATAAATGAAAACTGAAAAGAAAAAAGAAATAGATGAAAATGTTGTCTATATGAGAATTGGAATGGCTATGGCATCTATTCAAAGAGTTGAATTCGTATCGAAAAAATTAGTTGAATACTTAATTGAGTTTGACAAAGAATTCTTCGGGTTCACTTCAAAAGAATTTGAAAAAAAATCACCAAATATTGACAAATTGGAAAAATATACTCTCGGGAATACCTTAAGGCTTTTAAAACTAAATCCAAAACTGTCGATTGATTCTGAATTTGACAAATATCGAGATTTACGAAATTCGTTCACACACAATTTTTGGACTCATTATTTGAATACCAAATCTGAGCAACAGAAAAAAGACGCAATTGACTTTTGCTTTAAAATTGGTATATTCTCACAGAAAATGGAAAGCTTTTTAAAAGGATTTACATATTTATTAGCGTTAAGATTTGTGAAAGATAAATATCATTTAGCACCTGAAATAAAGGAATTAGATAATGATTTTAATTTCTTTATGAACGCATTAGACCAAAAGACATTTGACATTAAATAACTTCAGCAAACTTAAGACGTGTATATTTTAATGCTCGCTTTTAGCCAACTTACGAAAATCCTCGTGGATTTTAAGTTTGGTGTGTACTTGCAAAGTTAAGTTTTAAACCACATAAATACTCTTAGCTAAAAAAACCAATAAACTTAAATGAAAAAAATCTTTAAAATATTTGGTGCAGTTTGGATATTTATAGGCATTGCCTTCTTTATTTATATGTATTCAACTTTTAAAGCTAAAGGTTTTGATAAGTCGATTTTAAAAAGTGACCGTGATATAGAAATAAATATTTCGGATGAATACATTTACTTTGTTCCAAAATCTATTTCGAAAAGTACAATCTTTTTCTATCCAGGAGCATTAGTTGACCCATTTGCATATTCGCCGTTATGTCGTAAACTATCTGAAAATGGTTATAAAACTATAATTGTTCGTATGCCTTGGCGAATGGCAACAAAAGGGTATAATTTAATAAAAGAACGGAATTTATTAACTGATAAAAATAGTTATACGCTAATCGGACATTCTCAGGGCGGTAAAGCGGCTGGACAATTCGTATATGAAAATACAAAATCTATAAAAAATCTTATACTACTCGGAACAACCCATCCAAGAGATATTGATCTTTCTAACTTAGAGGTTAATATACTAAAAATTTATGGATCGAATGATGGGGTTGCAAGTTCTGAAAAGATTGAGAAAAACAAATCAAAATTGCCATTGAATGCGGAATTTTATGAAATAAAAGGAGGAAATCATTCGCAATTTGGATATTATGGACATCAAATGGGCGATAATACTGCCAATATTACCAGAGAGGTGCAACTTAATTCTATAGTAAGTAAAATTTTGGGGTTTTTAAAATCAAAAGAAACGGATTAAAACCGGTTGATAACGCCTTTATAATTAATTACTTGGCTCTAGTCTACTTACGAATCTCGATAGCTATCCAGACTCACGGATTTTCTACCTGCCGGCCGGCAGGTTCGGTTTTTATTTGCTAAATTAGCTCTAATAATCTCAAACAAAAACATTGAAATTCATTGTGGAACGAACTCAAAATTTGAAAATTATGAATAAAAAAACAAAAGTTAGAATTCTATGGTATTTATCTTTTTTGGTTATTTTCTTGATAGTTTGGACAATCTTACATTTTGCATTTAAAAACTTAGAAAGCCCATATAAGGGTATGATTAGTGGTGGTATATCTGCTTTACTGGCACCAAGAATAAAGGAATATGAGACTCAATCAGGAAAACAAGTTCAATTGAAATGGTTTTTTTAAGAAAAGCTATTTCCTTATAAAATGTAAAAAAATAACAAAATAGCAAGATTACCTATTGTGCATTTTGATAAAATTCTGTCAGTTCGAGTGGATTTTACGATTGAAATGAGTAAAATTTATATCGAGAATAAGAATTTTAGCCTGTTAATTAGTTCTCGATACAATTTTTCGTACCTCAAAATCACTCGAACCGACAAATGGTTTGATAAAAGTTTCTAAATATTATTTTAAGAAACCAAAGTTGCGTGTTAATATTCTAAGTGCTGTTATTGGTGTTTATTAATTTAGAGCATAAATCAAAATATTACTTCAATAAAAAACAACATTAAATGAACAACCAAATTATCATAAATAACATCGTTTTAGATAAAGCAAAATTGCTACGTTTAATTGATAAGAATAAAAAAATACAAGCCGTAAAATATGTTAAAGATGAGACGAATTTAGGTTTAAAGTCCTGTAAAGATATTGTGGATAATCTTTCCGAAAATCCAAATTATTACGATGGAGAAGAAAATACTATTATGGCAGCACCTACCTTAAAAAAAAGGAATGTCATCCAAAAAAATATAGATCGTGAAACAAAACGAAGTCATATTATTAAAAATAGACCCTTCGATATAAAAAATGCTTTTATTGTATTTTTATTGATAGTGATATTTATATTGGTTTTTTTATTGACTAAATAATTACTCTACACCTAACCAACTTTTCCTGTTCTCCTTAACTTTCTTGTCTGGGTTTTCTAGTAAACGCGTACTGTAATCGTTATTCGTATCAAAAGTGAACATTGTTTCCTTTTGTTCACCAAATCGTTTAAATATCACTTTTACAGTTTGGTTGGGTGCAAATTGCCCAAAATAAGCAGACTGTTTTGTTTCTGAAGTAATCGGTTTATCATCCACAGATATAATTTCATCGCCATCCGCTAAGCCTGCTTTAAAAGCGGCTCTACCTTCACTTGGGTTGGACCTTACTTTAAAATTACTTAATCTTACCCCTAAATCTAATTCGTTTTGTTTAGACTGGTCAAAATTTACACCCACTGAAGCAAATAAGGTTTTATAATCGGGCATTTGGCTGTCAAAAATATATTTAGAGAAGAAATTTAAGGCAAATTCTTTACCAGCATAGTCACTTAATAGATTTTGCAAATCCCTTACAGTATATGGAATTTCAGCTTTACCATAAGTTTTCCATACCAATTTCATAAAATCGTCTAGGTTTTTGTCTCCATTTAAATTCCGTAGCGATAAATCTAGAGCCAAACCAAGCACACTTCCGTAAGTATAGTATGAAATAAATGTATTTTCCCTATTTACAGGATCAACAGATCTGGCTGCATCTACAAATGGAGCTTGGTAACTCATTTCAATGGGATTGAAATACTTCCTTGCAGGGGAATTCCAAACATAATTAAGCCCACCCGATAAACCTTCAACATATTGCTGTGGAGAAATCAGTCCTGCTCTGCATAAAATCAAGTTGGTATAGTAACTGGTAAAACCTTCGGCAAACCACAATTCACCGGACATATTGGCTTCAGTATAATCAAAAGGTTCTAAAGATTGAGGCCTAATACGTTCTACATTCCACGCATGGAAAAATTCGTGAGAAACCGTTCCTATATTTCCTTCCATGCCACCGTTGGCCAAGCTTCTTGTACTGGTTAAAATGGTGGAATTTCTGTGTTCCATACCATCACCCGAAGCATTCGGGATATAACATGCCAAAAAAGTATATTCACCAAAATCAAAATCAGGTAATTCACCATAAACTTCCTTTTGAGCCAATACAATTTTTTTTACTTTTTCGAAATATTCGTCCAATTCAGCTTCTGTTCCGTTATGATGTAAAACAAAGTTAATTTTTTGTTTTTTACCATCATTATTAGCAACTTCAAAATTCCTCACGGAATGATTACTTACTTCCGTAGGGCTATCCATAAAATAGTCTAAGTTAAGAGCATAAAAAGTGTTGTTGCCTAAACTTTTTAATTGTGTAGCCACTTTCCAGTTTAAATCTTTTCGGACATTAAACGTGACATTTATGGGTCTATGTTCATAATCCAAAGCATACATAAAAGTTGCGGGGATGTTCAAATGGGCATGTGTTTCGTCAATTTGACTATAGGTGCCATCTCCTCTATTTCCGAATAAGGTGTAAGTTACTTTTACCGTACCGTCATGACTGCCTATATTCCATTGATGCGGATCGTTACGAGTAACGTTTAACTCATTGCCTTTGCCATCCACAGCCTTAACATTATAAACGTTTTTAGCAAATTCGTGTACTGCATATCTCCCCGGAGAAGTTCTGCTCATACGTAATTGTAGTACTTTATTTTCTAGATTAGAAAATACCGCGGTTACTTCTGCTTCGTGATGTACTGCATTTTCAAATGATATGGAATAGTTGTTTGTGGTTTGGGTAAAACCAGTTAACGATAAAAATATTGCCAATAAAATTAGTAGAAGTTTATTTTTCATTGTTGTTGTTAATTAAAAATTATATGGTATATCCGTAATCAGTAATAATATCATGTAACCTCCTGCTGTCCCGAAAGCTTTCGGGACAGGGTGACGAATCAATTATGCCACATTCCGGACAATCAGAAAATTATTTTTAATTTGAAAATTTTGATGGAAAATGGAAAAAAAGAGATTCCTCGTCCCTCGTAATGATAAGATTGCAACCCAAATGCCATTGACAAGTTACGAAATCAAATTTCCGTCATCATCCCATTTAGCCAAATCTCCACGTTTAGATTGATCTACACATTTGGCCAACCATGCTGCATCGTATTCAAAACCATGGGCTTTTAATACGTCTTCGGGAACACCATCCCAAACATTGGGTGTGTTTCCTTTATACCCTAAATCTTGAATACCCATTTTAGAAGTAAAATAACCTGTTAAGGTTAAATTCCTCATTTTAGTAAAGAATTTTTCACCTTGTTTATGTTCGGGTAAGGTCTTTTTAGGATAAGCAATTAAATCGCAAACAGCCAGTTGTTCAGTATTTGAACACTTTTTAAATTCTTTATCGTAATTTTTATTGCAATAATTGTCCAACCACATAATGCCACCACGTATGGGCATTTGATGGTAAGGCATATCTTTTACTATAAACTCAATAAAATCAGGTACCTTAGCATCTGAAGCTGAACCAAATTCATCGTTTTTTGGTAAGATAATGTCGCACAATACCGCAATAGTTTCCAACTCATGGTCGTTGAAAAAAACTTCTTCTTGTAAACGTTTATCTCTGGCAGCCTCTTCGGGGGTACGTCCATAAAAATTTCCATCGTTTGCCTTAGGTTGTTCTTTTACAGAATTATCTTCTTTAGGAGCACACCCCTGTACTGTTAAACCAACGG
Organism: Aureibaculum koreense; assembly: GCF_034296135.1. Lineage (NCBI taxonomy): Bacteria > Pseudomonadati > Bacteroidota > Flavobacteriia > Flavobacteriales > Flavobacteriaceae > Aureibaculum > Aureibaculum koreense. Next base: position 177,749 of record NZ_JAXKVV010000006.1, read on the forward strand.
CCACAGAGCCTAATAATAATGACTTAATAGTATCTCTTCTATTCATCATACTATATATTTTGTTTTTTTAATTCGTCTATAATATAATCACAAGTCCTCCAAGACAATGCTAAAATAGTCCAAGTAGGATTTTTGTCCGCCTGTGAGACAAACGGTCCGCCATCCACAACAAAAACATTATCAACATCATGCAACTGCATATATTTATTGGTTACCGATTTTTTAGGATCGTTACCCATACGCGTTGTACCCACTTCATGGATTATCTGACCTGGTTTTAACAAACCATAATCTCTATCTTCTCCAGGTCTTTCCCCACTAATCACTTTTCCGCCCATATTTTCAATTATGCCATCAAAAGTTTCAACCATGTGCTTGGCCTGTAATTTTTCGTGCTGTGACCAAGTGTAATTAAAACGCAACACGGGTATGCCCCACTCATCGACAACATCTGGGTCAATTTCGCAGTAATTATCTTCTCTGGCAATACACTCTCCCCTACCGGCCATACCAACGATAGAACCATAAAATCGTTTTACATCATCTCTAAGAGCATTGCCATAACCGCCAATTTCCCCACCAATATATTCATTAAGTCCGTTGGCATTGAAACCAAATCCGTAAGAGGGCATTCCTAGTCCACCCCATACTTCAATATGATATCCTCTAGGGAAATCTAATTTTTTATCGTTACCCCACCAAGGTGAATACAAGTGCATATTACCTACACCGTCTTCGTTATAAATTTTTCTGTTCATTAATTCTGGTACAAAACCAACACGATCGGCTCCTGTGGAATCGTGTAAATACTTACCTATCAACCCACTACTGTTGCCCAAACCATCTTTATGGTTTTTACTTTTTGAGTTTAACAGTATTCGAGCAGAACTACAGGCAGATGCCGCCAATACCACAACTTTTGCATTCAATTGATATTCTTTTCTGTCTTTTTTATTGATGTAAATTACGCCTTTAGCTTTACCATCGTTATCCGTAACCACTTCTCTTACCATGGCATCGGTAAACAGTGTAATTTGCCCTGTTGATTTTTCAGCTGATTTTTGAGCGGGGAAAATAAGACAAGAACCCGAAGAAAAATCGGCATATACACTACACGATCTAGCACATTGATTGCAATAAAAACAAACCCCTCTATCTTCGTTTATCTTTTTAGTAAGAATGGATAACCGTGAAGGTATAACGGGGATACCCATTTTTTCTGCACCTTTTTTATAATACATCTCGTGCAATCTGGGTTTCGGTGCTGGTAAAAAGAAACCGTCGGGTTCGTTTGCAATACCTTCTTTACTGCCAAAAACACCAATTAGTTTATCAACTTTGTCATAATAAGGTTTTACATCCTCATAAGATATTGGCCAATCATCACCCAAACCATCATGGCTTCTACGCTTAAAATCCAGTGGTCCAAAACGTAAAGATATTCGTCCCCAGTGATTTGTCCTTCCACCCAACATTCTAGAACGAAACCATTCGAATTCAGTACCGTTTTTTCGGGTATAAGGCTCACCATCAATCTCCCAGCCGCCATAAGCAGCATCAAATTCGCCAAAGGCTCTGGTAGTTCCGGCTCCTCTTCTGGGCGATTCGTAAGGCCATTTTAATTGATTTTTTTGTTCAGGGTCGGCAGGATCGTAATGTGGTCCAGCTTCCACAACAGCAATGTTAAGTCCTGCTTCTGAAAGTATCTTAGTTGCCATACCTCCACCGGCACCAGATCCTACTATAACAACATCAAAAACTTCGGGTGATTTTTTTATTTGCATAAATGAAAAATGTTTCTGTTCAAATATAAGAAAACTAACTTATATTTTATTTTTAACGTAACAATAATATATTTAATAATTAGTTTTAATATTGCAAAATAATTGAAATAGATGAACTATATATTATATGATGGTGCAGTTCGCAATAGTTTATTGCCTTTTACCTATACAAGACCCGTTGCGGATATAAGAATCGGTATTTTAACTATTAGGGAAAAATGGGAAAAATATTTGAGTCTTACTACCAGTACTTTAACAGAAGAATATTTAGAAAAAAAATATCCGATGGTTGAAATGGAAGCTAACATCATGTTGAACGCTTCTTTTTTACCCACTGAAAAACTGGTTGAAATGGTAATGGATTTGAAAGAAAATCAGGTTATTTATTATAGTGATGAAATTGTTGCTTTTTATACTACCGATACTCAAGAAGAAGTTGATTTTGAAAAATATACGGAAATAGTTTACGATGAAGAGTTACTACAACTAAAAAATACTTGGGATATTTTCTCTTTAAACGATAAGGCCATTGAAAACGATTTTAAATTACTGACTGATGGCAGAGAATCCGAACCCATACCCGATACCGTAAATTGTATCAATAAAGAAAATATTTTCTTTGAAGAAGGTGTTGATATTAGTTATGCCACATTAAACGCTTCTACTGGCCCTATTTATATTGGTAAAAACGCTATTATTATGGAAGGTGTTATGGTTAGAGGGCCACTGGCTGTATGCCATGATACGGTCTTAAAGATGGGGACAAAAATTTATGGAGCGACCACCTTGGGGCCCTTAAGCAAAGTTGGTGGCGAAGTAAATAATGTAGTAATTTTTGGCTATTCAAGTAAAGGTCACGAAGGTTATTTGGGCAATGCCGTTATTGGTGAATGGTGTAATTTAGGAGCTGATACCAACAACTCTAACTTAAAAAACAATTATGCGGAAGTTAAATTATGGGATTATGAAACCGAACGTTTTGAAAACACAGGTTTACAATTTTGTGGTTTAATGATGGGCGACCATTCCAAATGTGGCATCAATACCATGTTTAATACGGGGACGGTTGTAGGTGTTAGTGCTAATATTTATGGAAGCAATTTCCCCAGAAATTTTATTCCCTCGTTTTCTTGGGGAGGTGCCGCTGGTTTTACAACTTATAGAATGAATAAAGTTAACGAAGTTGTTAAAATGGTAATGCACAGAAAACATTTAGATTATACCGAGCAAGAACAAAATATTCTGCAACATGTTTTTAATATTACTGAAAAATATAGAAATTACTAGCTAATTATTTAGAGAATTCATTTAGATTTTTTTTAAAATTTATTTTTCCCCATACCCTATTTTTTTACCTGAGTCAACTTCAAAGAACTACCGTTTATACAAATATTTATTTATTTTATTAGTCTTTCCAATATTTCATTCTAGAATAATTTTTTACAAATATTTAATTAACTTATTGTATTTCAATATATTAAATTAATAATTATACTCTAACCTATATTTAGATGTGTTAAATATTCCTTAAAACAGTACTATTTATAACATAGTACTGTAACAAAATTATAACACCGTCGTCTATTAAGTATAAACCAATTAAAAAACATATAAAATGAGAACTTTAAAAAATCAAGTAAAATTAACTTTAGGAAACGCATCTAGTTGTATTTGGAATACTAAAAGACGTTACAACTAAGCAAAAAAATCAACAATTAATCATAAAAACAAAAGATATGAGAACTTTAAAAAATCAATTGAAATTAACGTTAGGAAATGCATCTAGTCGTGTTTGGAACACTAAAAGACGCTACAATTAGAACAAAACAACTAACCTATAAAACTTTAAATTATGAATACTATACTTAAAACAACCGAAACCTTTAGAAACTCGGTCTTTTCAACCACAAAAATCAGTAAAAGAATTTTATGGTCCAATTATAGACAATATAGTTTCTAACTTATAGAATATGAAAGGTATTCTAGAACACTGACAAAGGATAAGCTCAACACTGACTTATCCTTTTTTTATGGGTCTAATTTAGCTTAATGTTTTTCTTTCACATCAGGAACGGGGTCATAGCCACTTCTGCCCCATGGATGACAGCTGAAAATTCTTTTAATAGATAACCAGCCCCCTTTAAAAATTCCGTGTTTTTGTAAGGCTTCAACGGTGTAATGAGAGCATGTTGGCGTAAACCTACAACTTGCAGGAGTATAGGGTGAAATAGCTGTCTGGTAAAATCTGACCAACAATATAAATGGATATGTAAGTGCTTTTTTGATAATTTATAAGCTAAAAGTTGTTCCTTCTTTACCATCTTTTAGTTGAACTCCTGCATCCGCCAACTGATCTCTAATTTTATCCGATAACGCCCAGTCTTTATTTACCCTAGCTTCATTACGCATACTTATTAATAAATCAACAACTTTATTTAATTTTTCTGAATTATCTACTGATGTAACATTTTCTAAGCCTAATACTTCAAAAATAAAGGTATTAAAAGTCGATTTAAAATCTTCCAAATCGGTTGATGATAATGTCTCTTTTTTCTCAAGCAAAGCATTGATGTACTTAACACCATCAAATAATTGAGCAATAAGAATAGGACTGTTAAAATCATCGTTCATCGCATCATAACAACTTTGCTTCCAAGTTTTGATATCTAATGTTGATTTTTTAGTTGATTCAATACTATCTAATTGGTTAACCGCATTCATCAATCTAAAATATCCTTTTTCTGATGCTTCTAAAGCATCGTTAGAAAAATCTAAAATACTTCTATAATGAGCTTGCAACATAAAAAACCTAGCAATAGTGGCAGGAAAAGGTTTGCTTAAAATAGTATTATTTCCGGTAATTATTTCTTCCGGAAGAATAAAATTACCTGTTGATTTAGCCATTTTTTTGCCATTTAATATGAGCATATTTCCATGCATCCAATATTTAACAGGTGTCAAATTATTATGTGCCTGAGCTTGTGCTATTTCACATTCGTGATGTGGGAATTTTAAATCCATTCCACCTCCATGAATATCAAACTGTTCTCCTAAATATTTGGTACTCATGGCGGTACATTCTAAATGCCAGCCAGGAAAGCCATCGCTCCATGGTGAGGGCCAACGCATAATATGTTCGGGTTGGGCTTTTTTCCATAAGGCAAAATCTTGCGGGTTCCGCTTCTCAGATTGTCCATCCAAAACGCGGGTATTGTGAATCGCATCTTCTATATTTCTTCCACTTAAAATACCGTAATGTTCTTTCTCATTGTACTTTAACACATCAAAATACACAGAACCGTTAACTTCATACGCCAGTCCTTTGTCTATAATATTTTTTATGATTTCGATTTGCTCAATAATGTGTCCCGTTGCGGTAGGTTCAATATTTGGAGGCAGTAAATTAAATTTTCTTAATACATTATGGAAATCAACTGTATATTGTTGTACAACTTCCATGGGTTCAATTTCTTCTAAACGTGCTTTTTTGGCAATTCTATCTTCTCCAACATCTGCATCGTTTTCCAGATGCCCAGCATCCGTAATGTTTCTCACATAACGCACCTTATAGCCTAAATGTTTAAAATAACGGTACACCAGATCAAAAGACATAAATGTCCTTACATTGCCCAAATGCACATTGCTATATACCGTAGGCCCGCAAACGTACATACCAATATAACCTTCTGTTAATGGAATAAAATCTTCTTTCTGATTGGAAAGTGAATTGTAAACTTTTATTTTTTGTTGTTTGTACAACTCCATAAAATATCTTCTTTAAGAAGCCATAAAGGTAACAACATTTTGTTATAGTGACATATCGATAATAGACAAAAATTAAAACGAATTCTTTTGAGTCTATTTTCATTTTTTTCTTGTCGGCTGATACTAAAGCATCTCCTAAAGAAAAAAATAAAACTATCCTTCAAAATTTATTGAGTTTATAAAAATTCGTTTATTATCGACATCCCACTACACTAAAAAACCACTAAATTTTAGAAAATTTAGTGGTTATATTGAGTTAGATAATTTTAGAATATTAATTAGGAAAACTTAATGTACCGTATTTTACGTTCATTTTAAATTTGGCATCTTTTGGGGCTTTAATAATTATAGTTCTTTTTGCTTTTATTTTTTCTCTGTCTTCCAAAACTTTAAAAATAATATTGCGTTTTCTATCAACATCTTCTTTACGTTTTGCTAAATGCTTTTTTCTTAGCACAATTTGTTTTTCCCTTTGCTTAGCATGTTCTTTACTTTGTGCCAATTGCTTTTCCATTAATTCTTTACGCTGTTCTGCATGTTTTTTACGCTGTTCTGCCATTTTTTCCAGTTCAACTTTTAAGACCGCCTCGTTTTCTTTTACCTTTTCAGTATTCTTCTCCCATTTTATTTTATTTTTCTCTAAATTCTCCTCCATTTCTTTTTGCCATTTTTTTAAATAATCTTTGTCCTTTTTAAATTTCTCATAGTCAAATTTTGGAAAAGTGTTTTCAATATGAAACTCAACCATAGGGATATTTGGCATTTCTGGTGGTTCGGGAAAAACCATAATATCATTACTAAGCTCTATTAAATTATCCAACTCAATCTCAGGGAAATCAAAATGATAGTCTAAGTCATTATGGCCTTGCCCATTAATAATAACCCTGCCGCTATCATTGGATGAAAATAAATAATTAGAAGCACCACTGGATTTTGCAGAGATTTCTACTTCACTTTTATTTCCTACGGCTTTGAACTTCCAGTTGTCCAGCGTTCTTTCTGCTTGTACATCTTCAACTCCTTCCACTTCTATAATGGCCTCAACACTTACTTTGTTCTTGTTCCATGTTTCAATTTGAACATCTGTATTTCTGGTATTTACCTCAATAACAACGTCTTTGTTTGTGCTAAACTCTTCATTATAGGTTCTGCGATGGTTTTGAGCGATTAGATCAGTGCTGATAAATACGATTAATAGTGCTATTTTATATTGTATTCGTTTCATTTTGTAATGTTTTATTTGTTTTTAATTCTGTAAGTTTATCTTTCAATTCAAGTAGTAACTGCAAGCGTAATTGTAAATTATTTATTAAGGCATTTACCGTATTTTCATTAATTTCATCAGTAATCAATTTTTTACTTAACGCATTATATTCTTCTGATAATAAAGCCACTTTTTCTAAATAAGCATCTAATATTTCCTTATTATCTTCAGTTGCTTCAATACCCAACATTTCGTAGTTAATTGCCGTTATATAATTATTCTCAATCTGTTTTAATTCAGGGGAAATGGTGGCCAAATCAATTTTCTCATCAGGAATAGCGGTCTCAATACTATTATTTTGTATTAAAAAATATCCCACACTTATTAAAACCAAAATTGAAGCCGCTATTTTTAAAAAAATATAATTTTTTGCTTTTTTAGGCTCTAATTTTTGCAATCTGTTTTCAAAACGTTGCCTATGATTTAATGGTAATTCTAACTTTTCAGTTGAATTTTCTTTTAAAATATCTTTTATATCTTTAAGCATAATCTTTTTGTTTTAGCAATTCTTTCAATTTATTTTTAGCTCTAAATAATTGCGATCTAGAGGCTACTTCACTAATATTTAGTATCTGAGCAATTTCTTGATGATCGTAACCTTCCAATAAATATAACTTCAAAGTAATTTTATAATTTTCGGACAACTGTTCAATAGCATAATGAATTTGATCTATTGAAATAGAACTATGCACCTGCCAATTGTCCTCATCTGTTAATTGTAAATGGTTTTCATTAATTTCCACAATTTTCAGCTTCCTTCTTTTTAAATAATCCAAACATTGGTTAACCACTATTTTTTTTAACCATGCTCCAAAAGACACACTTTCATTAAATTGATTTAATTTTTGAAAAGCTTTAATAAACGATTCTTGCATCATATCTTCAGCTACAGCTTTATCTTTTGTAAAATTATATGCGGTTTTAAACATTGCATCACAATACAAATCATAAACTTGCATTTGAGCTTTTGAATTGTTGTTTTTGCATTTCTTAATTAAATCAGTATGCAAGTACTTGGTCTGGTTCATTCTAGCTAGCTATTTCTATTTTAAATACGACTAAAAAAATGTAGTGTTGCACTTTTCTTAAAATATTATTCTAAATTTACAATTATTCTTAATATTCAAATTTTCGTAGCTTAAAGGATGAATAAACCTCGAAAAGGAACAAAGAACTATCCAATGAAATCCAATAATCAAAAAGTTGTAAATAAAATCACATTGAAACGAGGAGAATTGCCTTCTACTGAGCTTTTTATCGAAAATATACTAAAAGGAAATATAAGTTACCTTAGTAGAGCCATCACCTTGGTGGAAAGCACAAAAAAAAGTCACCAAAAAATAGCTGCAGCTATTTTAAAAGGTTGTCTTTCCAATACTGATAACTCTATTAGAATTGGCATTACGGGAGTACCCGGAGTTGGTAAGAGTACTTTTATTGAAGCTTTTGGAACTTATGCCGCAGAGCAAGGTAAAAGAGTTGCCGTGTTAGCAGTTGACCCTAGCAGTTCTATAAGTAAGGGAAGTATTCTGGGTGATAAGACGAGAATGGAAAAATTGGTAAATAATCCTAATGTTTTTATAAGGCCTTCCCCTGCTGGGGAATCACTTGGCGGTGTGGCCAGAAAAACACGCGAAACTATTTTATTATGCGAAGCCGCAGGTTTTGATACTATAATTGTTGAGACTGTTGGTGTGGGACAATCAGAAACAGCGGTGCATTCCATGGTCGATTTTTTCTTATTGCTGAAATTGGCAGGGGCTGGTGATGAATTACAAGGTGTAAAACGGGGCATAATTGAAATGGCGGATGCTATTGTTATCAATAAAGCAGACGGTGATAATATTAAAAACGCTAAACTGGCAAAAACAGAATTTACCAGAGCCTTACATTTATACCCTCCAAAAGAGAGCAGTTGGCAACCTAAAGTTACCACTTGTAGTGCCTTAGAAAATAAGGGAATAAAAGAGGTTTGGGAACTTATTAGCAGCTATTTTGATTTAACTAAAACAAATAATCATTTTGAAACGTTGCGTAACGCACAGAATAAAAAGTGGGTTTTAGATACTATTGATGATGAGCTAAAAGAACAATTCTATAGCAGTCCTAACATTAAAAAATTACTAAAAGACGTTTTACTTAAAGTTGAAAACAACCAAATTACGGTTGTTGAAGCGGCTTCTAGGGTGCTCATCGCTTATAATAATAGAGATTAAGGTCTATCAACGATTTCCAATTCAAAAATTAAATCAGTATCAGGTGGTATTGGCCCACGGCCTTGTGTACCATACGCCAAATGCGAAGGGATAAAAAGCATCACTTTATCACCAACATTCATTTTTTGCAATCCTTCTTTAAACCCCGGTATTAATTCAGCATCCGGACTATAATCCATCTCTTTGGGACTATAACCTCCTCTGGCTTCTAATCTCGGATCGTACTTTAGAAAATGTTCAGCTATTTCTTTGTTATTTGTTGTAAATAATTCACCAGAAGTAAAATAGCCAGAATAATAAACATTTACTACGCCACCAGTTTTAGGTTTTTGACCTTCACCTTTTTTAATAAAATAAATTTTTAGGCCAGAATCTAAGCTATCCGCTTCTGATTCATATTTTTCTTTTAGACTTAAAAACTCAATTCTCGCTTTTTTGGCCATCTTATCATTTATTTCCGCTTCCTTCTCTAATTTTTTAAAATAATTACCAAATACTTTAGGAGCATTAAACTTTTTAGATTCGTTACCCACTCTGATAATCTCAATTTTATTTATTACATCTCCTTTCTCAATAGAATCAATTACTTGTAGCCCATCTATGGTATTTCCAAAAACCGTATGCACACCATCTAAATTGGGTGCTTCTCTCAGGGTGATAAAAAATTGGCTTCCATTGGTATCAAATCCACCATTGGCCATAGATAAAATCCCTTTTCTGTTGTGAGTTAATATCAAATCACCATTTTTATCAGTAGGAAATTCATCTTCAAATTGGTAACCTGGGCCACCTTCGCCAGTACCCTGAGGATCACCCCCCTGAATTACATAGTCTTTCTCCACCCTGTGGAATTTTAAACCATCATAAAAAGGTTTTTGTTTAAATCTCTTGGCCACATAGGGGTTGGTTCCTTCGGCCAATGAGACAAAATTGGCTACCGTAATTGGTGTGTTTTTATATTCTAGCTGTACTAAAATGTTACCTTTATCAGTTTGAATGTCAGCATATAATCCATCCTCTAAATCAGGGTAATTATTTGGTTTACATGAAGCAACTATAATTAGAACAATTAGAAATAGAACTTTAATTATTCTCATCTTAATAATTTTATGGATTGTTTTTGAGAACTTTATGTAAAGTAACCGTATAAATCAAAGGCTCGTTCGACTTGATTTTCTGATAGCCAGAATACCCGTAAGCTTTATGTGAGGGGAACAAAAAAGTAACTGTTTCTCCTTCCCTCATCAATTTTAATCCATCTTGCAAACCTGTAATTAGTTCCTGTTTATCGACTAGATAATTTTTTTCTCCTAACTCTTCTTTGGTATAAATAATCTCATTATTGATATCCTTTATTTGGTAGGTAAAAGTTACTTCATCTCCTGTTTTAGGTAATTGCGACCCCTCATCATTTTTAATATTGTAATAGTACCAAAAGCCACTTTCCGATGCAATATAATTATTTGTTGTATCGGATTTCATTAACTCCATAAAAGCATCTTCTTCTACTTTATTGATAATTTTGTTACGTTCAATGGATTCTTGTAAAAAAGAATAAGTTTTTTGAACTACGGGTTTTCTTGGTTGTGGGGTTGTACAGGCCAAGAAAAAGCACAAAAAACAAATTACTACTACCAAATTGGTGATGTTATTGATTTTAATATTCATAAGAATTTTCTAATTCGTTTTTATAATTTGGTAAAATCTCTAAAAATTGTTTAACGGTTTCTTGCAAAGAAACTTCGCTCCTGCCCCCAGCAGCGTTTACATGACCTCCACCGTTAAAGTGGTTGCGGGCAAAATCATTGACCGAGAAATTTCCTTTAGACCGTAAAGACATTTTAATAATATCTTGTTTTTGATCTTCAATAAATATAACGGCAAAAACAATACCCTCAACGGACAGACCATAATTTACAAACCCCTCGGTATCTCCTTTTTTAAAATCATAACTATTTAACTCCTGTTGTGAAATGGTAATATATGCCGTTCTATATTCTTGTAATACCTTTAAGTTACTTAATGCCGTACCTAATAATTGTAAACGGTTGAACGAGTTTGTATCGTATAATCGGTTATGTATTTTGGTATGGTCTATGCCAACATCCATTAATTTAGCGACAATCAAGTGCGTAATGCTTGAAGTTGCGGGATATTTAAAAGACCCCGTATCTGTTACAATACCTGTGTAAATACAAGATGCAATATTATTATCTATATTTTCTAAAACCTCCAATTTATCAAAAAAATGATAAATCATTTCGCTCGTAGATGCAATGGAAGGATCTGAAAACATATACTTTGCATAATCATCTGGTTGCTCATGGTGATCAATCATAATATATATCGGATTAATTTTCTCCAATACACTCTCCATTTGACTACCTACCCTATGCAAGGCATTAAAATCTAAGGTAAAAACAATTTCCGCGTCCTCTAATAACTTTGTAGCTTCATCAACATTTTCATCAAAAACAATTATTTTATCTTGATTAGGCAACCACTTTAAAAAATCAGGACAATCATTTGGAGAAACAACGGTAACTGTATGATTTCCCTTTATTAAGTAATGGTACAATGCCAAACTAGAGCCGTAAGCATCTCCGTCAGGATTTCTATGTGAAACAATAACTATGTTTTTGGGTTCAACTAAAAGCTGCTTTATTTCTTGTATTTCTTTACTATTCATCGATGGCGAATATACGATAATTTAGTATTTTGTTTAATCTATATACTGTATTTTCTGTCATTTTAGGTTTAAAACAAAAAGTATAAAGGAGTTTATTGTTTTTAATAAAACCACTACTTTTGCACTTCATTTAAAAGCAAAACTAAAAATGACAACAAACAGAACATTTACAATGCTTAAACCTGATTCCGTTGAAAAAGGGAATATAGGGGCAATTTTAGAAAAAATAAATGCTGCAGGTTTTAGGATAGTAGCAATGAAATTAACTCAAATGACAGATAACGATGCAAAAGCATTTTATGCCGTTCATAAAGAAAGACCATTTTATGGAGAATTGGTTGAGTATATGACCCGTGGTCCTATTGTAGCTGCCATTTTAGAGAAGTCTAATGCGGTGGAGGATTTTAGAGCTTTAATCGGAGCTACAAATCCTGAAGAAGCGGCAGAGGGCACAATTAGAAAATTATTTGCCACCTCTATAAGTGAAAACGCTGTGCACGGAAGTGATAGTGATGAAAATGCCGCCATAGAAGGAGCTTTTCATTTTTCTGGTAGAGAGATGTTTTAAACCTATCCCCAACCCCTTTCCTCGGGAAAGGGGCATAATATATCTTTAAAACAAAAAAATGCCTCGAAAATTCGAGGCATTATTAATTTCCACTTATTGCATTAAATACTATTAATATTTAATTGCTTTTTTACTGATTTCTGTTCCGTTTTCAAAAGTTGTATTTAAAATAAGTACTGTACCTTTTCTGATATTGTGGGTGTTAATTCTAAACTCACTCTCATTTGGCAGCATGTTTACTAATAGTCGACCCGTAATGTCATACATTTTAATTTGACTTACTACAGTATTTGATTTAACTAAAAGAGCATTTTCCTCGTTAACGACAACAAAGTTATTATTTAATTCTAAATCATCAACACCTAAGGTAGTTTTTGTAAATTGAAGGGTAAACCTATTATCGTAACTTCCTGTTGCAGCAGTAAAGTTATACGCACCTTGTTTTAAATCATGTATTACATTTAGTTCATTGTCAAATAAATAAATATCATTATTTCTTAAAGACTCCCCTTCAAAACGATGTATACTTATAGTGTAGGTTATCGAGGCATCTTCTATGTAGGTATTAAATGCCAAAGGTACTTTCTTATCTACACTAAAACTACTTAAACCTTGAATACCATATTTCAACGTATCAATTTTTGAATATAGGTTTATATGTCCTTCACTTATTTTAATACCATCATAAACTCTATCAAAACCATCCGTAGCATCTTCTACAAAACCAACTAAAATTTGACTAAAGGCTCCACCTTCACTGCTCTCTGCATTTAACCATATTCTATCTCTTTCTTCTGCTGAAGATTTTTTAGTATCTACACCTCTAAAAAATTGAGTATTTTGACCTTTAACACGCATACCATCGGTAAATGAAACTTTTTGTATTGTAGAATTTGTCTGTACCATAAAACCTTGTCCCGAACCTATAATTCCGTTAGGTATTGGACCTGATGGATCAGATGGTGCTGGTAAACCACCTGTAATTGGCCCACCAGATAAACCTCCTAATAAATTATAAGAAGCATAGTCGTCATTGGTGTATTGTTCTCCTGTTGGATTTTGATTATTTGGTGTTTTGTGTGTCCAAAACCAAAGTGTACCGTTAATCGAAATTGCATTATTACCATCATTAATAAATTCTATTGCGTCTATTGCCGACGGATATGGATTACCTACTAAATTCAAGTCATCATTTGGGTTACCATTATTATTGAAAATAACATCATTATCACTAGCATCTAAATCAACTGAACCATTATTAGGTGTACCTGAAAAAGAAACTGTAGCTTTAAAATTAGCTGGATAAGGATCACTCTGAGGTGATTGTGAAATATAGCCCTTTCCTGGTTTCATGGTAAGACCTGTTGCGGAAAGCCATTCGCCCAATGCTTCACTACCACCGTGATCGTTTACATTGGGTGCTAATTGATCCCAATAAAATAATCTTGTTTGCTGATAAGTAGGTGCTGCAAAAACTGTTGATATATTTGCATTTTCTACTGGAGAAGACCAAAAGGTGTAATCATCGCTATCATTCAAAGTGGTTGTGGTTTCCAATTTGGTTATTGATCCTGTAACCGAAACAGGATCAGTACCTGGATTTAAAACGTTTACAGAGTATAGTGATTCTTGATCCCCAATAGTGAACGTACCATTTATTATTAAGTTATCGTTTACCTCAACATAATTTGAAGTTCCACTGTTAAAATTGAGGTTTCCATTAATGGTTAGATTACATGCCCCAAAAGATCCGTCAGTAGCATTATAAGTACCATTGATAATTGCATTTCTAGTTCTGCCAGGTGTACCATTGCTCCAAGAAGTTGTCCAAACAGTTATACCTAAGAGCTGTGTACCTAAAGCTATATTACTATCAGGATCAGCAGCATTTACCTCATCCAAAAACAATTCAATAAAATCATTTTGATCAAAAACCAATGATGGTTGCTGTGTAGTACCACAGCCCTTAATCAAACTCTTATTAAGACCCCAGTTAGGTGGAAACCCTGATGGAGGAGGTACTACCCCCACAATATCAATTCTGTCATTATAAGAATTTGTACCTGTTGAAGTGGAAATCAAAATAACATCATTACCTGTAAAATTACACACCGTTGTGGGTATTGTATGTGCAGATCCTAAATTTCCAGCTGCAGGTAAAGCTGGAGCTCCACCACCTATATCATTATAAAAAAGAATGACTTCCCCTGGTAATATAGCACCCCCTGCACCACTTATACCTACACTCTGAGCAGGGGCAGTTGTGTTGATAACGCCTTGTCTAGTACCTGTATTAGTATATAAGCACAAATTATAAACACCAGCGGTAATTGTTTGAGTTGAAATATTTTTAACTTCAATCCATTGATCATTACCCTCACCCTCATAATATTGAGTTATCATTAAAGGACTACCCGTATTTCCATCTATAGCAGTACCTGAAATGGCAAAGGTATAAGGGTTTTCATCCGCATCGTCATTAGCAATCGTAACAAGTGCATTTCTTGTTGTTAAGGCAGCTCCAGTAGGATCGAATGTTATGTTAAATGTAGTACTACTACTTGCCACAATAGGGCTTGTAGGAACAGTTACCAACGTGAAATCAGCCGCGTCTATTCCCGTAATAGTAACGTAAGGACTCGGATCAGTTAAATTCAAATCTAAAGTCCCATTATTTTCGATAGTAAACGTATGGGTTACACTTCCTGTGGATACATCAACTGAACCAAAATCAGTGTCATTGGTTATACTAGTCGTAACATCTCCATCATTTATTGGATTTCCTAAACCTGTAACATCCATTTCTACACCAACGGCGGTACCAATACCTCCAATATTGAAAGTGTAGGGATTCTCATCCGGATCGTTACTTGTAATAGATATTTCAACCGTTTGAGCACCTGCAACACTTGGGTTAAAAGTAACATCAAATGTTGTTGTTCCTGCTGGAGGGACTGAAAATGCTGGATTGGTCGCTGAGAAATCTGAAGTGCCTGTTCCTAAATCATTTATACCTGGTGGCAAACTAACAAATAACGTTGAAGCTCCCGTATTATTAATAGTAAATTGTCGAGCAACAGGTGTACCAACTGGGGTTGAACCGAAATCAGTATCATCAGATGCACTTATCGCTGTTTGACCATCAACTATTATGGTACCATTGCCCGTTATTTCTATATCAGGATTTACAGGTGTTATACCTGTACCACCCACATTAAATGTATATGGGCTCTCATCGACATCACTACTAGTTACTGATATTTCTACGGATTGAGCACCTGCAACACTTGGGTTAAAAGTAACATCAAATGTAGTCGATCCAGCAGCTGGCACTGAAAATGCAGGATTAGTTGTTGAAAAATCTGATGTGCCAGTTCCTAAGTCATTTATATTTGGGGGGGTGCTGATAAATAATGCTGAAGTCCCAGTATTATTAATTGTAAATTGACGTGTAACTGGTATACCAACTGGGGTTGAACCGAAATCAGTATCATCAGATGCACTTATCGCTGTTTGACCATCAACTATTATGGTACCATTGCCCGTTATTTCAATATCTGGACCAATAGGTAAAGTTCCTGTTCCACCAATATTAAATGTGTATGGGCTTTCATCTGGATCATTACTGGTAATTGACATTTCAACCGTCTGGGCACCAGCAACAGTTGGATTAAACGTTACATCAAATGTTGTCGTTCCCGCTGCCGGAACAGAAAAAGCAGGATTTGTTGTTGAGAAATCTGAGGTGCCAGTTCCTAAATCATTTATACTAGGTGGTAAACTGATAAATAAAGTAGCAGTCCCAGTATTATTAATTGTATATTGCTTTGTTACTGGTGTACCAATAGTTGCTGTTCCGAAATTAGTATCATCAGTAGTACTAATGGCAGTTTGTCCATCAACAATTATGGTACCATTTCCGGTTATTTCTGCATCAGGAGCAATTGGTAACGTACCCGTACCGCCAATATTAAATGTGTAAGGACTTTCGTCAGGGTCACTACTGGTTACAGATATTTCAACACTCTGAACACCAGCCACACTTGGATCGAATGTAACATCGAATGTTGTTGATCCCGCTGCAGGCACAGAAAAAGAAGGGCTTGTAGTAGAAAAATCTGCTGTACCTGTACCTAAATCATTTATACTAGGTGGTAAGCTGATAAATAAGGTTGATGTACCAGTGTTGTTAATTGTAAATTGATTTGTGACTGGTGTACCTACAGTAGTAGTTCCATAATCCGTATCATCAGCGGTACTTATAGCAGTCTGTCCATCGACTATAACGGTACCATTTCCAACAATCTCAATATCTTCCTGTGCTTGAATTACTCCAAGAGCAAAAAACAGCAAAGTTAGTGTACATAGTAATTTTTTCATCATTTTTTTATTAGTGTTAGCGTCTTTAGAGACTTTTTCTTAATCCGCAAATATACAAATTATACATTAATGCTATATTAACTTAACGCTTTTTATTAACATTTTATTTAACTTTTCATTTAAAAGTTTAACTATTTTTTCTTTTCCGTAACTTAATTCCTCTCTCAGAACGGAAGAAGTGAGTTTTATGTATAAAACACCATTCTTAAACTGTATATCGTTAGTGTAACTGGCCACACCGCTACCCATTACCTCTGCCCAAGCTTCTTTTACCAAAACTAAATCTATGCCCTTTTGCAATTTATTTTCTTGCAAAACAGTTGACATTACGTCTTTTATCGATAAAAACTCGTTATTTCTTCTGTTACTCATAATCTAATTCAATTCAAACATTTTATAAGGCTGTTCGGTCTTTTTTATTACATTTTCTGTTCTTTCCGCATGGGTATCGGTTATAAATATCTGCCCGAAATTATCGTCGTTTACCAAATCTACAATTTTTGACACTCTATTTTCGTCTAATTTATCAAAAATATCGTCCAAAAGCAAAATTGGTGTCTTTTTTGAATGTATTTTTACAAAATCGAACTCTGCCAATTTTAAAGCAATTAAATACGTTTTCTGTTGTCCTTGCGAACCAAACTTCTTTATAGGGTAACCCTCTATCGAATATAACAAGTCATCACGGTGTATTCCTACCGAAGTATATTGCAAAACCCTATCTTTTTCTAAACTTTTTTTCAAAAGTGCATCAAAATCTTTTTTTTCTAGTTGACTTTTATATTCAAAACTTACCTTTTTATCCTCGTTACTGATGTGTGTGTATCTTTTTTTGAAGATAGGAGCAAAATTTTCTGAAAATATTTTTCTTTTTTGATAAATTTTATCACCAAAATCAATTAGCTGTTTGTTATAAACGTCAATGTTCAAGGCATCAAATGTGTGGTTGGAAGCGAAATATTTCAACAAGGCATTCCGTTGAGAAAGCACTTTATTGTAACTTATTAAATCTTGTAAATAGGCTTTATCTGACTGAGCTATGACGCTGTCCATAAATTTTCTTCTGACATCGCTACCTTCACTAATTAAATTAGTATCGTTAGGGGAAATAATAACCACTGGAATCAACCCAATATGCTCAGAAAGCTTTTCATATTCCTTTCCATTACGCTTTACAATCTTTTTCTGCCCTTTCTTAACACTACAGTTAATTAGTTCTTCTTTTTTATCAAGATCAAAAACGCCTTCAACAACAAAAAAATCTTTGTGGTGCTGAATATTTTGAACCGCAATACTATTAAAGTAACCTTTGGTAAAAGCTAAATGATAAATGGCATCCAACACATTGGTTTTACCCACACCGTTATTGCCCACAAAGCAATTTATTTTTGTGTTGAATTCAAAAGCTTCTGCCTCAAAATTTTTATAATTAACTAAGCTTATTTTTTTTAAATGCATGCTTTATTTACGGTTCAATGCAAAAAAACGAAATTTAGATCAATAAATAGGAATATTATATCATAAAAAATTATATTTTTGCACCCACAAATTTTGACATAGAAATGGCAACATATAAGAAAAGAGGAGGTAAAGCGAATAAAGACAAAATCTCTAAAATTGAAGAAGAAAGTACAACGGCAGAAGTATTTAATACTTTAGATGAAACTGCTTCAAAATCCGAAAAATGGGTCGAAAAAAACAGTAAGCCACTAATGATCGGCTTAGTAGCGGTTGCAGCTATTATTTTAGGATATTTGGCTTATAACAAGTTTGTTATTGAACCCAAAGGTATAGATGCCGCAAATGAATTGGCGTACCCAAAGAGCTTTTTTGACCAAGCAGAATCGGGATCGGCCACAGTTGCTGTTGATTCGTTATACAATTTAGCCCTTAACGGTGCCGATGGAAAATACGGATTAATAGATATTATTGATAACTATGGCAATACCGATGCTGGTAATTTAGCCAAATATATGGCTGGTATTTCATATTTAAAAACCAGCGAATACGAAAAAGCCATTAAGCTTTTAAGTGATTTTTCTACCGATGATGAAATTTTAGGAGCTATTGCAGAAGGTAATATTGGTGATGCCTTTTCTCAAGTAAACCAACCTGAAGATGCCATGGAGCATTACATAAAAGCCGCCAATTTTAAAAGCAACGAATTTACCACTCCTTTATATTTGTTCAAAGCTGGCAATATTGCGATGGATATGGGAAATTATAAAAAAGCAGAAGAATTATTTGCCAAAATAAAAAATGAATATCCCAATTCTGATGAAGGAGCTAAAATTGATATTTATTTAAACAGGGCAAGATTATCCGCTCAAAATTAAGCCTTTATGGCAACCACAAACTTATCAGATTACGATAAATCAACTATTCCTAATGCTGAAAATTTAAAATTTGGCATTGTTGTCTCTGAATGGAATTCTTCTATTACCGAAAATCTTTATCAAGGTGCGGTTGATACTTTATTGGATAATGGTGCGTCAAAAAATAACATTACACGATTAAACGTGCCTGGGAGCTTTGAGTTGGTTTACGGAAGTAAACACCTATTAAAACAAAGACAATTCGATGCTATAATTGCCATAGGATGTGTAATACAAGGTGAAACCAAACATTTTGATTTTGTTTGCGAAGCTGTTTCGCAGGGGATTAAAGATTTGAACATCCAGTTTGATATTCCCACTATTTTTTGTGTGCTAACTGACAATACCATGCAGCAGTCTATTGACAGATCAGGAGGAAAGCACGGAAATAAAGGTGTAGAATGTGCTGTTGCCGCTATTAAAATGGCGACCTTGGCATAGATTTAACAAGTAATTTCTAAAATATTTTTTGATTGCCCCTAATAATTTCTGTAAATTTGGTTTTGGTTTAGTTTTTGGTGTAATTAAACTAAATTTTAATTAAAATTATTAGTTATGGGATTTTTAAAACGCACAAATAAAAAATTTGAATACACCCCTAGATATTATAAAGGAGAGGGCAATCCTTATAAAATAGAGCATAAATTTGATGAATTTAGAACAACCGTTGGTAAAAAAAATCTGAAGGCAAAATTCAGTCACGCTTTTGAAGAAACAAAAAACTCAAAAGGTGTCAACAAAACAATTTTAATTATCATCGCTATTTTAGTATTTATTTTTCTATACATTATAGATTTTGATTTGTCCATTTTTCAACTGAAATAAATGTCAGATATTATTCAACTACTTCCAGATCATGTTGCCAATCAGATTGCTGCCGGCGAAGTGGTTCAACGTCCCGCATCCGTAGTCAAAGAATTGCTTGAAAATGCTATTGACGCTGGTGCTACGGAAATAAAATTACTCATTAAAGATGCTGGTAAAACCTTGGTACAGGTTATTGACAATGGTAAAGGGATGAGCACAACCGATGCCCGATTGTCCTTTGAACGTCACGCCACTTCAAAAATAAGAACGGCAGAAGATCTTTTTAATCTAAGTACCAAAGGTTTTAGGGGTGAAGCATTAGCCTCTATTGCCGCCATTGCCCATGTTGAAGTAAAAACAAAACAATCAGACCAAGAGTTGGGCACACATATAAAAATTGAAGGTAGTACCATTCAAAATCAAGATGTTATTGCCACCCCAACTGGTACTAGTATTGCTGTGAAAAATTTGTTTTTTAATATTCCCGCCCGTAGAAATTTTCTGAAGTCTAACTCCGTAGAATTGCGTCATATTAAGGATGAGTTTTATCGTGTAGCCCTTACACACCCTTCAATTGCATTTGACTTTTACAGTAATGAAAGTGAAATACTGAATTTAAACAGCAGTAATTTACGACAACGTATTGTTGCCGTTTTTGGAAAAAAAATAAACGAAAAATTAGTCCCTATCCAAGAACATACAGATATTATAACCATAGACGGATTTGTTTCAAAACCCGAATTTGCCAAGAAAAAAAGAGGGGAGCAATTTTTCTTTGTAAATAATAGATTTATAAAAAACGGTTATTTACATCATTCCGTTATCAATGCTTTTGATCAATTGTTGCCTACAGGTCACCATCCCTCCTATTTTTTATATTTGAGCGTACCTCCAAATACAATTGATATTAATATTCATCCCACAAAAACAGAAATTAAATTTGATAATGAACAAGCTCTATACCAAATTTTACGATCTACCATTAAGCATAGCTTAGGGCAATATAATGTAGCCCCAGTGTTAGATTTTAACAGAGATGAAACTTTGGATGTGCCGTATTCTTTTAAAGATAAAACATCGGTTGCTACACCAAAAATAAAAGTTAACCCCAGTTTTAATCCTTTTGAAAGTGAAGTTTCCACTAAATCTTTTCAAAAACCAAAAGCCGCTCAATGGGAGTCTTTATATACCGGTACGGAAACTGCCGTGGACGTTCAACAAATTGAAGTGGAAGCAGAAGTGGTCAATCAAGAGTTATTTGAGACTTCAGAAAATGAAGTGAAATCAAAAACACATCAGGTACATAAAAAATATATTTTAAGTGTAATTAAATCGGGCGTGGTATATATCAATCAAAACTTGGCACATCAGCGTATATTATATGAAGAATTGTTGACAAAAATGACTGTTGAGGATACTTCCAGCCAGCAATTATTATTTCCATTAACCTTGGTGTTTAATAAGGAAGATATTGCTCTTTGTAAAGAAATCAGATCAGATTTAGAAAGTGTTGGGTTTCAATTTTCCAGCATTGAAAATGATACGATTACTTTAGATGGCATTCCGGTAAATGTTAATCAAAATAACGTACAAGGGCTATTTGAAGAACTATTTGAAGACATAAAAAATGAAATACCCAATTCTAGTTTTAGCCAATTGGACACCATTGCCAAGAGTTTAGCAAGAAGCTTGGCCATTAAAAACGGAACAAAATTGAACAGTAAAGAACAAGAAGAGCTTTTAGAACAATTATTTTCTTGTAAGGAACCTAATCAATCGCCTTTTGGCAAAAAAACCTTCATTACCCTTTCTTCTGAAGAAATTCAACTTAAATTTGACAATTAAAATCCTAATAAATAATAGCAATGGGAAGAATTACGGATACCGTTAAGCACATCATTATTATTAATGTGCTACTTTATTTAGTGGCGAAATTTGCTTATCCACCATTACAGGATTTATTTGCTTTACATTTTCCTGAAAACCCAAATTTTGGTTTATGGCAGTACATAACACATATGTTTATGCACAGTCAGCAATCGTTAATGCATATTGCATTTAATATGCTTGGTGTTTATATGTTTGGCAGCCCCTTAGAACAACTTTGGGGCCGAAATAAATTTTTATTCTTTTATTTCTCAGCTGGTATTGGTGCCGCCCTTATCTATACTGGTGTAAATTATATTCAGTATAACATGGCAATTCAAGAATTACTTCAATTGGGAATAACTAATAGTCAAATTTCAGATTTGATGATAAACGGAAATCCTAATAAAAATAAAGCACTTTTCACTGCGATGAAAATATTTCATACCCCTGCCGTTGGTGCTTCTGGTGCACTTTACGGTATTTTAGTGGCATTTGGTATGAAATTCCCTAATGCAAAATTAGCATTAATATTTTTTCCTGTACCCATAGCTGCCAAATATTTTATTCCCGTATTGATTGGATTAGATCTATTCTCTGGTTTTACTGGATATTCAATTTTCGGGGCAGGTATTGCCCATTTTGCTCATGTTGGTGGTGCTATTGTAGGGTTAATAATTGTGTTGTTTTGGAAACAAAACCAGTTTAAACGATGGGATAAATAAAAGTTAAAAAATAAAAAAATTGAACAGCATAAAAGATAAAATAGTATATAAAATAAAAACTGCAACTATTGCGGAACAGATTATTTATGCCACTATAGTTGTATTTGTGATAACATTGCTTTTTAGGGTTTTTTCTACTTTTATGGAATGGAATGATAATTTGTTTGTAAATTGGTTTGCTTTGCCCGCTGGTTTCGAGCAATTTTTAACAAAACCCTGGACAATAGTCACTTATGGTTTTTTACATGCGGATTTTTTACACATTCTATTTAATCTTATACTATTATATTATATTGGTAATTTATTTTTAGATTTCTTTTCAAAACGCGATTTTCTGATTTATTATCTATCGGGAATTGTTGTTGGTGGCATCATTTATTTGACAAGCTATAATTTTTTTCCCGCTTTAAAAGGGAGTAATTCCGTTTTATTAGGTGCTTCCGCTGGCGTAACCGCTATTTTAGTCGGTTTAGCCACTAAGATACCCAATTATGCCATCCACTTAAGGTTTATCGGAGCTATAAAATTGTGGTATATTGCAGTAGGTATGATTTTGATAGATGTTATACAATTGCCCATAAGTAATACTGGTGGGCATTTGGCACATTTGGGCGGAGCACTGATCGGTTTCTTGTTGACCAATCAAACCAATCAAGGAAAAAGTTTTAGTAATCTGTTCGGTTTTATTTTTAAGTCTAAAAAAGAGAAACCACTTAAAACAGTTTATAAAAACCCCAATCCACAAAAAAAGACAAAAGCGTCATCAACTCAACAACAAAAAATAGATGCTATATTAGACAAAATAAGCAAATCGGGCTATGAAGCTCTAACACAAGAAGAGAAAGATTTTCTTTTTAAGATCGGTAAAAATTAATCTAGTAATTCAAAACCTTGAAAAAACTATCTTTTTTTAATAAAATAATATTTATTGTTAACACGCTGTTTGCAATAGGGCTGGTATTTTCATTTTTTTTGCCAAACCTTTCCCCAAATAGTTTTGGAATTATTTCATTGTTAAGCTTGTTGGTTCCCGTTCTAATTATTGGCAATGTTCTTTTTGTTCTGTACTGGATTTTAATAGGATTTAAAAAACAGTTGCTACAATCGTTCTTAATTTTAATATTAAGCTATTTTTTAATTCCGCAATTGTATAAATTTGATGATAACACTACTAAAGAAGCTGATTCTATAAGTATAATGAGTTTTAATGTCAGAAAGTTTAACATGTACAAATGGATAAATGTAAATAGTATCGAAACTAAAATAAAACAATTTATTACCGAAGAAAATCCTGATGTTTTGGCCTTACAAGAATTTAGAACAATAAAAAACTTTAAATTAGATTATCCATATTTTAGCAATCCGCCTACTTGGGACTATACCGACCCAATAAAACTAAAAAACAATCGGGTAGGTTTAGCTATGTATTCAAAATACCCCATTATAAACGAAGGTATAATTAGACACACCAAGACTTTATCATCATCTATGTTTATAGATATTGTTAAAAATAAAGACACTATTAGAGTTTACACTTTTCATCTGGCTTCTTTGGGGATAATTCCCGACGCAAACTATTTTGGGCATGATGATTCAGAAAAATTAGTAAAAAAAGTACGTCAGTCCTTTAAAGTTCAACAGCAGCAAATTGACACTTTGAACAAACACGTAAAATCTTGCAAGTACAAGGTTATATTGGCCGGTGATTTAAATAACACAGCCTATTCATGGGCTTATAAAAATGTTAGAAACGATTTTCAAGATTCTTTTTTAGTGGCCGGCAAAGGTTTTGGCACTACATATAAGTTTAAAAGATTTCCGTTTCGGATAGATTATATTTTTGCCGATAAAAATTTCAAAATCAATGCTCATAAAAATTATGATGTTAAACTTTCAGATCATTATCCTATCAAAGCAACGTTAGAACTTGTAAAATGAGCTATTTCATAAACTCATAATCCCTTTCCACTTTGCATATCCTTACTTTAAAATTTTTATACCAGATAGCTCTGCCTTTATTTCTGGCTTCTGTATGCTCAATGTGCATTTTCCAATTTTTAATAGCTTCTAAACTTTCCCAATAGGAAACTGTAATGCCCAATTCATTTCTGGCAGATTCAATTCCTAAAAACCCTTTTTGCTCGGCTGCCAGAGCTACCATTTTTTCTGACATGGCTGCATATCCGTTGTCCTTATGAGTTCTCAAGGAAGTAATACCATTTCTGATTTAAAAATACTCAAAAAATGTTTTAGTGTATAATTGATAACTGGTGATAGATTTTATAAGTTCAGGAGTTAGTTGGTTTACCATCTCAGTAATTTTATCTTGTAGC
>NZ_JAXKVV010000007.1:0-184566 GCF_034296135.1 Aureibaculum koreense
GCTACAAGATAAAATTACTGAGATGGTAAACCAACTAACTCCTGAACTTATAAAATCTATCACCAGTTATCAATTATACACTAAAACATTTTTTGAGTATTTTTAAATCAGAAATGGTATTATAATTTCGTCCATCTGGATTTCAATATCTGAAGCTTGCCCTCTAGCACCTCCGCTGGGTTGGTGAATCATGACCCTAGCGTGAGGCAATACAAACCTTCTGCCCTTTTCGCCAGCTGAAAGTAAAATTGACCCCATAGATGCAGCTAAACCCGAACAAATAGTTGATACAGGACTTGTAATGCTCTTCATGGTATCATAAATTGCAAAACCAGAGGTTACATAACCACCGGGACTATTAATTATCAATTGAATTTCCTTACCCGGTTGGGTCATTTCCAAATACATCAACCTGTCAATAACATGTTTGGCAGAATTGTCATCAACTTGTCCCCACAAGAACACTTTTCTCTCGTTTAATATTTTAGAATCTATAATATCTTGAAGCTTTACATCATTGCTCATTTGTTATATTTTTATAGTTAGTTATTTGAATCTTTTTGAAATTTATTGAACTATTTATCTACAATAGCATCTTGAATAATCTGTTGAGCTACTGTTCTGATATTATATTTTACCAATCCTGAATTGGTTGCTGTAGGATAGACCCTATTGGACAAGAAAACATAAACGAGTTCCGTTTCTGGATCTGCCCAAGTATAAGTACCTGTGTAACCGCTATGCCCGAAACTTTTGGGTGATACACAACCACAGGTGGCCTTCTCTCTGGGGTTTATCTGAGGTTTATCAAAACCTAAACCTCTACGTACATTATTTTTCGAATAGTATCTTTTATTAAATTTCCTGATGGTTTCCCCTTTAAAATATCGCTTACCACCATAATAGCCCTCTTGCATGTACATTTGCATCATCTTGGCCACATCATTTGCATTGGCGAATAATCCGGCATTACCGTTAACACCGCCAAACATGGCTGCACCTTGGTCGTGCACATAACCGTGCAACAATTGATTTCGGAAATATAAATCGCGTTCCGTTGGCACAATTATTTGTTTTGGAAATTTTTCCAAAGGCTTATAGGTTAACGTAGTAGCACCTAAAGGCTTGTAAAAAAATGAATTATTGGAAACATCCATAGTCTGTTTATATTCCTTTTCAAAGTAATCTTTAAAAAGATAGAAAATAAGACCACTATATTTATATCGCTTTCTGTTTAACAAAGGAGCATCAGCAATGGCTTGATACATACTATCTTTATAATCCGTTCTTAAGTAGAGTTTGTTGGCAACCTGAATTGAAAATTCTTTTGAAGGGCTATGTCTGTAATATTTTTCAGAAGCTTTTTGGGTAGCACTGTCTATAGTACGCAAATAATAGGGTATCCACGACTGTAGCCTTGCATAATGAGATAAGGCTTCCTTTACGGTTATATCCTTTTTATCGGTTGTATCTAAAACCTTAAATAGTTTTCCAATAGGCGTATTTAGTGAAATTTTACCTTCTTCTTCGGCTTTCATAATCAATGGCAGACCTCCTAAAATTTTGGTAATCGATGCCAAATCGTATATATGATTGTTCTGAACCCTTGTTTCTTTTTTATCCGTATGGTAACCAAAACTTTTTCTGTAAATTACCTTTCCTTTTTTGGCAACCAACAACTGCAAACCTGGAGCCATTTTGGCTTTGACTACTTCTTGAGCCAATGAATCTAGACGCTCTAGTTTTTTGCTATCCATGCCCACTTCTTCGGGTACACCATAGGATAGTCTAAATAAATTGGTAGAATTTAATCCAGAACCGACGGCAAAATCATTATTTATGGAAACTGGTAATCTTCCTTTGGCACTTAACGCTCCAAAAATTTGTTGTGCCGAAACGTCTTGTGATATTTTACTATTCTGATAAGAGACCAAAATACTTTCTATATTTGTAAAAGTTTTTACATCCAATAAACTGTAAGCACTCGCAAAAACATCTAAAATAACACGGTTGTTCCTTGCAATTTCTTGCAACCAAACCAATTCTTTATTGGTGAATTTAAAACCTTTCCATGCACTGGCATTTGATTTGTGATAGCCAATAATCACCAAATTATAGGCTTTTAATTTTTTGATAACATCATCAAGGTTTTTTCCGGATATGACATCAACTTGGGTATAATCGTTAAGTCTGTTAATGAATGTAGTATTGTCATCATCACCCAATTTTACATAGGCTATTTTAGCTTCGGCTAAATCCTTTACGGGAAACAAATCCAGTTCGTTCTTTAACAATGTTGTGGCGTTTTCAACCAATTTGTAATGTAACATTTCAGCATCTTGTCCGTTGATGTCTTCATGTAAATTATTGAGTTCAATGGGTTTAAAATGCTTTAGTCCTGCCCAATATTTGGCTTTTAGTATTTTTTTGACCGATTCGTCCAATCGTTTTACCGATATGATACTATCTGCAACCGCCTGTTGCAGCTTTGCGAAAGAGGCCGGAATATCTTCTGGCATCAATAAAATATCATTACCTGCTTTAATTACTTCCAAATTGATTTCAGCAGAGCTGGAAAAATTTGCCGCCCCTTTCATATTTAGGGCATCGGTAAAAATTAAGCCTTTAAAACCCATTTTTTCTTTAAGCAGATCAGTTACAATATTTTTAGATAAAGAAGAGGGTAATTTTGCATTAGGCTCATATTCTGGTACGCTCAAATGTGCTACCATAACACTTGCCAAGCCGTTTTTAAACAATTCTTTGTAAGGGTATAATTCTACAGAATCCAATCGCTGTTTTGAAAATGGAATAGTGGGTAATGTTAAATGTGAATCAGCATCAGTATCTCCATGACCGGGAAAATGTTTAGCATTTGCCAATACATTTTGACTTTGCATACCTTTTGTAAATGCGATTGCTTTTGAGGCCACATTTTTTGGATCTTCACCAAAAGAACGGTTACCTATAATCGGATTAGCGGGATTGATATTTACATCGACCACAGGAGCAAAATTTACATGAATTCCGATACGACTGTGATGTTTACCCAACATTTCGCCAAATTCTTCAATTAAACTCTCGTCTTGAATTGCACCAAGCGTCATATTCCATGGAAAACGATAGGTATTGTCCAATCGCATATCTAAGCCCCATTCGCCATCAAAACCCACCAACAACGGAATCTTTGAGGTATTCTGGAAAACATTGGTCATCTGAATCTGTTTTTCGGGTGTACCCTGAAAAAATACGAGTCCGCCAATATGATATTTCTTTATCAAAGCATTTACATCCGCCTCATGTTGTGCATCTCTGTTGGAATAAGCAGGTATCATAAAAAGTTGGCCAATTTTTTCGTCAATGGTCAAAGTTTTCATAATACTATCTACCCAAACATTTTGACCATAAGTATCTAATTTATCCAAAGGATCTGCTACTTGTGCAAAACTAATAGTGGTTATAAAAAGAAAAATAACGGAGAGAATTCTGGTATTCATAAAAGAATAATATGTTTTTTATTTATTTTTTTAACCTCACCCGAAACTGCTGAAAAATGCAGTTTCGACCTCTCCCAAGTCCGCCTGCCGGACGGGCAGGGAGAGGTAATTTCAGAGGTCTTAAGGCAAAGCCTCAATAATTTTTAGTTTAAAAACTTAGCATGCCAACTTTTACTCGCTTCTACTTCCCAAGCGGATTGCAATTCCGCTTTAGAATTTATCATATTATTAAAAACGATAGTGTCAGCATTTATTTTATTTTGGGCAGCATATTTTTTAAAATCACTTAGATTGACTGTATTTATGTTTGAACCGTCTTTAAACGAAACCTTCATTTTATTTAACAAATCAACATCAAAAGCCTTTTCTATTTCTTTTATAATGTGTACCGAACTATCAATGGAACAACCCGAAACACCATTTTGATCTTCATCGACTGCCAGTATGATAAACTGATTGTATTCAATTTTATAGGAAGCTGTTAAATCGTCACCATGGCGTTTCCAAGAATTTACAAAATTTCTTAAATACTCAGAAATTTGTTTAACTTCTGGCTCGGTCAATGTTCTATCCGCTTGATAAACCCAAACTCTTGAAGTATTGGGCAACGCATTAAAATCTACATACATAATTAACTTAATTTATTATTAAAACTGCGTAATTTAATTGCAGTCAGCACTTTTTTGGTATATAATGGAAAATCGGCATTTTGTATCCAAGAATAATAACCTTTATCTTTTTCCAACACATCGGCTACCTTTTTGCCTTTGTACTTACCAAAAGTGAAAATTTCTTCTTTTTTTTCGTTAAACATTATAAACCCAGCAAAATCCGCTCTTTTTTTATGCGAAGAAAATTCATGTAAAAATTTAACATCATTTTCTAAATCGTCATATTTAGCCAATTGAGCTTTTAAAATCTCATAGGTTGCATTGGTGTCCGCTTCCGCTGAATGTGCATCTTCCAAGTCTTTATCGCAATAAAATTTGTACGCTGCACTTAAGGTACGTTGTTCTTTTTTATGATAAATTACCTGCACATCAATACCTACCCTATTTTTCATATCAAAATCAATACCAACCCGTAAAAATTCTTCTGCTAATAGTGGAATATCAAAACGATTGGAGTTAAAACCCGCTAAATCACACCCCTCTATTAATTGATTAATTTCTTTAGCCAGTTCAGCAAAAGTAGGTTCGGTTACTACTTTTTCGTTAGTAATACCGTGAATAGCAACCACCTCAGCGGGAATTTCAATTTCGGGATTTACCAACCAAGTTTTACTTTCTTTATTACCGTTTGGGTATACTTTTAATATGGAAATTTCTACAATACGGTCTTTGGCAATATTAATACCGGTAGTTTCCAGATCAAAAAATACAATAGGTTTATTTAGCTTTAATTCCATAGTTTCTGTTAGCAATTTTATGGCGTATAGTTACGTGAAAATTTTAAAACCCAAAGATACAATTTGTAACAAGATATTTTATTATTTAACATTTTGTTTGTTAGGAGATATTAACTAAATTTATGGATTCTACGAGTCGCTATATGTTATTTTAAAATAAGTTTAGACTCTTAGATGGATACAAAAAAATCAGAACTATGAGACCACTAATATTGGAATTTCAAGAAAACCCTAATTACATTGAATTTGATGAATCATTATTTGAATATTCGGAAAATAAAAACCTATCTGTAATGCGTGGCACTGACATACCTGCAATTTCATATTTAAATATGGGAACTGAAACGCACACAAGAGTAAATAACGAAGTTTCTGATTCAGATTCAGTTTTGAAAACTCTAATGGGAACTGAAACATTTACAAAAGTTCTAAATGAGAATACGGATAGTGATGATGATTTTAGAATGTTAATGGGAACTGAAACGCATACTTTTGTCTCAAATGAGCCAACAGATTCGGATATGAATTCCCAATCTTTAAAGCTTCTAATGGCAACACAATCCGTTGACAACCCCTAGAAAATATGATTCTGACAAATAAGATATGATATTAATTGTAACGCATAAAAATGATTTTACAGTTGATTATGTTATAGAAAAACTAAATAAAAAAGGAATTGACTACTATCGCTTTAATTGTGAAAACATTGACTCAAAGGAATATATAATTGAAATAGGAAGCCAAAATACATTTTCAATAAATAGCCTCGACAATATTACTTCCGTTTGGTTTAGACGAACCATGTTACCAGAAATAAACAACGTAAACAATGGAGAGAAAATATTTCTACTAAGAGAATATGATGCGTTGTTATCAAACATTTTCAACCTGTTCAAACTAGAAAAATGGTTAAGTAATCCAAAGTATATTTATATAGCTGAAAACAAACTAATTCAATTAAAAAAAGCACAAGAAATAGGTTTTAAAATACCTGACACATTGGTGTCGAATAGTAAAATTGCTCTTAAGAAATTTATCAAAAATCATAATAGTAACGTAATTATAAAACCCTTAAATCAAGGTAGAATAAATAATGGTAAAAATGTAAGAAATATATTCACAAACAAAATAGATAAAAATACAATTGATAAAATTAAAGAATACACATTAACGCCATCAATAATTCAGTCGTATATAGAGAAAGAATATGAATTAAGAGTTACAGTGGTTAATGATAAAGTTTTTTCAGCTAAAATAGATTCTCAGACAAATGAAAATACAAAAATTGATTGGAGAAGGGAAAAAATTAAATTTACTATATATAGTTTGCCAAATGCTATTTCCCAAATGTGTGTTCAATTGGTAAAAGAGCTAAATCTTTCTTTCGGAGCAATTGATTTAATAAAAACCAAAAACGGCTCTTACATTTTTTTAGAAATTAATCCAAACGGGCAGTGGGCTTGGATTGAATTTGATACTGGTTTAAAAATTTCCGATGAAATAATAAAATTCTTAACTTCATGAACTATTTTGAAAAATATTGGGGTTACATCGGGCTTATAAAACAAGATAAGCACAAGCCTAAGAAACATGTCTATACTTCAACAGACAAAAAAGCCCTTTTAATTAAACATTTAGATTACTTAAAAGAATTAAATGAACTTCACAGAGGTAGAATGTTAAATATTGAGAATAAGAATTCTCAACTTGTAGGTCAAGCAAGTATTGTAATTTCAATTTTCGCTTTATTTATCCCGTTATTGGCAACTTTTATTAACGACTTAAACGATTGGTTCTTAATTATATTGGTATTGTTTTTTGTTTTTGTTTTATTTCATTACATTTTAACTATTCATCACTCTATTAAAACTCTTATAATTAACAAATACCCATATTCCATGGGAACTGTCTCAAATATAACTGATGACAAAAGAGCTAAATCCGAAAAAGCGTTCATTAAAATGGAAATCATTGATTTAGTGAGTTCGATAGAACAAAATATTTCTGTTACAAGTAATAAAGGAGAAAATTTAATCTACGCTTCTCGTAATTTTAAATTAGCAAATATTCTTTTTGCTGTTTTTGCATTTGTGATAATAATATTAAGTTTTTTTATAAATCCCAAGCCCCAAGAGATAAGAATCGATGAAATTAATCCTAAAATAATAAATATAATAAAAAATAAGATCATTGAACAAAATACTAATAGATTAATGATAGACAGTATTATATTGGAAAATAAAAGAATTAATCTTGAAGTTGACTCTATAAAAAAGCTATATTCAACAAAGGTTGTAAACAATAAGAAATAATTACTTGTATAAAAGTTAGTTTCGTTTTCAAATAAAACCAAAACCTTTTTATTCATGTAGCAAACGATTAGGTGTAAAAATATTTTTATATTAAAAAATGGTTAAGTTAAAACTCCCTATTTACATCAAAACCTTCCAAATACTCGGCAACCCGTTTTATAAACATTCCACCCAATGCACCGTTCACCACTCTGTGGTCATAAGAATGAGATAAAAACATTTTATGGCGTATGCCAATAAAATCACCTTCTGAAGTTTCAATAACGGCAGGCACTTTACGTATAGCACCCAAGGCTAAAATAGCTACTTGCGGTTGGTTTATAATGGGCGTGCCCATTACGCTTCCAAAACCACCTACGTTGGTTACGGTATAGGTACCGCCTTGTGTATCGTCGGGTTTTAGTTTTCCTGTTCTGGCACGTAAAGCTAAATCGTTAACGGCTTTGGTCATGCCCATTAAATTCAATTGGTCGGCATTTTTAATTACAGGCACAATCAGGTTACCATCTGCCAATGCCGTAGCCATCCCTAAATTGATATTTTTCTTTTTAATCACTTTGTCACCATCAACCGAAATATTTATCATCGGATAATCTTTTATGGTCTTGGCTACCGCTTCCATAAATATTGGGGTAAAAGTTATTTTTTCGCCTTCCCTTTTTTCAAAACTGTCTTTTATCTTGTTACGCCAATTTACAATTTTGGTAACATCCACTTCAATAAAAGACTGTACATGTGCCGAAGTTTGTACAGAATGTACCATGTGCTGGGCAACCAATTTGCCCATTCTGGTCATTTCAATAATTTCATCATGTCCGTTTACAGAAACTGAAGCTACTGGTGCCTGTTTTTGAGATTGAACAGGTGACGAAGTCTCAACCTTTTTAGGCTTAACTGCTTTTTGAGATGTATTACCTCTATTGGCAACATAATCTAAAATATCATTTTTAGTAACCCTACCATCTTTTCCAGTTCCAGAAATGGCTTCCAATTCCTCCATTGAAATATTTTCTTTTTGAGCAATGGTCTTTACTAGTGGCGAATAAAACTTGTCAGAGTCTGTATTACTTACTTTTACTACAGGTTCTTTAATAGCTGTTACTTCTGCTATGGAATTTTCAATGGCCTTAACTTCTTGTCGTTTCTCTATTTTTTCTTCAACTTCTGGAGCTTCAACATTCGCTTCTTCTACTTCTCCATTACCTGAAGTTTCAATAATGGCCAGTGTTTCTCCAACTTTTACAACGGCATCAACATCATGTAATTTTTCAACTAAAATCCCTTCCACCTCACTTGGTACTTCAGAGTCCACTTTATCAGTAGCAATCTCAACAATTGCTTCATCCAGTTCAATAGTATCCCCTACTTCTTTTAACCAAGAAGTGATGGTTGCTTCTGCAACACTTTCGCCCATTTTAGGCAATTTCAGTTCAAATTTAGCCATCTGATTAACAAATTTAGAGTCTTGCAAATGTATAAAATAATAAAGTGTAATTTATCAAATTGATAAATTATTGATTTTTTTAAACCATAAAATTATTAAAAAATCAGCTGTTAGACCCAATCTTTGGGATTTTCTAACACATTGAGCAATTTTTCTTCTTCACTACCCTTTTCAGGATAATGATTGTACACCCATTGCACATGTGGTGGTAAACTCATTAAAATACTTTCAATCCGTCCGTTGGTTTTTAAGCCAAACAAAGTGCCTTTATCATGCACCAAGTTGAATTCCACATACCTACCCCTTCTAATTTCTTGCCAATTCCGTTGAGCTTCCGTATAAGTTAGTGCTTTTCGTTTTTCTACAATGGGTACGTAAGCCTCTAAAAAACTATCACCCACTTCGGTAACAAAATTATACCAGTTTTGCATAGATATTTGGTCCGTTTCTTTACAATAATCAAAGAATAAACCGCCCACACCCCTAGCCTCGTTACGGTGCGTATTATAAAAATATTCATCACAACGTTCTTTATATTTTTGATAAAACTCCTGGTTATAATTATCACAAGCCCTTTTGCAAATTCGGTGAAAATGCTTAGCATCTTCTTCAAACAGATAATAAGGTGTAAGGTCTTGCCCTCCGCCAAACCATGAATCGACTATTTCACCTTGTTTATTGTACATTTCAAAATACCGCCAGTTTGCGTGTACCGTGGGTACAAAAGGATTTTTAGGATGTAGTACCAAACTCAATCCGCAAGCAAAGAAATTGGCCTCCTTTACACCAAAATGTTGTTGCATGGTTTTGGGAAGTTCGCCATGGACGGCTGAGATGTTTACTCCGCCTTTTTCGAAAACGGTTCCATTTTCAATTACACGAGTTCTTCCTCCACCACCTTCCGGTCGTTCCCAAAGATCTTCTTTGAATTTGGCTTTGCCATCAACTTCTTCAAGTCTAGAAGTAATGGTATTTTGTAGGTTTTGTATGTAGTTGTAAAATTTATCTTTCATGTTATTGTCAGACTGATTTGTGAATTCTTCCGAAATATTCTTTGTTCTTCCTGCAAGGTCTCCAAGACCTTGTAGGTATTTATCATCAATTCTACCAGCTTTTTCTGATGTACATACATCAAATTTTCAATCGAATTAAATAAATTTATTGCCTCTTCTTTAGACAAAGAAAAATTATTCGGCATCGTTCCATCGACATAATAGCTGTAAGATGAATACGGATAATTTGTAAAATCTTGAGAAATACCATGATGCATCGGATTTGTATGAATATAAATAATTAAGTTTGTCAAATATTCTTCATTTTTTATCCTTTTTCTCCTGAAATGTTTTTCGAAAAGACTACCTGTTCTTGAATTTTGTTTATTGAAAGCCTTCGCATAAGCATTGAATAAATTTGAAAACGCTTGCGTGACTTTTTTTTCATCATCATCAACTCTCACAATAAAATGAAAATGATTATTCATTAAACAATATGAAAGGATACTAACTTTTGTAATCAAGTATTTATTGACCAACCTCAAGAAATAATCCATGTTTTCGGAATTATTAAAAATAGTACAACCATCAATTCCTCGATTATAAATATGATAATAATGTCCCTTTTCTAATATTTCCAGTTCCATTTATGTTATTGTTATGATTAAAGATTTTAGACCTACCAGGTTTTGAAAACCTTGCAGGTTAGGTCGGTTCAATTTACCTTTTTAAAACCTAAAAGGTCTTGGATACCTTGCAAGTTTTTTTATATAACTCCATATCTAGGGGTTCTTCGCCTGTAGGAGTAAATTCGTTTTTAAGCGTTTTAGTCCAGCTAAACCCACATTTTTCAGCCACTTTTACACTTGCTATATTATCTTTATGAGCAATAATTTGAAAATTTTTTAAGCCAAAAGTTTCAAAAGCATAATTTGACAAAATCTTTACAGCTTTGGATGTTAAGCCTTTACCTTCAAATGGATAACCTATACAGTAGCCAAATTCCGCTTGATGTATCTTCCAATCTAATTCTTTGATATATATAATTCCTGCGAGTTCTCGTGTTTCCGAATGTTTTAATGTAAAAAGAAATTCCTCTTTATTTTCGAATTGTTTTACTTTCTTTTCTACAAAGAGTTGTGATAACGTGGGATTCAAGTTTTGCTCTAATGTTTTTGGGAAGAAACGCTTTAATCGGTCAGTATTTGTAACAATAAAATCACATAGCTTCCAAGCATCTCCAGAATGTATTGGATTTATTTCGAAACCATCAAATTGAGCAATCATTCAGCTATGGTTTTATTATCTTTTAGTAGATTTTTGCTGGTTATTCGCTCAACGGTTCCAATAGAAGCTGCCGTAACCGAAAATGGCAATACCAATATAACACCAACAATGGGAATCATTAAAAATAGCATAAACACGATACCGTTACCGATAGCCAGGCCTTTATTTTGCTTTACAAAATTAAGACTTTCATTATAATTATAATGTCGCTCCAAGGTATAATCCATATTTCCAAACCCCGCGTAATAAGCCTGGATTAGAAATAACACAGTAGTAGTGAAAATATTGAAAACAGGAATAAAACTCAATAATAAAATTGGAATAGTAAATAATAATTCTTTCCCTAAATTCCGAACGTTAATTCTTATACCTCGCCAAAGTTGGTTACTGAAGGTTGTATTCCTATGATTATGATTTTTTGACAAAGAATATCCTGAAAAATGAGCTTCTATTTTTTCAGAAACAGGACTCATAAAAGGTGCTGACAATGCCATAATAATGTGTTTGTACAATATCAAACCCAACACAATAATTGACAAACCACCAATAATGCTGCTTATAGTTGTAAATGTTTCCTTACCCCATTCCCATCTCCAAATTTTTGCAATATAATATCCAATATTATCCGATAGTCCGTAAGCTAAAAAACCAATAATAATTGCGGTGATGATGCTGATTAAAATAGGAATGAAAAAATACTTCCAGAGTTTTAATTTTGAGATTAATCCAAAGGATTGAGTGTAGGCTTGTATGCTTTTTAATACATTCTTAATCATTTAGGTGCTCAATAAATACCAAATCGTTACTATATTTTTTAATATCCTCAACTGAATACACCATTTTCGCTTCTGCTACTTTTTCAATGAGAACATCTATAAATTGCTGTGTTGCTCTTTCGTCATTTTGAATAAAAATTTTTCTACCCACATGATTATTATGTGAGTCCATTTCTCTTTCCAACGGTTCATTTGGTGAAAATTCTTCGTGCCAGTCTGTAACTTGTTGGGCAAATCGGATCGCTTTTCTTGTATTGCCCCTCCATCTTGAACATTTTTTAGCGATTAAAATGTTCCAAAGTGCGTGCCTAAAGGCATTAGTAACATTGTTTTTATGATGCAATTTTCCATAGAGTTGATCGGAAATTTTCACAGTTTCGTAAGTAGCCAAAAACGTTGGAATCAAATTTAAAGGATGCCTTATAAACAAAAGGATAAATGACCAGGCATTACCCTTATTAATCAATTTAACAAAACCTAACTTATCCATTAACTATTATATTCTTTAACGGCATCGATAAATGCCTTCGCATTATCTAGCGGAATATTGGGCAAAATACCATGCCCTAAATTAACAATATACTTGTCTTTGCCAAAATCATTTATCATTTGGTGCACCATTTTCTTTATGATAGATGGTGGCGATAATAATCTTGACGGGTCAAAATTACCTTGTAACGTTATATTTCCACCCGATAAATAACGTGCGTTTTTCGGAGTAATTGTCCAATCAACCCCCAACGCACTAGCATTAGATTTTGACATCTCTTGCAATGCAAACCAACATCCTTTACCAAAAGCAATTACAGGTACATCGTCTTTCAACGCCTCAATAATCTGATTTATATATTGCCAAGAAAATTCTTGATAATCAGTTGGTGACAGCATACCACCCCAAGAATCAAAAATCTGGACTACATCAACTCCAGCTTTAACTTTAGCTTTTAAATACGCAATAGTTGTGTCTGTTATTTTTTGCAATAACTGATGAGCTGCTAAAGGTTGAGTAAAACAAAATGCTTTTGCTTTATCGAAATTTTTACTCCCTTGACCTTGCACCACATAGCACAAAATTGTCCACGGAGAACCCGCAAAACCAATTAAAGGAATATCATTATTTAATAATTCTTTAGTCGCTTTTATGGCTTGATATACATAGTCTAGTTCCACATTTACATCGGGTACAATTACGGCATCTACCCCTTTTTGATCTCTTACCGGATTTGGTAAATAAGGCCCAAAATTCGGTTTCATTTGTACTTCGATATTCATAGCTTGCGGAATTACCAAAATATCACAAAACAAAATTGCGGCATCCATTCCGTATCTTCTGATGGGTTGTACCGTAATTTCACTTGCCAATTCGGGTGTACGGCATCTTGTAAAGAAATCGTATTTCTCTCGGATTGCTATAAATTCTGGTAAATATCTACCTGCTTGACGCATCATCCAAACGGGTGGACGGTCAACAGTTTCTCCTTTTAAAGCTCTTAAAAATAGGTCGTTTTTTATCATAATTCAGTTTGGCTTGAATACTAAAACCTACAAGGTTTTGGAAACCTTGCAGGTCTTCGCCACTGCTTCCATGGCGTTATCAATTGCTTTTTCTGTTTTTTCTAGGTCTTTTTCGCTTAAAGCAGATGATAAAAACCATGCTTCAAATTGCGAGGGTGGTAAAAATATACCATTTTTAATCATTTCCCAGAAAAAAACAGCGAATTTTTTTGTATCTGATTGTTGAGCCTCTTCAAAATTAACAACGCTTCCTTTTTTAAAGAAAGGGTTAATCATTGAACCAAAACGATTGACAACAATGTCAACATTATGTTTTTCAGCTTTTTCAATTAACATGTGTTCCAACTTTTCAGCTACCTCAACAAATTGTTGATAAGGGTTTTGCTTCTTTAATTCCCTCAAAGTTGCAATTCCAGCTGCCATTGCTATCGGGTTTCCACTCAACGTTCCTGCCTGATACATAGCACCTAAAGGGGCAATCATTTCCATAATTTCATTCCTAGCTCCGTAGGCACCCACGGGAAAACCACCTCCAATTACTTTACCAAGACATGTAATATCAGCTTCAACACCTAATAATTCCTGAGCTCCACCAAATTTTGAACGGAAACCAGTCATAACCTCATCAACAATGAGTAAAGCATTTTTGCTTTCTAAATACGCTTTTAATTCTTTTAAAAAATCGCCTTCTGGCAATACTACACCCATATTACCAGCAATAGGTTCTATGATTACTCCAGCAATATCATCGTGTTTTTCAAAATGCTTTTTTACACTATCTAAATCATTATAATTGGCAATCAACGTATTTTTAACTGCACCTTCGGGTACTCCTTTACTTCCCGGCAAACTCAATGTTGCTAATCCTGAACCTGCAGCAACTAGCAAAGCATCAGAATGACCATGATAACAACCTGAAAATTTAATAATCTTATCTTTGCCAGTAAATGCTCTTGCTAAACGTAATGCACTCAACACCGCTTCGGTACCCGAGTTTACAAAACGTACTTTATCCATTCCAGGAAATGCATCACAAACAATTTTAGCGAGTTTAATTTCATTTTTGGTTGATGCTCCAAATGTATAACCGTTTTTTAAAGCCTTTTTTATGGCCTTTTGTACTTTTTCGTGTTTATGCCCTAAAATCATTGGTCCGTAAGACAAAACATAATCTATATAGCTATTTCCATCAACGTCGGTAATTTTTGTGCCTTTCGCCTTTTTAATAAAGAGTGGATTCCCTCCTACTGATGCAAATGCACGTACTGGTGAATTTACTGCACCGACTAAATGTTTAAGACCTTTTGTGTATAGTTTATTTGATTTTTTAAAGCTCATGCTTCGCTAGTATTAAGTATTAAGATATGAGTATTAAGACTGACGTTTAAAATTACGATTACACGATTCAACAAATCAACGATTCAACAAAAGCCTTGCCACTTCCTTCGCAAAATAAGTAATAATAATATCTGCACCTGCCCTTTTCATTGAGAGCAGACTTTCCATCATTACTTTTTCTTCGTCAATCCAACCTTTTTGTCCCGCTGCTTTTATCATGGCGTATTCGCCGCTAACGTTATAACAAGCTATCGGTCTGTCAAAGTTATTTTTTAAATCGCGAATAATATCCAAATAGGACAATGCTGGTTTTACCATTAAAATATCCGCTCCTTCTGTATCATCGAAAGTAGCTTTTCGTAGAGCTTCGTCTCTGTTGGCAGTATCCATTTGATAGGTTTTTCTATCACCGAAACTTGGTGCTGAATCTGCAGCATCTCTAAAAGGCCCATAATATGCCGAAGCATATTTTACAGAATAAGCCATAATAGGCAAATTAGAAAATTCTGAATTATCAAGTGATTCTCGCACCATGGCGACTGTACCGTCCATCATTCCTGATGGAGCTATCATATCTGCTCCAGCTTTGGCATGAGAGATGGCTTGTTTGGCAATATTTACCAACGTTGCATCATTATCAACATCGTTATCGTGTAAAATTCCACAGTGTCCATGTGAAGTATATTCGCAAAAGCAAACATCGGTTATTACATATAATTGAGGGTATTTTTTTTTGATAAACCGAACTGCTTTCTGAATTATACCATTATCGTTCCATGTTTCCGTACCTTCATCATCTTTTTCTGATGGAATACCAAATAACAAAACAGCGGGAATATTAAGCGAAACCACCTCATCCAATTCTTTTGAAATTCTATCCAATGAGAAACGTTTTATGCCTGGCATGGAAACAATTTCAGTTTCAATATTTTTACCTTCTTCAATAAATAATGGGTAAATTAAATCGTCAACCGACAGTTTGGTTTCCCTAACCAATCTGCGAATGTTTTCTGATTTTCTGAGTCGTCGGGTTCTGTACATTGTTAACGTTTTTTACTTCTCTTTAATAAGCTAAACTAGATCTACAAGATTTTACTTGTCCGCCGAAGCTTTTGCGTAGGAGGAAAAACCTTGCAGGTCGAGTCAATTCTATTTTTCTATGAAATGTAAATTTGCCAGTTCAATAACACTTTCAACAGTCGGTACCTGTGCAACTTTCACTTCTTTAAAATGTTTTTTTGCTTCTAAAGCGGTTGTTTCGCCAATACAAAAAGCAGTACCAATGGGTTTGTTAACCTGAATATAACTTTGTACTGTAGATGGACTGTAAAATAAAATTCCATCAGTATTTTCATCAACTACCAGCGGACTAAACATTGTTTTATAGGCCTCTACTTCATTGACTTCCACATCATTTTCTGCTAAAAAGTTTGGCAACTCATCTAAACGTAAACTACTTGTAAAACAGGTAACTTCTTTGTTTTTAAGATCTTTAAGTAAAAGCGGTGCCAATTTCTTTGCATTTTTAGCAACTAACTTTACAGGGCCAATTTTCTTCTCGACCAGTGCTTTAGTTCTACGGCCCACACAATAGATATTTTTAAACTGTAATTCAGGCAATGAAAAATTAGTTGCCAAAGATTCTACTGTATTTTTACTGGTAATAATAACATTTTCTAATTTACTTTTTAATACTGGTTGTGGTATTCTGCTAAATCTTATTTTTATAAAATCGCTATCTTCAATACTAATATCTTCGTGAACCAATTTAGACTGACTTACCGTTAATTTTTTAGTGGAATATATCTTGAATTTCTTATCAAAACTAACATGGTTAGACATTAATTTCTTACCACCTCTATCTATAATAATTTTAGCAGCATCTTCAGCTAAATATCTGTGCTTTCTAAGTTTTACAGTTTTGTTTACTTCTTTTTTGCTTGTACCGTCCTCGCTCAAAATGATGCCTTTTAGTGTGATTTCATCATCATTGATATAGCACAATGCTCCAATTGGTGCCGAACAACCACCTTCTAATAAATTCAAGAATTTTCGTTCTACGGAAGTACAAATCTCTGTTTCTTCGTGGTTTAATTTTGCACATGCCTCTTTAGAAAACTCATCCTCATCTAAAGCGGCAATCATTATTGCACCCTGGGCAGGAGCAGAAATCATCCAACTTAAGGTTACCATATTTGCAGGTTTTATTCCTATTCGCTGCAATCCCGCGGCAGCGAAAATGGCACCGTTCCAATCTTCATTATCCTTTATTTTTTGGAGTCGGGTATTTACATTTCCGCGTAAGCCGACTACCTTATGAGATGGATAACGATGCAACCACTGAGCCTTACGGCGTAAACTTCCCGTTGCAATAATGGCATCTTTTTGAGCCAAAAACTCTTCATTGTCTTTAAAAACCAATACATCTTCTGATGCACCTCTTTTTAATACGGCAGCTTGTACAATGCCTTCCGGTAAAACTGTAGGCACATCTTTAAGGGAGTGTACAGCAATGTCAATTTCGTTATTGAGCAAAGCAATATCTAAATTACGGGTAAAAACACCTGTAATCCCGAGTTCGTAAATGGGTTTGTTCAAGACCAGATCTCCCGTTGCTTTTACTGGGACTAGCTCTGTTTTATACCCTAAATATTCTAGTTGATTTTGTACGGTTTTTGCTTGCCACATGGCCAACTCACTATCGCGAGTGCCTATTCTAATTGTCTTCTCCATTCTTATTCATTCAGCTGAAAAACCTTTGAGATAAGTTTGATACTTTCATCAGAAGAAATATCATTATCTTTTAAGTGATTGGCAAATTGTTTAGTGATTTTCTGAACAATTCGATTAGAAATCAGTAGAGCTTGGTCTTCATTAAAATCGACTATTTTTTTACGTTGATAGTCTATTTCTTCCAATTTAATCGCTTCCAATTTCGATTTTAATGCTTTTATCGTTGGGGCAAACTTACGGGTTTCCAACCACGTCTTAAATTCTTTTTCAAATTCAATTATTATAGACTCAGCTTGTGGAACTTGTGCTTTTCTTTTTTGAAGTGTATCATCAGTAATCTGGGAAAGGTCATCTAAATGTATTA
This sequence comes from Aureibaculum koreense, assembly GCF_034296135.1. NCBI lineage: Bacteria > Pseudomonadati > Bacteroidota > Flavobacteriia > Flavobacteriales > Flavobacteriaceae > Aureibaculum > Aureibaculum koreense. The sequence continues at coordinate 17,667 of NZ_JAXKVV010000007.1, forward strand.
AACTAACATTTTCTAAGTCCTGCACATTATTTGATACATTTTTGGGAATTGAAAGATCGAGGATTAACAAAGGCTTATCATTCAAAATAATATCCTTATCCACCGTTGGCAATTGAGCACCAGTAGCGACAATTAAAATATCAGCCTTTTTTATTTCAGCCTGTAAATCTGCATAATCGGCTACGGTTACATCAAACTTTCCGGCCACCTCCAAGGCTTTGTCTTTGGTTCTATTTACCAAAGTGATATATTTATTGTTTGTATGCTTTACGAGGTTATCACAAGTATTTCTACCAATTTTACCCGTTCCAAACAAGAGTATATTCTTATTGGAAACTTGCTCAACATTATTTAAAATATATTGAACTGACGCAAAAGATACCGATGTAGCACCTGAACTAATTTCAGTTTCAGTCTTAACACGTTTACTTGCAGTAATTACATTATTTGTTAATCTTTCTAAAAAGGCATTTAATAAATTCAACTTTTTAGATGCCAACACGCTTTTCTTTAATTGCCCGATAATCTCAAAATCACCCAATATTTGACTTTCCAATCCCGTTCCTACACGAAACATATGATGGATAGCCTCGTTATTTTTATAAATAGATGCAACTTTTTCAAACTCTTCAACCGTTCCGTTAGAATGTTTACAAAGTAATTTGATAAGCTGAAAAGGATGCTCGGCAAAACCGTAAATTTCAGTTCTGTTACAAGTAGAAATAACAATAATTTCCTCAATACCTACGGAGGTAGCGTCATTCAATAGATGCTGTCTTGCAGTGTTGTTCAAACTAAAACGACCACGAATTTCGGCATTGGCTTTTTCGTAGCTAAGGCCGATACAGTAAAAAGAATGATGTTTGGAAATATGATAACGTTGCATAATCTTTCAATCGAAGCAAAAATAGTTTTAGTATTTGAATAAAAACAACGCTTAAAGGGTTAATTATGTCGCTTTAGGTTTTTTTGATGTTTTTTAGAGTAATAAGTTCATTAAAACCCTTATATTTGCTGATATTATTAATATTTTAAAATAATAATTTAGAACAGTTCTAAATAACAAAAATCATATTTAATGCCCGAAATAATGTTAAAAAGTAACGCGGAAAGTCCAATATTAAAAAATGAATTGGAACCTGGAATTATTTTGCTAAAATCTTTAAATGAAAGTAATGATAATCAAACGATTACGCATGATATTGATAGTAGTTATATTCAATTTCATTTCTGTTTAAAAGGCGATTCAAAGTTTTTATTTAACAATGGAAATTATAGTTTTGATGTAGCGGATGAACATTCGCTACTCCTCTATAATCCGCAAACGAATCTGCCCTTGCATTTAGAATTATCTGCAAAATCTTGGGTAATATCGTTATTTATCTCGATTAAAAAATTCCATTCCTTATTTTCAGAAGAAGCGGATTATATCCATTTTTTAACGGATGATAACAAGGATAAAAAGTATTATGACACTAAAGAAATAACACCAGCAATTTCCGTCGTTTTAAACCAAATGATTAACTATAATATTCATCGATCCATAGAAAAACTATATCTACAAGGAAAAGTTTATGAACTATTGAGCTTAAGCTTCAATCACGGTGGGGAGGCTGATGTTGAGCAATGCCCTTTTTTAGTTGACGAACAAAACGTACTCAAAATCAGAAGAGCTAAAGACATTATTATTGCAAATATGACCGAACCACCCAGCTTGAAAGACTTGGCAAATGAAGTAGATCTCAATCTAAAGAAACTAAAAACGGGATTTAAACAAATTTATGGCGATACCGTCTATAGTTTTTTATTTGATTACAAAATGGAGGTAGCCCGTAAACTATTGGAAACCAATCAATATAATGTGAATGAAGTAGGTTTAAAAGTTGGGTATAGCACTTCAAGTCATTTTATTTCTGCCTTTAAGAAAAAATACGGAACTACTCCTAAGAAATATAAAGGAAGCCCATCCTAAAAAGCCCTCCCGATAGCTATCGGAACTAAACCCCTCCCTCGGGGGAAGGACTTTCACTCAGACTTTAAATGAAACAATTGACTCACAACGAAATAGAAAATAAAAAACGAAAATTTCCGATTACCGTTGTTTGTGATGCCTTAAGAACTCCTGAAAATGTTGGAATGTGCTTTCGGGTTGCAGAGTCTTTTGGTGTACAAAAAATTTATCTGCACGAAAATTATGTCGATTTGGAAAATAGGAAAGTCCAAAAAACTTCAAGAAATACTATTCCGCAAATTTTACATGATAGGTATGCCGACTTTTCGGAATTAATAAAACAACTTAAAGCAGAAGATAACACTATAATAGGTTTGGAAATTACAGACAACAGTAAAGCTATACAAGATTATGATTTTAAAAAATATCAAAAAATAGTTTTAGTATTAGGCAGTGAACGGAATGGAATTTCTGATATAAATTTGCTTGATAACAGTGTAAAAATACCTATGTACGGTACAAACTCGTCAATGAATGTTATTCATAGCTTAGCAATAGCTTTGTATGAAATTACAAATCAAATCAATCAATAACCAATTCCCATGGTATTAACATCATGATAATTACCGCTCAAACGCTTTCTATCTTTATATCGTACAAAATTCAATCCTTCTTCTACCAATTCAACTTCTGTTTTAGTGTCGTTTAACATAAAACCTCGGCTACTGTCAGATAAAAAATAGGATTTAACTTTTATTTGGTTTCCGTTTTTTTCAAAGGCAATATAATGTAACCATTCTGTATTTGCATACTCGTTTATGTTTTTCAACTTAAAGAAATAAACGTTAATGTCCTTTCCGTCAACTTTCAGCTCCTCTTTTTTAAAGAAAGAAACTTCATCTCTCTCTTTGTCACGATAAATATTGGCAAATAATTTTGATTGTGCATATTTTTGCTGAAATTCTTCGGTTTTAAAAGAATCTAATAAAATTTTATTTTGTGCCAACCTTTCAACTACAAAGCTAATATTATCAACCTCATTTAAGGTTTTGTCCTTTAATTTTTTAGGTACTTGCAGGCCGTTCTTTTCCAGTAAAACATAGTATGTAATCAGAGCATTTACATCATTGCTCTCTAACAATTTTGAATAAAATTGAGCAATACTTTTATCCTCCTTATATGGATATAATAAATTTACATAATAGCCTAACAAAGACTCTTCTACCGCAGCACTTCCGTAAGACCTGCTATTATCCATCAAGCTACGTTTTAATTCGATTTTTGCATCGTTAAGCAGTTGTTCTTTGTACTTTTTATAGATTTTTGGCTTTACCAAACTGCTGTCTTTAAGTCTTGATAGCAAACTGTAAATAGGTGTTTTATATTCTTGAATGGTAGAATATTTTAATAATTCCGGGAATAAATCCTTTTTTAATCGAAGGGAATCCTTTCTGGAATTATTATCAAAAATAGTTTTCATGGCATAATTTCCTATCGGAAAATCATCTTCCAATAAATCTAGAACCAACTGTTGTGCTTGAATATTCTTTTTAGCGATTAAGGCTTTGATAATGTCAATTTGCGTTTCAGGTTCGTTGTACGATTTAATGTACAGTTGCTTTAAAAACGGCATCACCTTTTTACTTTTTAAATCAGATAGCTCCCTTATAATATAGCCCTTAGTATATTTTTTATCACTAGAGAATTTGTGAGTATTTAGCATTTTAATCATTGTATCAACATCTTTTTCAGTAAAATCTATCAAATATGTGGCATTATCTGCAATACTATCGTTATTTTTTAATGCGGTAAAATAATCATTCACTTTATTTTCAAATACATCTCTGCCTAAAAGGGTGTCCAAAGGTGTGAAGGTTTTGTAAAAAGTCTCCACAAATTTTGACGAAGTACTTAAACTATCTTCCATGGTCTTTAACTCGAACAGCACGCCTTTTTTAAGAATATTTTTTACTCTAACCCGCTTGGCACTTAAACTGTCTTTTGCCAAAAAGGAATAGGTATATAATCCATTTTCTTTCTGTTTTTGTTTGTTTGTTAGGTTAAATCTGTACGCATAAGATCTATCTACCTGATTCCATAAACTGTCAATATTGGCATACATTTGCAAATCGTGATATTTGGTTCTGGTTATCTTAATGCTCTCATTGGTTTTAGAGTTGTATTGTGTATTTTTAGTCTTTGTTTCGTACGATTTCTGTTTTATGCCACCACCATAGTAATTCATAGGAAATGGCTGTTTGGTATTGGTTTTCACCGTAAAGTACAATGAAGTATCTCGTACTATTTTAAACTCGTCTTTATATACAATGTCTTTAAGTTTAAAAGAATTAAAATAATTGTTAGCCGTGGCAGTATCTTTACCAACATAACCCAATAAATAATACGTTTCATCCTTTACTATACTTTTTAATGCTAGTTCTTTCTGGCTTGTAGCATCTAAAATGGTATGAGATTGATACGAAGCGTATTTATCTTTAACTACTTTACCTTTTTCCTGTTTTAGTTTTAAATTTTTATAAAAAGCTTTGTGGATATATTCCGCTTCGAACTGGTCTTCTTCAATATAATTAACGTCGTGGATCGGTACTTCCTGCAAAAAATAATATCCTTTATTATCATAGGCTTCGATTAAATTCTTACCAGCTAAATCAAAACTTGCTGTACTATAATTTTGCGGGATTTTAACTGAATATTTACCGAATTTGGGTGTAAACTCTTCGTGTTTATTCGAATTTGGTTTGAAAGAAATAGAATTAAAAATTTTATCTTCATGGTTTAAGGCATATTCTCCTTTACCACCTAATTTAATGATAACAATTTCTAAAGGCGTTTTATAAATATGATACTTTTGATAATCGTTTTTCTTGGTTTTGTTGAGAATACTAATGCCTGGATAAGGTGTTGCCAACATTTCTTTCTTAATGATTTTGCCTGGAATATCCTCGTACAGTAAATGATCTATATCATCCAAACTTATTTTGGAACTTCCATTAGTGTTCAAATAATCGAAGGTGCTGATTCTAGTTATCGCCAAATATCCACCATTAGCCATATCTGTAGCGATATAATATTTTTGATTAGAATAATTAAGTTCCAACAACTTCTCAAAACTCTGAATAGATAAAAATCCGTCTGGTGTAGATTCTTTATTTAGTTTTGGTGCTACAAAAGTAGATTCCAATTCGCTTTTCTTTTGGCTGGCAAATGAAGTCCGTTTAGAAGTTAATGCTGTTACAGTATAACCTTCCCTTCTTAACATCTCTATAACGCCGTTTTCACCGGGTAAGTGGGCTGCACCAATACCAGTAAAAACAGACTTTTTCTGCATTAAAGTATCCAGTACGTCAACCATATTCTGGTTGCGTTGGTATAGCATAAATTTTCTAAAATGCTCTGTATTTGTAGCTTCGCCTATGGAATCCAACAAATCTAAATTTCTGTCACGATAAGCATCTTCCGTTAAAGTGTACATTGGTTTTTCTTCATACAATTTTCTAAGCCAAGTATCCTGTTGCTTTTTCATGGCATTATAGCTCGCCTTAGTAACCAAATAACGCGATTCGTTAAAATCTTCTAGCCCAACAACAGGTTTATGATTCTTTTTACCGGCTTGATAGATAAACATATCCAAATAAGTTTCTTCTTCAAAATTATCAGAACCCATTTGTTTTCTATACAAATAACTGTTAACTAAAGAATTATCAACACGAATAGCATTTCTAATAGCCAATTTTTTCGGAAACGACAATTCAAACAAAGCCCCATAAAAGTCTGTGTTGTAGTAGTTGTACCCACCATAATATGACATGCTCGTGTTTATCATTTCATAACTGTTGGCTAACCATTCGGTTGGATCTGACTCTAAAGCAATCACTTCACTTTTTTCCAATGATTTATAAAAAACATCATCCAATCGAAAAGCCACCTTACTACTTACATGCATGGTTCCATATAAATAAGAATCTTTTTCAAGGTTATTGCCAGATATTTTCCAAAGCAAACTCTGATATTTCTGTTGTGCGGTTAATATTGTACAAGTCAATAATAAAAGTATCAGGATAATTTTTTTCATCTAAATAAATTTGACCAACCCGCCAAAATTTTAATTATTTATGAAGGTTGGTATTCGTTTTGTTACACATCAATGCCCATTACCATTTTTATATGTTCAGTTTGGACATATATAAATTTAAGCAATAACTTGACAAACATATTAATTGTAACTACTAAACCACCCCCTGTTTTAAGGGGAAATTATTAATGTGGTCTTTTTAAGCTATTTAGTAATCACACCATATTTAGTCTTAATACTAAAACAACTCATAGTAACTAATTCCTAATATCACGATAAATATATTTATTAATTTGAAAATGATAAATTCAAATTGAGCAAAACCCACTTATCAATTAGTAAACGTTAATTTTTGTAAAATCTTTTTGATTTATATTTTTAAGATAAAAATTTAACTAATAATTGTATTTTTGCTGACCAATTTGTAGCATATGAACAAAGGAGTATTACTTGTTAATCTTGGTTCTCCAGATAGCACCAAAGTAAAGGATGTTAGAAAGTACTTAGATGAATTTTTAATGGACGAACGTGTGATTGACATACCACGCTGGAAAAGATATTTACTGATAAAAGGTATTATTTTAAATACACGTCCAAAAAAATCTGCTAAAGCCTATAAAAAAATCTGGTGGAAAGAAGGCTCTCCTTTAGTAGTAATTTCCGAGCGATTTACGAAAAAAGTGGCCGACAAACTTAATATTCCCGTTGCTTTAGGGATGCGATATGGTTCTATGAGCATTGAAAAAGGAATTGCAAAACTTGAGAAGAAAGGTGTTGAAGAAATTTTGCTGGTTCCGTTATATCCACATTATGCCATGTCTTCTTTTGAAACTGTGGTTGAAAAAGCTAAAGAAATTAATCGGAAAAAATATCCGACCATAAAAATGGATGTGATGCCCCCTTTTTACAATCATCCAGATTATATCAAAGTGATGAGTGACAATTTAAAACAACATTTAGTTGATTTTAAACACGACTATATTCTATTTTCCTATCATGGCATTCCTGAAAGGCATATTTACAAATCTGACACCACCAATTCGCATTGTAAAATTGACGAGTCTTGTTGTAATAGTCCTTCAAAAGCACACAGAACGTGTTATAGGCATCAATGTTTTGAGACCACAAAAGGAATTGTAAAAACATTGGGGTTACAAGAAGGGACATATAGCGATTCCTTTCAATCGAGATTGTTAAAAGACCCGTGGTTAAAACCTTACACCGATTTTGAATTGGAGCGTTTGGGTAAAGAAGGTATTAAAAATTTAGCCGTTATTACGCCCGCTTTTGTAGCTGATTGTTTAGAGACCTTAGAAGAAATTGCCATGGAAGGTGAGCATCAGTTTAAAACTGCTGGTGGAGAAAACTATAAACACATCCCATGTCTTAATGATAATGATAATTGGGTAGATGTTATGGTAAATTGGGTTAATGAATGGGTTGGGGAGCCGGTTACGCTTTGATTGAAGAGCAACGATTAACGATTTTTGATTAACGAATTTAATGATTTAAGAATAAGCATTATGAAAACTAGTGATTTAGAGGAGAGATTAATTGATTTTGCTGTACTAGTTATTGAAATTTGTGAGAATCTTAAAATTAGTTATGCGAGTAATTATTATGGAAATCAATTAATTAGGTCTTCTGGGGCATCGGCGTTAAATTATGGCGAAGCAAGAAGTGCAGAATCCCCGAAAGATTTTGTGCACAAAATGGGTATCTGTTTAAAAGAACTCCGAGAAAGTTTTAATTCTTTGAAAATTATAAATCGGGCAAAACTTTATAATGGCAACCTAGAGAATTTAGAAAAAGCACTAGATGAAAATAATCAGTTAATTTCAATTTTTGTTTCAAGTATAAAAACTTCAAAAAATAACAATTCAAAAATCGTTAATCGTTAATCGTTGTTCGTTAATCAAACTTTCTAGAAGTGAACTACCTCTACCTAAAATCTTTACACATCATATTCGTAACCACTTGGTTTGCAGGACTTTTTTACATTATAAGGTTGTTTATTTACTTTAAGGAAGCGGAAAACAAACCTGAGCTAGAAAAAAACATTCTACAAAAGCAGTATCAATTGATGATTAAAAGGCTTTGGTATATTATAACCTGGCCATCTGCAATACTTACTTTTATTTTTGCAACTTGGTTATTGTACACACAACCAATTTGGTTATCTACCAAATGGATGTGGATTAAATTAGGCTTTGTTCTATTATTGTACCTATATCATTTTTCTTGTCAACACATGGTCAATCAAATTGAAAAAGGGTATTTAAAATATTCCGCTTTTAAATTACGAATCTGGAACGAAGTTGCCACTATTCTACTTTTTGCTATTGTATTTTTAGTGGTGCTAAAGAATTCTTTAGGTTGGATTTTTGGAACTTTAGGAATAATCGGTGTTTCCGTTCTATTGATGTTGGGAATTAAATTGTACAAAAGAATTCGAGATAAGAGAAGTTGGGATAATAAATAAGAAACGAGATTCAAAAAAATAACTCAACAGTTTGATAAAATCATTTAAAATAATAATGGTATGAGTAAATTAAAAAGTCTGATAATTATTATAATCGTTTTAATATTTATTTCGTGTGGAAATAAAAATGCCAAAACTGGAGAAGTTAAAACAGAACCACAATGGCAATCACTATTTAATGGTAAAGATTTAGAAGGTTGGGTTCCTAAATTTTATCATCACGAATTAGGAGATAATTATGCCAATACATTTCGAGTAAAAAATGGTGTTATTCAGGTGAACTATGATGACTATACCGAATTTAATGATCGTTATGGACATCTCTTTTTTAATAAATCGTTCTCATCGTACCATTTAAAGTTCGAATATCGTTTTACAGACCAATGGATGAAAGATGCTCCATCTTACACCTATAGAAATAGTGGTGTAATGTTTCATTCGCAAGATCCTAAAACCATTTTAAAAGAGCAGAATTGGCCTATTTCTGTGGAGTATCAAACCTTAGCCGAAGAAAAAGAAGGAGTAAGCAGACCCACTGGCAATATGTGTTCCCCTGGCACTGAAGTTTTTGTTAATGATGAAATGGATCCAAGACATTGTGTAAATTCCACCTCTAAAACATATCAATGGAACGAATGGGTTAAAGGAGAATTAATAGTGTACGGCGACTCATTAGTGATTCATAAAGTAAATGGTAAAGAGGTATTAAAGTATACCAAGCCTCAAATTGGTGGTGGCACTGCTGAAGGCTTTGACCCTGCAATTAAAATTGATGGTAAACGCTTAACTGAAGGTTATATTGGGCTACAAGCGGAAGGACAAGGAGTAGAGTTTAGAGAAATAAAAATAAAGGAGTTTTTGTAGCGTTTCATCACATAATATGAACGAGATAAATGTTACACCTCTTTCCTTTTTGCTAAAGCTTTAATAATAAATTCTATTAGAAAATACAACAATCCGCCATATAAGATTATTCCTCTACCCATAAAATCAATATGCATAATACCGAGAATCGCTGAAACAATGACGAGTATAGAAATTAATCCACTAATTATATTTTTCATTTTTTAATAATTATTATAATGCGACTCCTTCTTTTCTCTTATAAACGCACGTTTAATCGCCTTGATTCTTATTTTTTTAGTTGTTGCTTTTAGCAATTTACTATTTTTAATTGTTTCTATTTTTTTATCAACTTGATTTTTAACTTTATCTAAGTAATCACTTTGACCTTTATGGTGTATTTCTAAATTCATCATAGTATAAATTAACAATTACCAGTGGTTCTGCCCACCATATAAGCTATTTCGCCAACCACTAAAATAAATATTACTAAAGATATTATTGTTCTTGAGACTTTATTTACCAAAATTGTATTATTTAAATTTTAACTAAAATATAAAAAACTAATTAATTTTCACGAGTTACCATATATTATCAATTCGTACAACATCTTGTGTCTATAAGTGTTGACACTTGGAATTTAGAGTTTGAAATTTTGTTTTTATTTCTACCCCTGCTTCAAACTGCCTTCAAACGGAATCCTATTTAAAATACTTCTGCCCAAAGTGATTTCATCAGCATATTCCAACTCATTGCCCACGGAAATTCCCCTAGCTATGGTAGAAACATTAATATCTAAATCTTCCAATTGTTTGTAGATATAAAAATTGGTGGTATCACCTTCCATAGTGGGGCTTAATGCAAAAATTATTTCTTTTATTTCACCCTCTCTAACTTTGGCAACTAAACTTTCTATGGTTAAATTTTGAGGGCCAACTCCTTCAATTGGTGATATTTTTCCGCCCAACACATGGTACATCCCTCTAAATTGGGCAGTACTTTCAATAGCCATTACATCTCTAATATCCTCAACTACGCAAATCAACTCTTGATTTCTGTTTTTATTTGCACAAATCTCACAAATTTCAACATCCGAAATATTATGACAGCTTTTGCACAACTTAACGTTCTGTTTTAAACTTTGCAGAGCTTCGGTTAAATAAGTAGTCCTTTCATTAGGTTGTTTTAACAAATGTAATACCAAACGTAAGGCGGTTCGTTTGCCAATTCCTGGTAATTGAGAAACCTCGTTTACCGCGTTTTCCAATAGTTTTGAAGAAAAATTCATGGTGGCTAATTTATGAAAATTTAAGATTTAAAATTCAAGATTCGAAATTTTCACAAAAGTGTTATTAGAAATTCCGACCACCTCTCCTTTGGAGAGGTCGAAATTTTCATTTTAGAAAATTTTGGGAGAAGAAAAACTCAAAACGTGAAACTAAAAAATCCTTATATTCGTAACCTATAATAGAACCGACTTAAACTAATTTATGCAACCTTTTCACATCCTTTTATTAATCGCTGGATACTTTGGCGTATTGATATTAATTTCTTTCCTTACCGGAAAATCGGCTACCAACGAAACCTTTTTTAAAGCAAACAATAAATCGCCTTGGTATGTTGTAGCGTTTGGAATGATTGGGGCTTCATTATCTGGTGTAACTTTTATATCTGTTCCAGGTATGGTTGGTGGAGAGCAATTTGCCTATATGCAAGGTGTTTTCGGATTCTTAGTCGGTTACTTACTTATTGCATTTATATTATTACCTATTTATTATAAAATGAATGTTACTTCAATTTATCAATATTTAGAACAGCGTTTTGGCAAAGTAAGTTATAAAACTGGTGCGTTTTTCTTCTTGTTATCAAGAGTTACCGGAGCATCATTTAGATTGTTTTTAGTTGCTCTAGCCATGCAATACATAGTTTTTGAGCAAATGGGTGTGCCTTTTTGGCTGACTGTGGTTATTTCAATTGTACTTATTTGGGTTTATACTTTTAAGGGAGGTATTAAAACCATTGTTTGGACCGATACGTTGCAAACGTTAACAATGTTAACTGCCGTGGGATTGGCTATCTACCTTATTAACGATAAGATGGATTGGACCTATTTGGAATTCTTAAAAACTGATGCCTTTGCAGAAAAAGGTAAAATTTTCTTTTTTGACGACCCTAATAGCACTACTTACTTTTGGAAATATTTTATTGGTGGTATTTTTATAACCATAGCTATGACAGGTTTAGATCAGGATATGATGCAAAAAAATCTTACCTGCAAAAACAATAGTGATGCCCAAAAGAATATGATTTCCATGTCCATATTACTGGTTATTGTCAACTTTTTCTTTTTGTCATTAGGTGCGTTACTATTTATTTATGCAGAGAAATTGGGAATTGATATTCCCGTTGTAGATGGTAGAACCAGAACCGATTTATTGTTTCCTGAAATTGCCATGAACCAAGACTTGGGTACACCACTCTCCGTTGTATTTATTATAGGTCTCATTGCGGCTGCATATTCTAGTGCAGATAGTGCGTTGACTTCATTAACTACTTCGGTTTCAGTAGATTTTTTAGGTATAGAAAAGAGACAGGCAGAAAAACAAATGCCTCTGCGTAAAAAAGTACATATCGGTGTTTCGCTATTGCTGATCGTAGTCGTAATTATTTTTAATTATCTTCCCGGAAATGTGGTCAGCAACCTCTTTAAATTTGCTACCTTTACTTATGGGCCATTATTAGGGCTGTTTGTGTTCGGAATATTTACAAAACATCAAATTATAGATAAATATGCTTGGATAGTGGGGTTATTGGCAATAACGATAAGTTTTGGAATCACTTACCTGCCCGAAAGCATCATTGGAAAATATCAGTTCCATTGGGAGATTTTACCGTTAAATGGATTGATAACTTTTATAGGATTATGGCTAATTAGGAAAAAAGAAAAGGCAATTGCATAATGATGGAAAAAGACCTTAGTAACTATAGGAAAACCTATCAAAAGGATGATTTACTGGAAGAAAACACACCAGAAAACCCTATTGAATTATTCAGGGACTGGTTTTATGTTGCAGATAATGACGACAGTGTGCACGAAGCCAACGCAATGAATATTGCTACCATGGGTTTGGACGGGTTTCCTAAAAACCGTATAGTCCTTCTGAAAAAATTCACTTGGGAAGGTTTTATATTTTACACCAATTACAATTCTGAAAAAGGGAAGGCCATTTTAAACAATCCTAATATGTGTTTGTCCTTTTTTTGGCCAGCGTTGGAACGACAGATCATCATCAAGGGAAAAGCAGAAAAACTAGCTGAAAACTTATCGGACGGGTATTTTGAATCGCGTCCAGAAGGAAGCAAATTGGGAGCTTGGGCATCCAATCAAAGTGAAGTGGTATCTTCGAGAACTGAACTGGACAAAAAGTTAAAAAAATACGAAGAAAAATTTAAAGACAAGGAAATTCCACGTCCCGATTATTGGGGTGGTTTTCTTGTAAAACCAGTTAGTATAGAATTTTGGCAAGGCCGGCCCAACCGCATGCACGATAGAATTAGATATATCTTGGACAACGATTTTAACTGGAAAAAAGAACGATTGGCACCATAAAATAATTAATAGTTTCAAAAAAGAAAATGAAAACACTATACATAGTACGTCACGCAAAATCGTCTTGGACATATCCTTCTGTTCAGGACATTGACAGGCCCTTAAAAGAAAGAGGTATAAACGACGCCTATTTAATATCTGAAATTTTGCTTAAAAAAATAAAATGCCCAAGTGTATTTTTATCAAGTTGTGCCGCTAGGGCATTGCATACTGCAATGATATTTAGTTATACATTCAACTATCCGTTATCAAACTTAAAAATCAGTAAATCTTTATACAGTTTTAGTGATGGATATTTAATAAAAACGGTCAAAGCTTTGGACGACGGTTTCAAATCTGCTATTGTATTTAGCCATGACCACGGTATCAATACTTTTGTAAACAAATTTGGAGATGCTCCTATCAGCCACGTACCTACCTGTGGCGTTATCGGAATAAGATTCGATATAAAACATTGGAAAAATATGAAAAAAGGAAATACTTTTTTGCAAGAATTCCCTAAACATTACAAATAAAATGGGTTTGGAAATAAAAAAATATGCAGCCATAGATATTGGTTCTAACGCTGTCAGATTGTTAGTCGCTAACGTAATTGAAAAAGAAAATTCAACTACCCAGTTCAGAAAATCTTCGTTAGTACGTGTCCCGGTCAGATTGGGTGCCGATTCATTTACCGTTGGTATTATTTCTGAAAATAGTCAAAAACGAATGATAAATACCATGAAAGCCTTTAAACTATTGATGGATGTTCATGGTGTGGAAAAATTTAAGGCTTGTGCCACTTCCGCTATGCGTGAAGCAAAAAATGGTCAAGAAGTTGTTGAAAACATTTTTAAAGCAACTGGGGTGCAAATTGACATAATTGATGGCGAAACTGAGGCAGCTATTATTTCTTCAACAGAATTAAACCAGCTAATTCTTGGTAAAAAATCCTATTTATATGTGGATGTTGGCGGTGGCAGTACCGAACTGACTCTTTTTAGCAAAGGTAAAATTGTGGGTTCAAAATCATTTAAAATAGGTACGGTACGAGTAATTGACAAGGAAACTCATAAAGCTACCAACAAACAAATGAAAAGCTGGATTAAAGAAAGTACCATTGGCTTATCCAAAATTTCACTTATCGGATCTGGTGGAAACATTAATAAAATATTTAAAATGTCTATGAGACCCGAAGGTAAGCCACTTTCTTATGTATATATGAAAGCTCATTATAAATTTTTAAAACAAATGACCTATGAGCAAAGAATTACGGAACTCGGTCTGAATCCCGATCGTGCAGATGTAATTATTCCCGCCAGTAAAATATACATCAATGCCATGAAATGGAGCGGAGCAACAAATATCTTTGTCCCACAAATTGGATTGGCAGATGGTATTGTTAAAGCATTACATTTAGGTAAGATTTGATAGGAAAATTGATTAACGAACAACGATTAACGAGTTTTGAATTTTGAATTTAAAAACAAAATTTAATCGCTTACGATTGTCCCCTTGTGCCTCCGCTAAAGCTTTAGCGACACGCGGTGAGGAGAGCATAGGGGTGTTTTATGGTAGATTTAAAACTTAAAATATTGGTGAATCTTCTGTGGAAGCTATTTCGCAGAGATACACCGAGGAAAGAAGAAAATGACTAACGTATATTAAATTTAAAACAAGATTTAATCGCTTATGATTGTCCCCTTGAGGGGACTTTAGGGGTGTCCACGCACAGAATAATCCTGTCAAATCGTTAATCGTTAATCAACAAGGCTCTTCCACAAAATTCTCAATCCTACAATCGCTATCAAAATTGCTGTCATTCTTTTTATAACAAATGGGGAAAGTTTTGAAGTACTTAAACGTGAGCCTATTTGCCCACCAATCAACACTGTAATCATTAAAAGTAAAGCCAAATTAGTATCAAAATTAAAATCCGTGTTGTCGAAATGGGTTAGATACTGGCCAAATAATCCTGCAATTGAATTTACCAAAATAAAAAAACTAGAAGTGGCTGCAATTTTCTTAGGCGTATCCCAATGTGTTAAATGTAATAATGGTGATAAAAAAACACCTCCTCCAATACCAACCATTCCTGAAATAAAACCGATGAAACCACCTAAAACACTATTTTTTGCAACAGATATTGGCTTTATATTACCAGAGCTTTTCACCAAATAGTTGGAAATCCACATCAAAACAGCTGCCACAACTAAAGTTAGTCCCAATAAAATAAAAAAGAAGGTCTGACTAATTTTTAAATATCCACCCAAAAAAGCCAATGGAACACTCATTAATGTGAGCGGAACAATCTTTTTCCAGTTAAAATATCCATTTTTTATATAAATTAACGTCCCACCAGTTACCACTACAATATTACATAGCAAAGCAATGGCTCTAAATTGAATAAAACTTAACCCTGTTAAAGCTAAAATGGCTAAATAACTCGAACCTCCACCAAAACCTATCGAGGCATAGAGTATCGCCACCATAAAAAAGAGTAAAATAATCTCCCAATACTGAAAAAATACTGTCGAAAGTTCAGAAAATTCAACCATACGTCTAAATAATGTCACAAAATAAAGATTATATATTTATATTGCTACATATTTTACCGATTATGGCTTTAGAAAATCACAAAAAATACTGGAAAGAAAACTTAAAATACCTGGCTATACTATTATCTATATGGTTTTTAGTCTCTTACGTTTTCGGAATTTTACTAGTTGACCAATTGAATACTATAAGATTAGGTGGATTTAAACTAGGATTCTGGTTTGCTCAACAAGGTTCCATTTATGTTTTTGTAATTCTAATATTTGTGTATGTTAGATTGATGAATAGATTGGATAAAAAATATGGCTACAACGATTAATTTTTAAGATCAACCAAACTTATGACCGTACAAACTTGGACTTTAATTATTGTAATTACCACATTCGGACTTTATATTGCTATTGCTATTTGGGCAAGAGCAGGTTCAACCAAAGATTTTTATGTTGCTGGCGGTGGGGTTTCACCATTGGCTAATGGATTAGCAACCGCCGCCGATTGGATGTCGGCCGCATCGTTTTTGGGTATGGCAGGCCTTATCTCATTTAATGGTTATGATGGTTCGGTATATTTAATGGGGTGGACAGGCGGTTATGTTTTACTAGCCCTACTTTTAGCACCTTATCTCAGAAAGTTCGGTAAATTTACCGTGCCTGATTTTATTGGCGACCGATACTATTCTAACGTTGCCCGAACTGTTGCCGTTTTTTGTGCATTAATAGTTTCCTTTACCTATGTAGCGGGGCAAATGCGGGGTGTGGGATTGGTCTTTTCCAGATTTTTAGAAGTTGACATCAATACAGGGGTCATTATCGGGGTGATTATCGTGTTATTTTATGCCGTTTTAGGAGGTATGAAAGGTATAACCTACACACAAGTAGCTCAATATTGCGTACTGATATTTGCCTTTATGGTACCCGCAATTTTTATTTCCATTCAAATGACAGGAAATCCTATTCCTCAAATTGGAATGGGCGGAAAAGTAATAGGTGAAAGCACTTATTTATTGGACAAATTGGATGGGCTTTCAACCGAACTGGGCTTTGCCGCATACACCGACGGAAAAAAATCAATAATCGATGTCTTTTTTATAACGGCAGCACTTATGGTGGGCACTGCAGGCTTGCCACATGTAATCGTTCGTTTCTTTACTGTACCTAAAGTAAAAGATGCCAGAAAATCCGCAGGTTATGCCTTATTATTCATAGCTATTTTATATACAACCGCCCCAGCAATAGCTGTATTTGCCAGAACCAATTTGATTGAAACTGTTAGTGAAAAAGAGTATAAGAAACTTCCGGAATGGTTTAATAATTGGGAAAAAACAGAACTAATTCATTGGGTCGATAAAAATAACGATGGAAAAGTTCAATACTTAAATGGAGATGCTTTTTTAAAAAAAGAGAATGGGAAACCTGATTTTACCAAACCTAATCTAAAAACCAAAAATGAATTAAATGTTGATCCCGACATTACGGTATTGGCAAACCCAGAAATTGCCAACTTGCCCAATTGGGTAATTGCACTGGTTGCCGCTGGTGGATTGGCAGCTGCCCTATCAACAGCAGCGGGATTGTTATTGGTAATTTCCACATCCGTTTCGCACGATTTAATCAAAAAGCAGATTAAACCTAATATTTCGGATAAGGGAGAACTCATAGCGGCTCGTCTATCAGCAGTAGTTGCCGTAATTATTGCAGGCTATTTTGGAATCAATCCCCCTGATTTTGTCGCCGCAACAGTCGCTCTGGCATTTGGTTTGGCAGCAGCCTCGTTTTTCCCAGCCATAATCCTCGGTATTTTTAATAAACGTATGAACAAAGAAGGTGCTATTGCTGGTATGGTTGTAGGTATTTTATCCATGCTATTTTATATGCTAAAATTCAAATTCGACTGGTTTGGTGGCGGAACGGAAAAAGATTGGTGGTTTGGTATATCGCCCGAAGGCTTTGGTACCGTGGCAATGCTAATAAATTTTACAGTATCAATTATAATTTCTAAATTTACTCCTGCTCCTCCAACAGAAGTTCAAGAAATTGTAGAAAATATCAGAATTCCATCAGGGGCCGGAGAAGCTTCAGATCATTAAAAAATATATTTATCCATGAGTAATTATCACATTAAACATTTAGAAGAATATTATCAAGTTTATAGAAAATCGGTCAGAGACCCTGAAAATTTTTGGGCTGAAATAGCCGAAGAGCATTTTATGTGGCGTAAAAAATGGGATGATGTCTTGAGTTGGGATTTTTCTAAACCTGAAATAAAATGGTTCGAGGGTGCAAAACTCAACATTACCGAAAACTGTATTGATCGGCATTTGGCTACAAAAGGAGATAAAACCGCTATACTTTTTGAACCCAACAATCCAGAGGAAGAAGCTCAGCATATAACTTATAAACGATTATACGAACGTGTAAATCAACTTGCCAATGTGTTAAAAGACCATGGTATTAAAAAAGGGGACAGAGTGTGTATTTATTTGCCCATGATACCAGAACTGGCCATTTCACTTTTGGCTTGTGCAAGGATTGGTGCGGTACATTCAGTTGTATTTGCAGGATTTTCTTCAAATGCACTTTCTACTAGAATTAATGACAGTGATTGTAAAATGGTACTTACTTCTGATGGTTCTTACAGAGGTGCAAAAACTATAGATTTAAAAGGAATTGTAGATGTGGCATTAGAGGATTGCCCTTCGGTTAAAGATGTTCTAGTAGTAAATAGAATTAACTCTGAAATTAAAATGAAAGAAGGGCGTGATAAATGGTTGCAACCTTTATTGGACGACGCTTCGACCGAATGTGCTGCTGAAATTATGGATGCTGAAGACCCATTATTTATTCTTTACACCTCGGGCTCAACGGGAATGCCAAAAGGGATGGTGCACACTACAGCCGGTTATATGGTTTACACCGCTTACACATTTAAAAATGTATTTCAGTATAAAGAAAATGATGTGTATTGGTGTACCGCAGATATTGGCTGGATAACTGGCCATAGTTACATTGTTTACGGACCGCTAGCCAATGGAGCCACTACCGTAATGTTTGAAGGGGTACCCAGTTATCCTGATTTTGGACGATTTTGGGAAGTCGTTGAAAAACATAGAATAAATCAATTTTATACAGCACCAACAGCCATCAGAGCTTTGGCAAAACAACATATAGATTTTGCCGAAAAGCATGATCTCTCATCTCTAAAAGTGTTAGGTTCGGTTGGTGAACCTATTAACGAAGAAGCTTGGCACTGGTATAACGATATTATCGGCAAAAAGAAAAGCCCTATTGTTGACACATGGTGGCAAACAGAAACTGGTGGCATTATGATAACACCTTTACCTTATGTAACGCCAACAAAACCAACATATGCTACTTTGCCATTCCCGGGAATTCAGCCTGCATTGATGGATGAAAGCGGAGATGAAATAAAGGGCAATCAAGTAGATGGACGACTGTGTATTAAATTTCCTTGGCCATCCATGGCGAGAACAATTTGGGGAAATCATCAACGCTATAAAGAAACTTATTTTACGGCCTTTAAGGACAAATATTTTACAGGTGATGGAGCTTTACGTGATGAAGTTGGCTATTATAGAATTACCGGTCGTGTAGATGATGTCATTATCGTTTCTGGTCATAATTTAGGTACAGCACCAATTGAAGATGCCGTTAATGAACATCCCGCAGTGGCCGAATCAGCCATTGTAGGTTTTCCTCACGATGTTAAAGGAAATGCCCTATACGGATATGTGATTTTAAAAGAAACCGGAGAAAGCCGAAATCATGAAAACTTAAAAAAAGAAATCAATCAAATTATTACCGAACATATTGGCCCTATCGCAAAATTGGACAAAATTCAATTTACCAGTGGTTTGCCTAAAACACGTTCAGGTAAAATTATGCGTAGAATTTTAAGGAAAATAGCAAGTAGGGATATGAGTAATTTAGGAGACACTTCTACCCTATTGAACCCTGAAGTAGTTCAGGAAATTAAGGACAATGTTTTGTAATTTACCATCGGTATTTTTTTATTAAAATACTGATTTTCAAACTCTTCAACAAGCTTTTTAAAATATTTTATTTGGTTTTCTCCTCAAAAAATCGTATATTGCGAGTTATGATAGCAATAGACAAAACAGAAAATCAAGAATTATTAAAAGAATCAGTCAACTATGTCGAGAATTTAGGCTTTGAGAACATTAAAGCCGACATTGAAGGTTATGAAACACCGAAATCTTATCACCAAAAAGGTACAGATTTTAAAGTAACACCAGACATTGTTGGTGAAAAAGCGGGAAGAAAACATTATTTTGAAGTAAGTTTAAAATCAGCCGAACCCAAGAAATTAAAATCTAAATGGCGTTTTTTAGAAGTATTGACCCGCATGAAAGATAATCGCTTTAAGATTATTGCCTACAGAGGTCATTATAAATTTACCGAAGATATGTTGCAAGACATCAACCTAGACAAAAACCTTATTAAACTTTAATTTAATCATTAAATTATAATTGTTATTATAAACCCCAAGATTTCGGGGTTTCTTTTGTTTGTTTTAAACGAACTATTTTTTAATCTATTTTTCTTTTCAACAACTCATTTTGTTCTTTCATCAGTTCTGTCAAGTCATTTAACAACTCAATATCTTTAGGAGTTACAACCGTTTTATCCTTTGTGTCTTGTGCTTTGTTACGAAGTCTGTTCATAAATTTTACAACAATAAAAACGGTAAAACCGATTATCATAAAATCAAGGAAAGCTTCAAAAAGTGCTCCATAACCCAAAGCAATTTGTTCATTTATAACTTCTCCCGCACTATTCTTTTCAGCTTCTTTTAAAACTAGAACCTTATCTTGAAAATTAATACCATTCGTCAAGTAAGATAATGGAGGCATAAGCACTTTTTTAACTAAAACATCAATTATTTTATTGAATGATACCCCTATAATAACACCAATGGCCATATCCATCATATTGCCCTTGACCGCAAATTCTTTAAATTCTTTTAGTAAACCCATTTTATTATGTTTGTTGTTTTTTGATGTCAAAGATATTTATATTTTTTAACCCAGAAAGAGTTTAAAACCGTTTCTGGGTTTTCTGTTTGTTTTAAAAATGGTATTCAGAATAGTACAATATATTTATTTACCTTTGTTTAAATTGTTCATTTAACCTAATTCAAGAATGAAAAAATTAGTGTACCTATTTCTTATAATAATGGTGGTTATTACTTGTGCTAAAAAAGAAAAAACAAGCGAAATTGAAAAGGTAGATTGGAAAAAGAGAACAGCAAATATTAACCCAAAAGATTCTCTTTCATTTGGAAGGACCTATCTTTCTATCTATTCTCAAATATATAGTTTTACCGAGCATAAAACCCATAATTTGACCGCTATGGTCAGTTTAAGAAATACTAGTTTTAGTGACACTATCTACATTATAAAGGCAGACTACTACCACACCAAAGGACATTTGGTAAGAACCTATGTTAAACAACCTATTTATCTAGCACCATTGGAAACCGTTGAAATAATTATTGACGAAGCAGACATTGAAGGTGGTACTGGCTCTAATTTTATTTTTGATTGGAATATTCCAAAATCCTCTCCCGAACCTCTTTTTGAGGGAATTATGAGTTCCACAATGAGCCAACAAGGACTTTCTTTTACCACACAAGGAAAACGTATTGAGTAAATTTATAAACTAATTTCCAAAAAAAAATATCAAAATAATTTTTTTAGTTAGGATTCCTTACTATATTTGTATCAGCATTTTGCTTTAACCTTAAAACTATTATTATGAGTAAATCAACTTTTTATCACGCAGGTTGTCCTGTATGCGTAAGTGCAGAGCATGACATTATCGATTTAGTAGGTGCATCTAACATTGACATTGTACATTTAGGCGAAGACAGATCTAAAATTTCCAATGCCGAAAATGCTGGCGTAAAATCAGTACCGGCTTTGGTTACGCCAAACGGAAACGTATTGCACATTAATTTTGGAGCCTCTATGGCCGATGTTAAGGGATAATTTTTTAATCTACAAAGTTAGGATTCCTAATTTTAACGAATCCTAACTTTTTTTCAATTTAAAACTATAAAAATAAACACATGAAAAAAACAACAGCAATACTCGTATTTACATTTCTTTTTGGAATCACATTATCTTCTTTTGCACAAAAAACCGAATATAATAATGACAACTTCTCCATTCAAGGAGTAACGGTAATCCATCAAGAAGATTTGGGTTTAACCATTTGGGAAATTAATGTAAAAGGCTTGGCGGGAAAAACAACACCTACCCCTGCGGGACAAATGGATGGAGCTCCCGTTTTGGGTTATGTGTTTCCAACTTCCTTAAAATCAACAGATGTTGGTTTTGGAGAAACGGAAGGTATAGTTGCTCTCGCTTTAACTTCACATCCTGATTTTGACGATACTCCTTTATGGGATGAAAACACAGATAATATATTTGACAATGATGGTGTAATATGGCATCCGCATTGGGTAATTCTAGTTGAAGACAAGCGTGTTGAAGGTGGTTTAGCCGTAAAACAATTTAAAAAAGACGATAAAACAGTAGTTTTACCACCTACCAATCCTGACATGCCAATGTACATGGATTCTCCTGGTTATCCCGTAAAGACAATCAACAATACTATAAAGGTAATTGTTCCAGATTATCGTATCAACAATAAAACAGATTTTAGTTATGATGGTGTTGCAGCATTTATGAAAGTAAATACTTCCAATACTGAATTACCCATGCTCGGTGTTTATAAAGTTTATAGCGTCGCTAGTGGCGATTTATCATTACCTTACAAAGTAAAATAAAACTATGGAAGTATCAGTCTGGGACACCTATGTGAATAGAGAAAATGGCAAACGCATGCACTTTGACATTTTAGTACCATCTTCGTTGAATGATGAAAATATCATTTTCGGATATGGCATTTCTTATTTAAAAAGTAAACCTTTTAAAACTGGTAAACTAACCGCAAATGAATGTAAGTTTTGTCATTTAGAAAATGCTCCAACAAATGTTGTTGATGTCATTTCTAAACAGGGTTATTATATTATAGAAATGCAAAACTGCGATTAGACATTATTTATTTAATAAGGATTACTAACTTTGCCTATCTGGAAAAGTGCAGATTATACTTTTCCAGATAAGCAATTAATTGTATATGGACAAAAGCATTTTCAATACCAAAACCCAGCAAGAAAACCTTAGTAACAAAATTGTGGTGGGTTTAGAACGCATTTCTGAGGCATTTAAGGCTTTACTTTGGGAGCAAGCTAAAGTATTGGGATTAAGCCCTATACAAATACAAATTCTCATATTTATTGCTTACCATAAACAGGAATTGTGTAATGTAAGTCACTTAGCTAAAGAGTTTAACGTAACTAAACCAACGGTTAGTGATGCCATAAAAGTGTTGGAAAAGAAAGGTTTTATAAAAAAAGTACCCTCCAGTACTGATAGTAGAAGTTATAGTATTTCTCTATCCGTTCATGGCAAAAAAATTGTAAAAAAAACAAACAGCTTTGCCAACCCCATCAAAAACGAAGTTGACAAAATTAAAAATGCCGATCTAGAAATACTTTATAATTCACTTAACAAATTGATTTATAATTTAAACAAAGTTGGTATTTTAAATGTACAACGAACTTGCTATGCCTGTATTTTTTACGAAAAGAAAGACAAACAACATTTCTGCAATTTTTTAGAAAAACCGCTTGCCAATAAAGAAATCAGAATTGATTGTCCTGAATTTGACGAAAGATTAGTTGGGAGTAATACTTGATACAATTCATAAATTATATCTATATTCGAAAATAAATTTAAAATAACATATGAGTTTTTTAAAATCAACTTTATTACTATTTCTGATCACTTTAACAAGTCAAGCCCAAGACCTAACTTTTGAAGAATATAATCCTAAATCAACATTGGTTGTACCGGGTAAAATCATCAACAAAGCAAAATTTAAGTTTATAGATGTACATGGACATCAATACAGAATGCCCGAGCAAGACTTAACACCAGTCGTTGCTGCAATGGATACGCTAAATATGGGCATCATGGTGAATTTGAGCGGGCGTTCAGGCAAAGATTTGCAAATGTCTGTTGAAAATATTGCTAATAATTTTCCTAATCGTTTTGTGGTTTTTGCCAATGTAAATTTTGATGGCGTTGGAAAGAAAGATTGGGCTGAAAAAACGGTTAATCAACTTAGAGAAGATGTCAAGAACGGAGCTAAAGGTTTAAAAATTTATAAAAGTTTAGGTTTACGAAATAAAGATACCGACGGTAATAGAATTGCTATTGATGATGCCAGGCTAGACCCAGTTTGGGATGTTTGTGGCGAATTGGGTATCCCAGTTTTAATCCATGCTGCTGATCCTAAATCGTTTTGGGATAAATTTGATGGAGATAACGAACGTTGGTTAGAACTTAAAACACATCCCCGTAGAAAACGTGAAGCCAATGACCCCGTGCCATGGGAACAAATAATTGCCGAACAACACAACATGTTTAAAAGGCATCCAAAAACCACTTTTATTAATGCACACATGGGCTGGTTTGCAAATGATTTAGGAAAATTAGGAGAATTATTAGACGAAATGCCCAATATGAATGTGGGTATCGGTGCCATTATTGCCGAGTTGGGAAGGCAACCTCGTTTCGCAAAGGCGTTTTTTATAAAATATCAGGACAGAATTTTATTTGGAAAAGACAGTTGGAAACCTGAAGAATTTCCAACTTATTTTAGAGTGTTGGAATCTGCTGATGAATACTTTCCTTACCATAAAAAATACCATGCCTTTTGGCCTATGTACGGACTGGATTTACCCGATGATGTATTAAAAAAAGTATATTACAAAAATGCCCTGCGGATTGTACCTGGGTTGGATAAGAGTTTGTTCGAGGAGTAGAAAAAATGTTGCTTCTTTAATAAATTTCCGTTTGAAACGGAATAAAATCTTGAATTTTAGGCAATGGCTTAATCGTAATTATCTTTTTATTTTTTTCGAAAATTTCATCTGAACCCAACATTTGATATTCTTCAATATAGTTACCAGTTAAAAGATTAAATTTTGTTTGCGTAGTAGTTTCTTTACCATCCCAATTAATCTTGGAAAAATGAATTAGTTCAAAGTTGCCGTTTCTAAATTTAAAAGTATGTCTGGATTTGTCATTTATGTAACTTTCCATAATTAAATTTCCTTTTTCTATATAGAAATCGGGGATTGTATTTCCGCTGTGCTTACCTTCTAAGCGAATTGGATATTGAGCCTCTATAATTTTAGTTGATGAAACTACTAATTCAGGCTTTCCACTGGATTGGGCAAAGAATATTTGCAATCTCAACGGTCTGGTTTTGCTTATGGTATCCATATTTACCTCAACGCTATCTTTTAAACCGTCTTTGTTTAAGTCGCCTTTTACCTGTCTTATTTTTACCGTAAAATTATCATTCTCATAACTATCAGATTCGTGTACATTCTGCGAGTAAATAGTAGTACTAACGAAAAGCACAATTAAAAATAATTTTTTCATTTTATTTAATATCTCGATTATTGCAAACTAACGGTCTCGGCTATGAGTAGTTGCGTGGTTTAGCACTTAATTTTGCAAGTACACACCAAGTTGGAAATTCCTGCGGAATTTCCAAAGTAGGCGAGAACAAGCAATTACTTATAGCCATTGTTGTGGTTAGTTTTTATCGAAATTTTCGTTAAAATAATCTCTAAACATATGTTCTCCTTTCCAGCTTAATTTATAAAGCTGTTCGTTTTCAAAATCATCATATTCATCATCTTCGGCAATTCCATTTATTAGATAATACTCTTTAATTTCTTCAGGTAAGTTTTCTGGAAACTTAAACTTTTTTCTTAAGCTCTTTGCTATATTTTCAAAATATTTAAAAGCCTTTTTATTATTTTTAAATTTTATAAAATCACTATTGGAATATGAACCTGAACCACTATTATTAGATTTAACTCTGACTGGTTTGGTAATACTTTCCAATTCTTTATCTTTTTCAGAAATAGTTTTTTCCATTTCCTTAATCATACTTTGAAGAGTGGTAATTTCTTTAGTCTTATTTTCTAAAATTTTTTCAAAATCAATCTCTTTTTCTCTTAATTCTCTCCTCAAACTAATAGCTTGCTCCAATGATATTAATTGCTTTTTTTCAATTTTCAGTTTTTGATTACTTCTCCAATTTTTAAAATTTAAACTTACCCAGAAGGCACCATTTGAGATAAAAGGAATTATTGTTATTAAGATAATTGTAGAAACAATTGGATAGGTTACAAGAAGTTTAAATTCCCATAAATTATTTGTGATATATTCCAGTTTATTTTGGTCAATTTCTGATTCACTAATAAATAATGTTAGATAAATTATTTTCCAATTCCAGATCATCCAAGTGGCAAAAAAAGTTCCAAAGAGTGGACTTGTTACTCTCTCGAATAAAATTGCATTTATAGATTTTCTAAATTCAGATATCATTTTTTTTTCAAATTAACCACAACAATTGTATAAACGCAGTTCTATTGCGTTTATATATCTTATGGCAATAAAGGTAATTATTTTTTTAAAATTAAGCTGCATCCGCATTACTTATTGGACTTTATAGAAAACGCTGTACTCGTTAATCGTTTATTAACCGTTACTCCATAGGCGAACAAG
The DNA here is from genome assembly GCF_034296135.1 of Aureibaculum koreense. Lineage (NCBI taxonomy): Bacteria > Pseudomonadati > Bacteroidota > Flavobacteriia > Flavobacteriales > Flavobacteriaceae > Aureibaculum > Aureibaculum koreense. The sequence continues at coordinate 43,880 of NZ_JAXKVV010000007.1, forward strand.
TAAAAAACGGCTATGTCAATTTCTCCCAAAAGAAAAACCCAAATTAAGCAAAACTCAATTTGGGTTTTTCCAATTAAAAACAGAAAAATTGCTATTCTGCCATTGGCGGATATTTCGCCATTATTTCTGTTACAAATTCTTTAATACGTGCTTCTTTTTTAGAAATGTCATTGGACGAAGCTAATGCACCAGTACCCATTCCTTGCCATGCCAACTCTTTTTTATTGGCATCTATCAAATCTATAAACAATGTTCCTTCTGTAGATCGGGTAACGTTGTTATAGGCTCCCATTCCAAAACCGTAAGGACCAAATCCGCCGTAGTACCAAGGATACCAACCCATATAATTATTGTTATAAACATTAATCTTTTCTCTTGATTTGGTAAAGATATTTACCAACAAATCAGGATTTTCAGATTTAGTAAAGCCTTTAGCCAATAAATCAGCCTCTACGGCACGTAATATTCTACGTTTGTCCAAATCGGAAATATCCACTTTATCAATTCCCTTCTTATAAAAAGCAAAAGTTTTGTATTGGTTAAAATCTTTCTCCTTATCGTAATCAGAAGAGACCCTAACCGAAGCACAAGAGGACACTAAAAAAAGTACCACAACAACTGAAAGTAATTTTACGTATTTCATTTTTTTCTTATTTTAATTTTTATCAAAACTATCTAATAAATTTTTATCTACCATATTTGGAAGTGTAACTTTTAAATTGGGTTCTGCTTCCATTGCTCGTTTAATAGCAAATATGGCTTCTTTGTTCCTTGCCCAACTTCGTCTTCCAATACCATTGTTAACATCCCAAAATAGCATTGACCGTAAACGTTGTTCGGCTTCTTTACTACCATCAAGAACCATGCCGAAACCACCGTTAATAACCTCTCCCCAACCTACTCCACCTCCGTTGTGAATGGAAATCCAAGTTGCACCTCTAAAACCATCACCTATTACATTTTGTATGGCCATATCTGCTGTGAACTGCGATCCATCATAAATATTTGAGGTTTCCCTGAAGGGAGAATCCGTTCCCGAGACATCGTGATGGTCTCGCCCCAAAACAACTGGTCCTATTTCATCATTGGCAATGGCATCATTAAAAGCTTTCGCAATTTTAATACGGCCTTCGGCATCTGCATATAATATTCTGGCTTGTGAGCCTACCACCAATTTATTTAGTTGTGCCCCTTTTATCCATTTAATATTGTCAGCCATTTGCTGCTTAATTTCCTGGGGAGCTTTTTGCATTATTTCTTCCAACACCTGACAAGCAATGGCATCCGTTTTGTCCAAATCTTCTGGTTTAGCCGATACACAAACCCAACGAAAAGGACCAAAACCGTAATCGAAACACATGGGTCCCATAATGTCTTGTACATAACTTTTATAAGCCCATCCTCCAACTCCTTCCCTCAAGGAAGGAGCGTTTTTATCAACAAAATCACCTTTGTCGTCTTTATAAATTTTAGCTCCAGCTCTAGATGCCTCCAATAAAAAAGCGTTACCATAATCGAAAAAATAAGTGCCTTTTGCCGTGTGCTTGTTAATTGCATCTGTTTGGCGTCGTAAACTCTCTTGTACTTTATCTTTAAATAACTCCGGCTGATTAGCCATCATCTTATTGGCATCCTCAAATGAAATACCTACGGGATAATACCCACCTGCCCAAGGATTGTGCAATGAGGTTTGGTCAGAACCTAAGTCTATATATACATTGTCTTTGTCAAATTTTTCCCACACCTCAACAACATTTCCGTGATAGGCTATGGAAACCACTTCTTTATTCCTTTTTGCTTTTTGAACGCGTTCTACCAAATCATCCAAATCATCAATAACCTCATCTACCCAACCTTGCGAATGTCTTGTTTCAACGGCCTTTAAATTAACTTCAGCACATACGGTAATACACCCTGCAATGTTTCCTGCTTTAGGTTGTGCTCCGCTCATTCCACCAAGACCGGAAGTAACAAACAAATAGGCCTCACTCCCTAACCCCCTCTCCGAAGGAAAGGGGGAATCACTCTGCCGAATTTTTCTAATGGCGTTTAAAATGGTAATTGTTGTTCCATGAACGATGCCTTGTGGACCAATATACATAAAACTGCCTGCGGTCATTTGTCCGTATTGGGTTACGCCCAAGGCATTAAATTTTTCCCAATCGTCTTGTTTTGAGTAATTAGGAATCATCATACCATTAGTAACCACAACTCTTGGTGCGTTTTTATGAGATGGGAATAATCCCATCGGATGACCAGAATACAGAGCCAAAGTTTGTTCATCAGTCATTTCAGCCAAATACTGCATTGTCAATAAATATTGAGCCCAATTTTGAAAAACAGCACCGTTGCCACCATAGGTTATCAACTCATGAGGGTGTTGTGCTACGGCATAATCCAAATTATTTTGAATCATGTGCATTATAGCTTTGGCTTGTAATGATTTTCCTGGGTATTCTTCAAAAGGTCTGGCATACATTTTATATTCTGGTCGAAACCTGTACATGTAAATCCGACCATAAGTGTCTAATTCATTCTTAAATTCAGGTAATAATACTGCATGGAATTTGGAATCAAAATAACGTAGGGCATTTTTTAGAGCCAATTTTTTTTCTTCATCCGTTAAAATATCTTTTCTTTTTGGGGCATGATTTATTTCCGAATCATAAGGTTTTTGATTTGGCAATTGGTTTGGAATACCTTGAAGAATTTGCTCTTTAAAAGTCATTTCTTAATAGAATTCGTCTTTTTATCATAACCATAGGGGCAGTGTCGGCAACCGCTTTTACAACAATACCCTCTTTTTAAATGGTACTTTTCCGTAAATACTTTATAACCTTCTTCGGTAAGGTAAAAATCATCAGGTTCTAGTTCCTGTGGCTTTTCAAACATTCAATATCTTTTATCATGTAAATTTACCATAAATATCATTAAATAAAATCACTATTTTCGCCACAATATGGATTTTAATCTAAATAGTAGAAATCAACCCGTTCAATTTCCCTTGTTGAACAATGTTGAACTGGTTATAAAACGAGAAGATGAAATCCATCCCTATATTTCAGGAAATAAGTATAGAAAACTCAAGTACAATTTATTAGCAGCTAAGGAGCAAGGTTTAGACACTTTACTCACTTTTGGTGGTGCGTACTCCAATCATATTGCTGCAACTGCCTCCGCAGGAGAAAAATTTGGGTTCAAAACTATAGGCATTGTTAGAGGTGAAGAATTGATCAATAAATTTAAAGAAAACCCGACATTGTCCTTCGCTGAAAAATGCGGCATGCAATTCAAATTTATTACAAGAAATTTGTATCGCAATAAGGAAAAGACTGATTTTATAGATGGTCTAAAAAAAGAATTTGGTAATTTTTATTTAATTCCCGAAGGTGGCACAAATAGTTTAGCGATAAAAGGATGTGAAGAAATTTTAACAAAACAAGACCAACGCTTTGATTATATTTGCACATCAGTAGGTACTGGTGGTACAATTGCTGGTATTATAAATAGTGCTGAACCTCATCAAAAGATAATTGGGTTTTCGTCATTAAAAGGTGATTTTTTAAATGATGAAATTGCCAGATGGACAAAAAAGAAAAATTGGGAGCTAAAAACAGACTATCATTTTGGCGGTTATGGTAAAATAAATAACGAACTAGTTACGTTAATAAATAAATTTAAGGAAAAAACCGGTATCCCCCTAGATCCTATTTATACTGGAAAAATGCTTTTTGGAATTATTGATTTGGTTCAAAAACAACAATTTAAAAAAGGAAGTAAAATGCTAGCCATCCATACTGGCGGTTTACAGGGAATTAAAGGTATAAACAACATATTAAAACAAAAAAGTCATCTTCAAATAATTTAAAATGAGATATTTAAAAATATTTCTATGCATAAGCATTATTAGCTTTTTGGTAAGTTGTGGTTCTCATAAAAGAACTACAAGTCAAAAATACCCTACCAAAGCACCAACAAATTCACCTACAAAAGTGGCTAAAAAAACGCCTACGCCGGTAACGATTCAAAAAATTGATGAGGCTGATATAATTCATGCTGATTTGGTAAAACGTAAACCTAATTTGAACGAAAGTACGTTGGCTTATATTGATGAATACAACGATATTGCCATTTTAGAAATGATAGCTTATAAAATTCCTGCTAGTATTACTTTGGCACAAGGTATTTTAGAATCTAACAGCGGTAGAAGTCGCTTATCGGTGAAAGGAAACAACCATTTTGGAATAAAGTGCCATAGTAGTTGGAACGGTAAACGCATGTACCATGACGATGATGCCAGACAAGAATGTTTTAGAAAATACGAACATCCGTTAACCTCTTTTAGAGACCATTCATTATTTTTGTTTGATAGAAAGCGATATGCAGGTTTGTTTGAGCTTAGAAAGAAAGATTATAAAGGCTGGTCTAAAGGATTAAAAAAAGCGGGATACGCAACAGATCCTAAATATCCTGCAAAACTCATCACGCTGATTGAAACCTATGAACTAGATAAATACGACGATTTTGACGAGAGTTTCTTGTACAACGGTAAGGTGATAAAAAAAACAGAAGATAACATAAGTGCAAAATTTGTTATAGTTGCCAAAGGCGATACGCTATATTCTTTGGCTAGAAACAATAATTTAACTGTAGATAAATTAAAGTGGTTGAACGGACTGAAAAACAATGACCTCTCTGTAGGTCAAAAAATTTATATTGAATAATTTTAGCATTGAGTTTAAGCTAAAACTATGACAAGTGACAACATAAAAAAATCGCCACAAGTATTAAATTCTTGTGGCGATTTAACCAAACTCAAACCAAATCTAATCTAAATTATTCTTCAGGCTCCTGTCCTCGCTTCTCTTTTCTCTTTTTTCCTTTTTGGTGCTTCTTCATCTTTCCATCCTTTCGCATTTTTTTCATTTTGTGTGCTTTATGTTTTTTAGACTTTTTCCAAGTTTCAAATTGGCTATCGTTTAAAATCTTTTTTAATTCATTCTGGTGTTCTAATTGTGCGACTAATCTTGTCTTTTTTCTTTCAAACGAATTTTTGTCGTCTGGTTTTTCTCCTTTTTCACGTAAAGCCATCATTTCTTTTCTTTTTGCTTCGCGTTCAATAGCTTGCTCTTTGTTTAAATCGTACACTTTTTTTTGCTGAGCTTCTGTTAAATCTAAATCGAGAGCCATTTTTTTAGTTTGCAATTCAGCCATTTGATCTGGGGTCAAATCCGACATTTTTCCTCCTCTACGCTCCTTTTGAGCAAAAGCTCCAACCGTTAAAAGTAACATCAGGCAACCAACTACTAATTTTTTACTCATAAATTTTTTATTTTCTACTGAGTTCCGATAGCTATCGGGATTGTTTTTTTTCTTCGAAATTTTCATGATATTTAATTTTAATATTTGCCTCTTTGACTCTAGCAAAATTATAAGGTTTAACACTAAATTAGATTTTAACAGTAGATTAACATTCATCACTAAAACCTATGACCATTAACTATTATAAAGGCTCAATTATTTTCTGTTTCTCTGTGATTACAGCTTTAAATATTAAATACTGTGCTGTTACATAGGTTGACATAATAACTATTGGAAAAAATTGATTAGCACTATAAAACTTATTTATTGCTAATATGGAATCAGAAAGAATAAAAAGGGAAGCACCTATTAACATAAATAAGGCCGAATTACCTCTATCATTTAAGTAATAGATCAATGAAACCGAACCCATAACTGATATAGTTATTCCATAAACCACAACAGGAACAAACAAATCGTTCAAACTATCTTTTAACAAATTAATGAGTGCAAAAAATAAAATCAAGAATGGTACAATTGCAATCGCTATCGTTTTTAAAGTAGGCTTATTAAGCCAGCCCATAACAATTTTAATGAAAATAATATGTGCCATAAAAAATGAAACCAATCCCAGCAAAAAGAACACTTCACCTTCAAACAACAACAAAACATCACCAAAAAATGAAAACACCAATGCAGCAACATATGATTTATTATATTTCCTATTCGAAATCTGATAAATCAACAATAAAGTTGCTATTATCAAAGGTTTGAAAATTAACCGAAGAAGATTTACATCAAATAATATTCCGACTATATCACATAAAGAAACGATTACAAAAAGTGCAGTTATAATTTTGACTTTGTTATTATGTTTAGTTAGCATCATTATAACATTGCTAAATAATCATCTTCAGAGATTATAGCGATTCCCAACTCCTCCGCTTTTGTGCGTTTGCTAGGCCCCATGTTTTCTCCAGCAATTATGTAGTTGGTCTTTTTAGAAATAGAGCTTGACACTTTTCCGCCATTATCTTCAATGGATTTTTTAAGTTCGTTTCTGCTCATTTTTGTAAAAACACCTGAAACTACAAAAATTTGTCCTTGTAGTTTATCGGTCTGGTTTTCCATTGCCTTAGCGGATAATTCCAATTGTACGCCATAATTTTTTAGTCTGTTAACCAAGTCGATATTCAATGGGTTGTTGGCAAAGTCAATAATACTTTGGGCAATTCTATCACCTATTTCGTCAACAGCAATCAATTCCTCAAAAGTGGCATTTAACAAGTGGTCTATGCTTTTAAAATGTTTTGCCAATTTTTTGGCTACGGTTTCTCCAACAAATCTGATTCCCAAAGCAAACAGAACACGTTCAAAAGGGATTTCTTTGGACTTTTCAATGCCTTTAATCATATTCTCGGCTGATTTTTCCGCCATGCGTTCTAACGGAATAATTTGTTCGGTTTTTAACTCGTACAAATCGGCATAATTAGTAATCAAATTTTCTTTAAACAACAGTTCAACCGTTTCTCCGCCCAAGCCTTCAATATCCATTGCCTTTCTACTGATAAAATGCTGAATTCTGCCCGTAATCTGAGTAGGGCAACCATACTCATTAGGGCAATAATGTTTGGCATCGCCTTCAGTTCTAACTAGCTCTGTATTGCATTCTGGGCAATGGGTGGCGTAAAAAGTTGGTTGAGAATCAGCAGATCTTTTTTCAAAATCCACGCCAATAACTTTTGGGATAATTTCCCCTCCTTTTTCTACAAAAACGGTATCATTTACGCGAATATCAAGCTTTTCAATTTGGTCGGCATTATGCAAGGAAGCACGTTTTACAATGGTACCCGCCAGCTCCACGGGTTCTAAATTAGCTACAGGTGTTATTGCTCCAGTTCTGCCCACTTGATACGAAATACTATTCAAAACCGTACTTTTTTGTTCCGCTTTAAACTTATAAGCTATTGCCCAACGTGGAGCCTTGGCTGTATAACCCAGTTCATCTTGGTGTTGCAAAGAATTTATTTTTATTACTACACCATCTGTTTCGTACGGTAATTTAAAACGTTCGGTGTCCCAATAATTTACATAATCTAAAATCTCATCTGTAGTTTTAGCAATTTTAATGGTTTCTGGAATTTTGAATCCAATTTTTTTAGCTTTTTCCAAAACTTCAGCATGGGTTTTATAAGGCAATCGTTCTGCTACCACATGATAGAGCAAACAGTCCAAAGGGCGTTTGGCCACCTCGGCACTATCCTGTAATTTTAAGCTACCACTTGCCGTATTTCTCGGATTCATATATGGATCCTCTCCAGCCTCTACCCTCGCCTTGTTCATTTGAGCAAATCCGTCCAACGGCAATATAATTTCACCCCTAATTTCAAAATTATCCACAAAATTATGCTTCAATTTTAAAGGAATGGATTTAATGGTTTTAATATTTGCAGTAACATCATCGCCCTGAAAACCATCGCCTCTGGTAACCGCTTTTTTAAGTTGACCATTTTCATAGGTTAGGTTTATGGAAGCCCCGTCGTATTTTAGTTCGCAAGTGTATTCAATGGTATCGGTACCCAATATTTTTTGAACTCGTTTTTCCCAATCCAACAAATCTTCTTTAGAATAACTGTTACTTAGTGAATACATTCTATTTTTATGCGTAACCGTTTTAAAATTTTTAGTTATTTCTCCACCCACACGTTGCGTTGGCGAATTTTCATCAAAAAATTCCGGATGTTTTTCTTCCAATTGCTGTAATGCTTTGAGTTTCATATCAAAGTCATAATCAGAAATTGTAGCATTATCCAACACATAATAGTTGTAATTGTGCTGACGCAATTCTTCACGAAGTTGTATAATTTGTTCTTTAACCGAAGACATTTGTTTATTGTTTTTAAGAAGCTAAAAATAATGAAATAAATTGGTAATATCTGAATATAAATCAATGTAAACATTAGTCGTTTTTACTTGTCCGCCTTTGGAGGAACGGTTAACAAACGGATAACTGTTTTGACAAATTACATAAAGCATGAATTTCAGTGCTAGAATAGAGTGTTCTATCAAAAAATAATTACATTTACAACCATAACAGATATAAACGTAATACGTTTATACAATTGTTGTACCCAATTTGAGAAAATGCAGAAATGGAATAAAATTTTCGGATTCTTAATTTTGACAATTATTTTAAGTTGTCAATATGACCCATATGCTCACAAATACACAACGACCGAACCAAAAGAATCTGACTTAATTGGAACTTACGTCTTCGAGAAACAAACTGTCGATTATGAAATAACGGAATTTAAAGATTCATTAAATAAACGAACAGTCATACCGAAAATAGAAATCAATTCAAATGGAACTTATAAAGTCTTGAATTTACCTGTTTTTGAAACTTTTGACCCAACTTATATCGGAATGATTACTCAAACTGGTAAATGGAAAATTTCAACTGTTGGCTCAATTGGAGACGGAAATGGAAATTTAAAAAAGCATTGGGGAATTTACCTTCTTGGACTTCCAAGTGATGTGCAAAACGCTGGACTAATGAACGATGAAAGTCCGTACGGAATAATTTTTGGATTTGGAGACCCTGATGCTGGACAAGTAATGATTTTTAAAAAGGAATGAAAAAAGAGAAAGTCGTAAAAATAATTTCTTTAATCTCATATTCATTAATCATCTTAATGGGAGATATGATTGGACTTCCCTTTTTATTCTGGCTAATTTGGACAAGCTTTGAATTTGGGAATAACGACCAAATATTTGCAGTTTTTGGACTAATTGGATTTATTATGGTGTTCACGAAACTATACAGACAAAGGATTTTAAAGGTTTTGATATTTCTATTAATGTTTGTACCAATAGCAAGACGGTTAACAGAAGTTCCTTTTGAAAAATTTAATTATTTGGCTTTTCAAATACCGTTATTGATTTTTATAACAACAAGCTTGATTTTAATTTTTAAACCAAAAAAAGAAGAAAAAACTGAGTACAACACCGTATAAAATTAATTGCTAGTGCAAGATTACATACGAAAATTCTAGTGGATTTTAACTTCGGTTAGTATTTGCTAAATTAGGTGTTTAAACCACGCAACTAATCTTATACAATCACGTTGTAGGTAATTTAAACGAACTGTGATAATACGAAAGGAAATAAAAGACGACAATGAACTTTACTTGTTTTTCAATGGAAAATTGATTTACAAAAGATGGCTGAATTTAGGCTATGGAAAAGTTTTTGACATTCACGCTTTCGGAAAATATACTGATTATAGCATTACTGATTTTGACCTTGACGAAACACCTGAATTGATTCACGTTAAAGCAAAATTAAAAATCATTTCGACAGAAAATGGCGGAAGAAAAACTGGGATAAAAAGTGGATACAGACCAAACCACGTTTTCGAATACCAATCCAATGGACAATTCAAATATGCATATATGGGAGATATTCAATTTGACCAGAATGAATGGATTATGCCTGGAGAAACTAAAGAAGTTTTAGTCCGATTTTTATCGAGACAACCGATTGATGAATATATGGATATCGGAAGAAAATGGTGGATTCACGAAGGACCAAATAAAATTGGAGAGGCGGAAATAACTGGAATTGAATTACCAAAATCTGAATGAAAAAATTATTTAAATACTTAAAGGTTTTGGTTTTAATCATTGTGATTAATCAAATCATCATTTTGATTTCTAACGACTCAATTCGAAACGGATGGTGGAAAAGCAACAGCGAAAACCGATTTAATGAACACGACTTTCTGGAATTTGATTCAAATCTGAACTGGAATATTATTACGGAAAAAGGAAAGAAAAGCGGAATTGTACAATTATACATCGGAAAAAAATTATTGATATCTAATCTGACATTGACGGAATGGTATTTATATGAAAATAAAGGATAAAAACTACCTACAACAACGTGTATAATTCATTGCTGGTTATAGCCTGCTTACGAAAGTCCTCGCGGACTTTCTATCTGTGATTTATTTGCTAACTTTAGTGCTTAAACCAAGCAACGAAATCATACACAAAACCGTTGGAATTCATTCAGCTATCGCTGACTGAAGTTGCTACGTGCTATCGCACTCTCGCCCCTTTAGATATGAATTCCAATGACCTGCTAAACCAAATTGCATCCAGCGACTTTCATTATCTACAGCGGTAGCTGCCCATCGAGGGAAAACGCATTCCAACATAAGCTAAATGCAATTTGGCTCTACTTTTCGACCTCTCAATACAATAAAGTGGCTCGCCATCAAATTTTAAAAAAAATTCGCTAAGCGAGACGGATAATGGCTATCGCACTTCCGTGCGACTTAACGCCCCATCATCTTCCACTTTTTTGTATCTTCGTTCTCAAAGCAGAACTGCGTTTAGCAGGTCATTGGCAATAATTGACAAAATCATGAATACAATAAGCACATCATTAGAATTAATTAGAGCAATTAATAACGCACCTGATTTCGAAGGAAGAACTTTATTAAAATTGACACCAAATACAATTTTTGAAATTGACCAAACACTATGGATAAGGAAAAGACTCATAATTGATGGCCAAGGTTCAGTAATTAAATTCAAAGGAGATATAACCGGAATTAAAATAGGGGAAGATTATACTATAGATGACGAGTTTAGGCCTGAAACTAAATATGATTCCACCTATACTATAATTAAGGATTTAGATTTAATTGGAGATTCCACTTTATCTAATCGTTCTGGTATAGGAATATTATGTTGGAGTCATGGTTTAAGGTTGAACAATATTCGTTTTTCTTATTGGAGAGAAGGCATATTATGTGATGGCGAATTACATAAGCGAAATGTTAATAATACTTCTTTTCGAGACTTACTATTTCGTTTATGCGATACAGCTATTTACTTTTCTGGAAGAGATGCAGATGCTGGAATTATTGATGGATGTGAGATTGTTGGATGTGAAACAGGTATAAAAATGACAAATATTACATATCAAAATTTTAGTAATGTATATTTCGAAGCAGTAAAGCATCCTATAGATAATTCTTCAACTTCCGACTACTCTACTTGGGTAGGTTGTGGAACAGAAGGAGCAGCCATCTCAAATAAGTTTAAAGGAGCAGGAACAATAGCAGGAGGTAATTTAGTAAGTGCAGCAAGAAAAGTAAATGCTTCTGGAGAAAGAATAGGAAGAGGAGATTCTCGATTGTCTTTTACAGTCTTGGATAGAAATGATTCCAAGAAAGGAGTTAGAGTCTTTATTCCAGGTAATTTTTATGGAGTTCCAAGTCCTATGCAGTTTATTCAATTAGAGAATATTTTTCCCGATGATACAAATCGCCCTAGAAATGAACTTCATGGGATTTCTTATGATTCTCGTGAACAAAAATATCGTTTAGGTACACGAGCATGGAAAATCAAGCCCAATAGCGTAGGATGTGAATGGAAAGTAGAATAAAACAACTATTGCCAACAATTGTAATCGTTGCACAAGCACCAAAAAACGGATATTGGAGTGATTAATGATCGGTTTTTAGCTATTTTAAGAAACACCCTAATTTCTTGCGTTACAAGTTTCGATATTTTTTCGGTTTTTTTAATTAAACATGCTATTGAAAAATTGAAATGAAAAAATATTTTTTAGCTATAATTAGATTCCATCTCTTTTTTTTATAAACATCTTATACTTTTCAATCAAAAATAAATTTTATCTATTGTTAAATAAATTATTAAAATATGATTATGCTATTTTTTTCAATAGTAATTATTAACTTTAGAAAATTGATAATCACTTAAAATCTTTAGCATGGAAAACAACAAAACTAACAAAGGCGATATAAGCAAATGCCCATTTATGGGAGGACCATTAAAGCAAACCGCTGGTGGAGGCACAACAAACAGAGACTGGTGGCCCAATGAATTAAAATTAAATATTTTAAGACAAAATGCAGCTAAATCCAATCCTTTGGGAGATGATTTTGACTATGCCGCTGCCTTTAACAGTATTGATTTTAAAGTGTTAAAGCAGGAGGTTATCGATTTAATGACAGACTCACAAGATTGGTGGCCAGCTGATTATGGTCATTACGGTCCGTTTATGATTCGTATGGCTTGGCATAGTGCAGGCACCTATAGGGTTGGTGATGGCCGCGGCGGTGCAGGTTCTGGCAACCAGCGTTTTGCACCCTTAAATAGTTGGCCCGATAATGGCAACCTTGACAAGGCACGGTTACTTTTATGGCCGATTAAAAAGAAATATGGAAATAAACTTTCTTGGGGAGATCTCATGATTCTTGCAGGAAATTGTGCTATAGAATCTATGGGATTAAAACCTTTTGGTTTTGCCGGTGGTAGAGAAGATGTATGGGAACCCGAACAAGACGTGTATTGGGGTTCTGAAACCCAATGGATGGGAGAAGACAAACGTTATGAAGGTTCAAGTGAGCGTTACCTTGAGGGACATCTTGGAGCTACGCACATGGGCTTGATTTACGTGAATCCTGAAGGTCCAAGCGGTAATCCTGACCCCATTGGATCGGCTCATGATATTAGAGAAACTTTTGGTCGAATGGCCATGAACGATGAAGAAACAGTAGCACTTACCGCTGGTGGACACACCTTTGGCAAGGCCCACGGAGCAGCAGACCCCAATGAGTATGTTGCGGCAGAACCAGCAGGAGCTATGATTGAAGAAATGGGTACAGGTTGGAAAAATTCCTATGGCACAGGGGTTTTGGATGATACCATTACTAGTGGTTTAGAAGGTCCGTGGACGCCCAACCCAACGAAATGGGATTACGATTATTTTGATGTATTGTTGAATTATGACTGGGAATTGACTAAAAGTCCCGCAGGTGCACATCAGTGGACACCTACTGCAGAATCTAATGCTAGAATGGCACCTAGAGCCGGAGATCCATCCAAAAAACAAGCATTGATGATGACTACTGCTGATATGGCTATGAAAGCGGATCCCGAGTATTTAAAAATATCTAAACATTTCCATGAAAATCCGAAAGAATTTGAGGAGGCTTTTGTTAGAGCCTGGTACAAATTAACACACCGAGATATGGGGCCTATTACAAGATATTTGGGTCCAGATGTTCCGAAAGAAGAATTACTATGGCAAGATCCTATTCCTGAGGTTACCGACGTTATTGATTCAATTGAAGTGGCTAAATTAAAAAACAGTATTGCAGCATCTGGTCTTTCTGTTTCTGAACTGGTTTCTACAGCATGGGCTTCTGCATCAACATATAGAAATTCTGATAAACGGGGTGGAGCCAATGGAGGTAGAATCCGATTAGCCCCACAAAATAATTGGGAAGTTAACAACCCTGCTCAATTGGCTAAAGTTTTAGATAGATATGGTCAAATTCAAAACCAATTTAATAGTACTTCCTCTAAAGAAGTTTCAATGGCCGATATTATTGTTTTGGGTGGCTCTGTTGGCGTTGAGAAAGCGGCAAAAAATGCTGGTTATGATATAATCGTACCTTTTACTCCCGGAAGAGGAGATGCTTTACAAGAGCAAACCGATATTGAATCGTTTGGCCATTTAGAACCCATTTCAGACGGTTTTAGAAACTATGTACACAAAAGACAATCAGCTCCTGCAGAGGCTCTACTAGTGGACAGGGCTCAACTGTTGACACTTTCTATTCCTGAAATGACCGTGCTAGTTGGTGGGTTAAGGGTATTGGGCACAAATTATGATGGTTCTAAACATGGAGTTTTTACGGATAAAGTAGGTAGCCTTACTAACGATTTCTTTATCAATTTACTTGATTTATCAACCACTTGGAAATCTATTTCCGAAAATGATTCATTATTTGAAGGTCGGGATAGAAAATCTGGCAATCTAAAATGGACTGGAACTAGAGCCGACCTAATCTTTGGTTCTAATTCAGAGCTTAGACCTGTTGCCGAAGTTTATGGAAGCGATGAATCTCAAGATAAGTTTGTAAAGGATTTTGTTGCAGCATGGACAAGAGTAATGAATCTAGACCGTTTTGATTTGAAGCAGTTTAATTGATTATCTTAATAAATAGTAAAATAAAAACCACTTCAATTGAAGTGGTTTTTATACTTTTTTATTAATATCTAAATATTTTAGTTATCAATAGAACCCAAAACACGTTTCATAAATGCGTTTAATGCTTCTTTTTTTGGAGTCCCATCTTTAACCATTTTATTAACCTCTAATGCACCGTACATATTTGAGATTAATTCTCCAATTACATCAAGTTCTTCATCCTTTAACGAAGATACTTCGGTAAGTGCTTCTAAGGTTTCAATGGTTTCTATTAAATAGTCTTCATCATTCTCTTCAATAAATTGAGACAAATGCTTAATTACTGGTAACTTCATTTACTAAATCTTTTAAAACATCAAACTTATTGGTTTGTGTCTGGTTTACAAAAGCTCCATCTTTAAAAGTGGCAAAAGTTGGTAAATTATCAACTGTAGCTAGCTTTCTAGATTCAGGGAACTTTTCTGCATCTGCTATAACAAAGGTAATATCTTCTAGTTCAGAAGCCAATTTCTTAAACTTTGGCTTCATAATTCTACAATTACCACACCATGTTGCCGAATACTGTACAACAACAGTCTTATTGTTAGTTACAATTTCCTGTAAATTATCTTTTGCTAATTCTTGAACCATAATTATTTAAATTTTCAATATTAAAATCCCAAATTCCAAAATTTTAACATTGGGATTTGGGATTCATAAATTTATTTTTGACAATCTAATTGATATGTGCAGCTAAATATTCTGCTGTACTTTTTGAATCTGCTCTCATGGCATTTTTACCCTCTTCCCAGTTTGCAGGACAAACCTCACCTTTTTCTTGCACATGTGTTAAGGCATCTACAATTCGTATGTACTCTTTTACATTTCTACCAATTGGCATGTTGTTGATACTTTCATGTTGCACCACACCATCTTCGTCAATAACATAAGTTGCTCTATACGTTACATTATCACCTTCAACCTGAACTGTTCCAGTAGCCTCATCATAAGTTTCATTGGTAATATCTAAAATACCTAAAACACTTGATAAATTACGATTGCTATCGGCCAACAATGGATAGGTAACACCTTCTATTCCACCATTAACTTTTGGCGTATTTAACCATGCAAAATGCACTTCTGGCGTATCACATGAAGCTCCAATTACAATTGTATTTCTCTTTTCGAATTCGGCCATAGCCTCTTGAAAAGCATGTAATTCTGTAGGGCATACAAAAGTGAAATCTTTTGGATACCAGAAAAGTACAACTTTCTTTTTATTATTTACTGCTTCTTCCAATACATTTACTTTAAAAGTATCGCCCATTTCGTTCATGGCGTCAACATTTAAATCAGGGAATTTTTTACCTACTAATGTCATTTTTTAATGTTTTTATTTGTTACTATTTATTATTTTCTGAGTGCAAATATATCATGGCAAAGACTGAAATCATAATATTGATTATGTAATTTTTTTATATAATTATAAGGTTTATTTATAGCTACTATATAACATATATACTGCCTCTTTCTTGACTTTCTGAAATAAAATAATTAGCTTCGTAACACATTAAATATGAAATAATTATGATACACAAGGGCTTTATTGACATCAATCAAACTTTAACAAAAGTGGCTGCACTTTTTGCGGATTCCGATAATCTTAAAGAATATCAGGACGGCTTTATTAGAAAGGAACTGGTAAGTGGAGAAAATGGGGAAGTTGGTGCGGTTTCAAAAATGTACTACAAACATGGGAAAAACGAAATGGAATTGGTTGAAACCATAACCAAAAATGACCTTCCACATTCATTTGAGGCTAGTTTCCATCATATTCATATGGACAATACAATGAAGTGTGATTTTGAAGCTCTTGATGATAAAACCACTAGATACCATTATGAATATGAATACACGCGTATAAATTGGTTTATGCCAAAGCTGATCTCAATTCTATTTCCCAGTATGTACCGAAAACCTGCTGAAAAGTGGTTGAGACAATTTAAAGAATTTGCGGAAAGGCAATAAAATTGAATGCTTCGGAGTATGCTCATTGACAGGCCAACTTCAGGACAGGATTTCAAATTCTTTTTCCGAAAAGCAAAGAAGCTCCATAAGATCCCTTGTTCGTCCCTCCTCGGGATAAGCGATTCACACCACGCCAAAAGCGTGGGTTCTCTGCTTACTTACTTGCAAACAACTTTACATCGTCTTCAGAAACTTGGCTACCCCCTAAAATAATCAATCTTTCTACCACATTTCGGAGTTCACGGATATTACCTGTCCAATCGTATTCTTGTAGTTTTTTTATGGCCTTATCGGAAAATGATTTTTTGGCGTTACCTTGTTCACTCGCAATTTTTTCAGCAAAAAAATCTACCAATAATGGAATGTCCTCTCGTCTTTCGTTCAATGAAGGTACTTCGATTAAAATAACAGCCAATCTGTGATACAAATCTTCTCTAAAATTGCCTTCAGAAATTTCTTTTTTCAAATCTTTATTAGTAGCTGCAATAACCCGTACATTTACTTTAATATCTTTATCGCTACCTACCCTACTGATTTTATTTTCCTGTAATGCACGTAATACTTTTGCTTGTGCAGAAAGACTCATATCACCAATTTCATCCAAGAAAATTGTACCTCCATTGGCAGCTTCAAATTTACCCGCACGATCTTTATTTGCACCCGTAAACGATCCTTTTACATGACCAAACAATTCACTTTCAATCAATTCTGATGGAATGGCAGCACAGTTTACCTCAACCAATGGTGATTTAGAGCGTTCGCTTTTTTCGTGCAACCAATGAGCGACCAACTCTTTACCAGTACCATTTGGCCCAGTAATCAAAACCCTGGCATCAGTGATTGCTACTTTTTCAATGATATCTTTAATATGAGCAATGGCTTTACTTTCGCCCACCATTTCGTAGTTTTTACTGACTTTTTTCTTCAGTTGTTTATTTTCAACAACTAAATGCTTCTTATCTAAAGCATTACGGACAGCATTTAATAATCTATTTAAATCGGGCGGTTTTGAAATATAGTCAAACGCTCCCATACGCATGGTTTGTACTGCAGTATCTAAATCGCCATGGCCAGAAATCATCAGCATTGGTATTTCAGGCTTTATTTTTTGCGTTTTTTCCAATACTTCTACACCATCCATTTTTGGCATTTTAATATCGCACAGCACTAAGTCGTAATCGTTATTTTTTATCATTTCTATACCTGACAATCCATCTTCAGCCTCTTCAACTTCATAGGTTGAATTTTCTTCAGAAATAATTTTTTTTAATACCCTGCGGATTGCAGCTTCATCTTCAATAATTAATATTTTTGGCATATTTAGAATTTAGTCGGAAACCGGAAAACCGAAGACCGGAGTTTATTTTTAATGGTTCTACTTATTTTGAGACGGAAGTCGGAAGACCGAAGACCGAAGTTTTTATTTGGAAGTTCAAAATTTGAAATTTGTTTTATTTTATGTTTTTTCTAAATGCAATCATCATATTCATGAGATTATACGAAGCTAAGTAATATTTATTAAATTCAATTTCTGATATATAAGATCGTCTTTTTGCTTTATGCAAACAGGTTACTACCTCTGCCAACGAACGAATGGAATACCCCATAAATTTTTTAAATTCGGGATTGGTCTGACCGATTGAACCTTCAGATATATTTAAGGCGATAGAATCTACTGCCCTTCTAATCTGTGAAGTTAAGTTATACATTTCATCTTTAGGAAATTCATTTGTAAGGATGAAAATTTCTTCACCCATATCCATTGCTTTTTCCCAAATAATTAAGTTTTCAAATTTGAAATTCATTTTTTCTTATTTTTTTCACTTCGGTCTTCGGACTTCAGACTTCGCACTAACCAAATGTACATCTCTTTGAGGGAAAGGTATTGTTACATTATTTTCCCTAAACAATTTGTCAATCTCAAAACGAATATCACTTTTAGGAATGCGTACGTTAAAACTGTCATTGATAGAAAAAGCAACTCTAAAGTCCAACGAACTATCACCAAAATTCATAAATAAGACTTTAGGTTCTGGCTCTTTCAGAACTGCAGGATGCGTTTTGGCCGCTTGCAATAAGAGTGATTCAACCAATTTAACATCACTACCATAGGCAACGCCAACATCTACCGTTTCTCTGGTTTCAATTCCATTAGCTGTCCAATTGTACAAACTATTGGTTAAGTATAAATGATTAGGAATAACCAACACCTTATTATCCACAGTAACCGCCCTAGTGGTTCGTAATTTGATTTCTTCTACCCTACCTACTTTTCCGTCCAATTCAATGATGTCACCCACATGAACGGATTGATCCACTAAAATAAAAACACCCGAAATTATATCTTGAAACAAGGTTTGTAATGCTAAACCTATACCGATTAATAAAGCCGCCGAAGCCGTAAAAAGTGCAGTAACATTTACACCTATATTATCGAAAGTAATTATTAAGATAATTAAATATATAAACCAACGACCAAAAGTAAATAACGAAATAAATTTTACCTTGTCTTGAGGTGGCAATTTTCTGGTCACTAATTTCCTTATCCATTTTAAGACCAAAGCCGTAATAAAAAGGGCAACTAAAACAATTAGCAAACCTTTGTATGTAATAGCTATTGAGTCTGAAAACCTTATTGTTTCATTTAGAATTTCATTTATTTTGTCCATAGTCTCGTGAAACATATATAAAAGTTAGTACTTCAACCATTTATACAATTCCTTATACGTAGGTTTTTTTCCGTACATTAATATACCTACTCTATAAATTTTGGCGGCAAACATTACGGTTATATAAAATGTTACAAATAGAATCAATACCGATAATAGTTGTTGCCAAATAGGCACACCAAATGGAATACGCATTAGCATTACTACCGGTGATGTGAACGGAATATACGAAAAAACTTGAGAAACCATACCGTGTGGATTTTCGATAACCGTAAAAAATCCTACATAAATGGCAAGCATTAACGGCATAATTATGGGCATCATAAATTGTTGCGTATCGGTCTCATTATCAACGGCGGCACCAATGGCAGCGTATAAAGATGCGTACAATAAATAACCTCCAATAAAAAATAAAATAAACATTATAATAAGGTTGGCCAAAGGCAAATTATTAATCTCTTGGAATATAGTAGTTGCCATCTGCTGAGCTTCATCATTTTCTGCTACTTGTTTCATCATTTCTTGCTGCTGTTCTGCCATGGGGCTTTGTGACATTTGTACGCCAAAAAATGCGGATACGCCCAACATTAGCACAGTTCCTATAATTATCCAAACTGCAAATTGTGTTAGTCCGGCCAAGGAAGTTCCAAATATTTTTCCAAGCAATAACTTGATCGGTTTTACCGATGAGATTATAATTTCTATAATTCGACTTGTTTTTTCTTCTATAACGCTACGCATTATCATATTACCGTAAATTATGATAAACATAAACAACAAATACCCAGCTGCTCCTCCAAAAATCAATTTCATATAATTACCGGCCTTTGAGGTTTTTTGACCATCAAAAGTTTCTAAATTCGCTCTTACCTTAATCTTTAATTTATTTACAATTATAGGATCTAAACCTGATTCTTTTAATTTAATTGCCCTAGCTTCTTCTTCAATTTTATCCTCAATACTGTTCATGACACCCACCGAAGGCGATTCTTCCGAATAAAATTTAATTTTATCGGCAATAGCATCCACGTTGTCGGCCGGTGGAATATAGAGTAAGCCATAATTTTCAGCTTCGCGTACCAATTTCTTTGCATCATCTAAATTTAAGCCTGTTAAAATATCATACTTTGTGTTTTCGGTATTTTTAAATTTACTTGCAAATAAATTGCTTTCGTCCAAGACCGAAATGGTTTTGACACCATCATTATTCAATTGTGTTAAAAATCCGATTAACGCAAAAATAGCCACGAATATCAACGGACTTAAAAAAGTCATAATAATAAAAGACTTATTTTTTACTTTATTAAGATATTCCCTTTTTGTGATTAGAGATAAATGGTTCATATTAATGGTTTTGTACAGTTTGGATAAAAATATCGTTTACACTCGGAATTACCTCAACAAAATGCGTGAGCTCACCTTTAGATGTTAAATGTCCTATCAATTCATTTGCGGGAGTTTTATCGTCAATTTTAATATTGAACTGCAGTTCGTCGTTTAAACTTTTAAAGGTGGCGTTGGTCAGTTCAAAATTTTCTTTAAGATTTTGTGTCACTTCAACCTTATTTTCGGTTAACAATCCCACCTCAAATATATTGGCTTTATAATTGCGTTTAATATCAATCAATTTACCTTCCAAAATTTTATTCGATTTATGTATTAGAGCGATGTCATCACATAATTCCTCAACGGATTCCATCCTGTGCGTGGAAAAGATGACGGTGGCACCATCATCCCTTAATTTTAGGATTTCATCTTTAATCAAATTGGCATTTATTGGGTCAAAACCACTAAAAGGTTCATCGAAAATCAATAATTTTGGTTGATGTAAAACTGTAACAATAAATTGTATTTTTTGAGCCATCCCTTTAGATAGTTCTTGAATTTTTTTGTTCCACCAATCGCCAATTTCGAATTTATCAAACCAATATTTTAATCGCTGTTTAGCTTCCGCTTTACTCAACCCTTTTAATTGAGCCAAATAAAGAGCCTGTTCACCCACTTTCATAGATTTGTACAAGCCGCGTTCTTCGGGCAAATAACCAATATCTTTTATATGATCTGGTTTTAAAGGTTCTCCATCCAAAGTTACCATACCTTCGTCAGGCATTGTAATTTGGTTGATAATCCTTATCAATGTTGTTTTACCAGCTCCATTGGGGCCTAGCAATCCAAAAATACTTCCTTCCGAAACATTTATGGAAACATTGTTTAATGCGGTATAATTACCGTAGTTTTTTACAACATTTTCAGCAACAAGAATATTGTTCATTCTATATTATTTATTTTTTATTGAGGTCAAAGATATTGAATTGACGTTGGTTATCCGAGATTGTTACGGAGAACTTTTTATTTTGAAAAATATATGTCTGACCTATATTTTTATCTATTAAAATTTTACGACGAACCCGCCTGCCGGGCAGTTGCACGAATTAATTGATTTTGGTAAAAATAATAATCCGCTCAAATTCCCTTCTCTTTCCGCGTGTCCTTCGGTCGCCGAAGGCTTGCCGAAGATGCGACGCTAAAGCTTTAGCAGAGGTAAAGGAAGGGCTAGGGATGGGATAACTTTTTATCGACTATCCTATCAAAATAATCCTTTAAAAAAGCTTTACAAGCTTCTTCAATTTCATCCATTTCCGGTGTTCTGTTCCCTATAAGATTATTGGTCAGCCCTTTATCGTTAATATCGTAAAATCCCGTAGCTTTTTTACCATCAAAAATACAGATATAATTGCCACGTAACAATTGATATTGTGTACCGTTGTAATTCATCACATAGGGTTCTATTTGAGGTTTACCAATCAAGCTCCTGCCCCAACTTCTAAAAGGTTTGTCATAACCAATAGCGTCTAGAACCGTGGGATAAATATCTATTTGTTGTGCTAATTTATCATCAACACCTACATAAGTACTATCAGGTTTGTAAATTAAAATTGGTACCGCACCTCTATTAATAACTTTGTAATATTCATCTTTATAAAAAGATTGATTGGTATGGTCCGCAGTAAGAATAAAAATGGTATTGTTAAACCATGATTCTTTTTTTGCTGCTTCAAAAAATCGTTTAAAAGCATGGTCCGTATAGCCTACCACTTCGTGCATGGGAATATCCCCGTCGGGGAAAACACCTTTATATTTTTCTGGTACTATATAAGGTTCATGCGAAGTCAGCGTAAAAAGTGAGGCAAAAAATGGCTCTTTTTCAGTGTCCAATACCTGTTTGGTGTATTGCATAAATTCTTCATCCCAAATACCCCAAAACCCATCGTGATCTTCGTCTTTTCCGTATTCGGTCATCCCATAATAATGGTCAAACCCTAAAATATTACTAAATCCTAAAAAACCCATTGATCCGTTGGGAGCCCCATGAAAAAATGAAGTGTCGTAACCACTTTCCTTTAAAGTTGAAACCAAGGATTGTATTTTCTGATTGGCATACGATGATGACGTAAAAGCATGTTCAAAAGAGGGAATACCCGCGATAACAGACGACATGCCATGAATGGATTTTCTTCCGTTTGCAAAAGCATTGGGGAAAATTAAGCTGTGCTCTGCCAAAGAATCTAAAAAAGGAGTATAACTTTTAAAATTCGGTATTTCGGTGTTTTTATTAAATGTGCCCCAATATTCGCGACCATAGCTTTCTACAATAAAAACTACAATGTTTGGCGTTGTTTTAGGGTTGTTTTTATATTGTTTTACAGGCTTAAAATATTTCTCAACAGCATTTGGTGCAACACTGTATTTTACCTTTTTAATATTATCAGATGTAAAGGTTCTAATATAGGCGAAAGGAGAATTTAAGACAAAATCAGCCTGCTGTAATTTTGTAACGTGGCGACTGGCATCAACCATATTAATAGGTCTGGTACTTTTTTTAAAATCGCCACCACGAATACCGCCAATCATCATTACCACCAAAAAGCAAAATACCAGAATAGAAGAAACAAAATAGCTAAGGTTACTTTTTTGATAAGGTTTTTCCTTTATTTTTACTTTTTTGTACAGAAAAATCCACAAAGCGGCCATTGCAAAAAATAGCAAATAGACATGCCAATAATTTACCAGAAACCTAAAAAACATATTAGCTTTGTTCGATTCGTTTTCTAAGGTTTCAAAAACGGTTTTTGTAGTTCTGCTAAAGGTAAATCTGTAATAGATAAAGTCCACAAAATTAATGGCATAAGCTACTAAATTGAAGATAAAATATACGTAAAACAACACTTGCTGATACCATTTTCGCGTATTTATCTTTAAAGGTATCAAAGACAAAACAACAAACAGGGCATTTACATATAGAATTGCAGCGGTATCAAACGCAAGCCCGTAATAAGATAATCTAAAAAAATCAGAAACGGTATTAATTCCCAGTAAATCACTGTTGTAGAAATAGAATAAAACCCTAGCAATAAAATAAAAAAAATAGGCTAACAACAACCTATAAAACAGTATTTTGTATTCATTTTTTCTTAAAAAATCAAACATAAGCGACCAAAAAAACAGGTTTCAAAAGTACAAAATAATGAATGAACTTAATATGTTTTTATATTTCTAAATTTATTATGCGTGCATAATAAATTTTTTGTATATTTGTGTCATGCAAAAAGAAACTACCATTGACCATGCTCTTAGAGCCACCTGGCAAGCAGTTGCAAAAATGTATAACGAGCAGGCTGCAAAGCACGGTAGTACAATGGCCACAGCATTTGTATTGTTGAACATAGATTTTGAAAATGGAACGCCATCAACCTCTTTAGGCCCGCAAATGGGAATGGAACCTACGAGTTTGTCAAGGATTTTAAAGTCTATGGAAGATGATAATCTGATTTTTAGAGAGAAAAATCCCGAAGATGGTCGCAGTGTTTTGATAAAACTGACCGATTTTGGCAAGGAGAAAAGAAAAGTTTCTAGGCAATCGGTAATTGCTTTTAACGAAAAAGTTAGAGCCCATTTAGATGAAGAAAAATTAAATCACTTTTTTGAGGTAACGGAAAAAATAAATCAATTAATAGCTGAGCGTGAAATTTTTACAGAAGTAAAACGTAAAGCAGTATAAAAAAGTTAATAAATGAACAAAAGACATATTAAAAAGGTAGCTGTTATAGGTTCTGGAATTATGGGATCTGGCATAGCTTGCCATTTTGCCAATATTGGTGTGGAAGTGTTGTTACTTGATATTGTGCCGAGAGAATTGACAGCTGCTGAAAAAGCAAAAGGGTTGACGCTTGAGAATAAAAGTGTAAGAAACAGATTGGTCAATGATAGTTTAAAAGCTTCCTTAAAATCGAAGCCCTCTCCTATTTACGATCAAAAATTTGCTGATAGAATTTCAACAGGAAACCTAGAGGATGATTTGCACAAAATAGCAGATGTTGATTGGGTTATGGAAGTGGTTGTAGAGCGATTGGACATCAAACAAAAAGTTTTTGAACAGGTTGAAAAACACAGAAAACCCGGTACGTTAATTACATCAAACACTTCGGGCATTCCTATTCAATTTATGAACAAAGGAAGAAGTGAAGATTTTCAACAGCATTTCGCGGTAACACACTTTTTCAATCCACCTCGATATTTACAACTTTTTGAAGTTGTTCCCGGGCCAGATTGTAAGCAAGAAGTTACCGACTTCCTAATGATGTATGGCGAAAAGTTCTTGGGCAAGACTTCGGTTTTAGCCAAAGATACACCAGCATTTATCGGAAACCGAATTGGCATCTTTGGTATCATGAGTCTTTTTCATCAAGTAAAAGAATTAGGATTAACCGTTGAAGAGGTTGATAAATTGACTGGACCTGTTATTGGCAGACCAAAGTCAGCTACTTTCCGAACCGTAGATGTTGTAGGGTTGGATACTTTAGTGCACGTAGCCAATGGAATTTATGAGAACTGTCCAAAAGACAAGGCTCACAATCTTTTTAAATTACCTGATTTTATCAATAAAATGATGGAAAACAACATGTTGGGTAGTAAAACTGGGAAAGGTTTTTATAAAAAGGAAGGTAAGGAAATTTTAACCCTAGATTTAGATAGTTTAGAATATCGCGAAAAGAAAAGAGCAAAATTTGCAACGCTAGAGCTTACCAAAACCGTTGATAAGGTTATCGACCGTTTTAAAATTTTGGTGGGCGGAAAGGATAAAGCAGGAGAATTTTACAGAAAGAATTTCGCTGCGATGTTTGCTTATGTTCAAAATCGAATCCCTGAAATATCGGATGAATTATATCGAATTGATGACGCTATGAAAGCTGGATTTGGTTGGGAACATGGCCCATTTCAGATTTGGGATGCCGTTGGTGTAGAAAAAGGAATCGAATTGATGAAAGCCGAAGGTCACGAACCTGCAAAATGGGTTTCTGAAATGCTAGAAAGTGGAAATACTTCTTTTTATTCAGTTAAGGAAGGTGCAAAATATTATTATGATATTCCTGCTAAAAAACAGACCAAAATACCAGGTCAAGATGCGTTTATCATAATAGATAATATACGTGAGGCGAAAACCGTTTGGAAAAATAGTGATGCCTCCATTCAACATTTAGGCAATGGCGTATTGAATGTGGAATTTCAATCAAAAATGAATACATTGGGTAGCGGTGTTTTACAAGCTATAAACAAAGGAATTGATTTAGCCGAAACAGAATATGATGCTGTTATTTTAGGAAATCAAGATGCTAATTTCACCGTTGGTGCAAATCTAGCCATGATGTTTATGATGGCGGTGGAACAAGAATATGATGAGCTTAATTATGCGGTAAAATATTTTCAAGATACCGTAATGCGTTTACGTTATTCCTCTTGCCCAACTATCGTTGCCCCTCACGGAATGACACTTGGTGGTGGATGCGAACTTTCGTTACACGCAGACAAAGTTGTAGCTGCTGCCGAAACGTATATTGGATTGGTTGAATTTGGTGTTGGTATTATTCCAGGTGGAGCCGGCTCAAAAGAAATGGCTTTAAGAGCAACCGAAGGTTTGCTTAAAGATGACGTTAAACTCAATAAATTAAGAGATTACTTTATTAATGTAGCAATGGCTAAAGTAGCAACCTCAGCTTATGAAGCCTTTGACTTAGGATTTTTCAAAGAACATAAAGATATCGTAGTAGTTAATAAAAATAGACAAATTGCTACGGCAAAACGACATGCCATTCAGATGTTGGAAGACGGATACGCCCAACCCACTCCGAAAAAAGCATATGTAATGGGTCAGCAAGCATTAGGTATGTTTTTGGTTGGAACGGACAGTTTAGAAAAAGGGCATTACGCTTCTGAACATGATAAAAAAATAGCTAATAAATTAGGTTATGTAATGGCAGGTGGTGACTTATCTGAACCGACTTACGTCTCTGAAAGATACTTATTAGACCTAGAACGTGAAGCTTTTATGTCACTGACTACAGAGCGAAAAACATTAGAACGTATAGAGCATATGTTAAAAACAGGTAAACCGCTAAGAAATTAAAAAAATGAAACAAGCATATATAGTAAAAGGATATAGAACGGCAGTTGGTAAAGCTCCGAGAGGTGTATTCAGATTTAAAAGACCTGATGAACTTGCGGCAGAAACCATCCAACATTTATTGAAAGAAGTTCCTTCTCTAGATAAAACAAGAATTGATGATGTAATTGTTGGAAACGCGATGCCCGAAGCTGAACAAGGTTTGAACATTGGAAGATTAATCTCTTTGATGGGGCTTAATATTGACGATGTACCAGGTGTAACCGTTAACAGATATTGTGCATCAGGACTGGAAACAATCAGTATTGGTGTGGCAAAAATACAATCGGGTATGGCAAAATGTGTCATTGCCGGTGGTGTAGAAAGTATGAGTTATATACCTATGGGTGGTTACAGACCAACACCAAACTATAAGGAAGCGAAAAATGGTCATGAAGATTATTATTGGGGAATGGGTCTGACCGCTGAGGCTGTTGCTCAACAATTCAAAGTTTCTCGCGAAGATCAAGATGAATTTGCTTTTAACTCACATGAAAAATCATTAAAAGCACAGGATAATAACACTTTTCAAGACGATATTGTTCCTATAGAGGTAGAAGAAATTTTTGTTGGAGAGGATGGCAAAAAACAATCTAAAAAATATACCGTAAAAAAAGATGAAGGTCCAAGAAGGGGAACCTCAATTGAGGCGTTGTCAAAATTACGTCCTGTTTTTGCTCAAGGTGGAAGTGTAACAGCAGGTAACTCCTCGCAAATGAGTGATGGTGCTGCTTTTGTCTTGATAATGGATGAGGATATGGTTAAAGAACTAAATCTCGAACCTATTGCTAGAATGGTTTCTTTTGCGGCCGCTGGTGTCGATCCAAAAATTATGGGAATAGGCCCAGTAAAAGCGATTCCAAAAGCTATTGATCAGGCTGGATTAAAGTTAAAAGACATTGATCTCATAGAATTGAACGAGGCTTTTGCTTCACAGTCCTTAGCTGTAATCCGTGAATTAGGATTGAATAAAAATATTGTTAATGTTAATGGTGGAGCCATTTCTTTAGGACATCCGTTAGGTTGTACAGGTGCAAAATTATCTGTTCAATTATTTAATGAAATGCGAAAACGGAAAAATAAATACGGAATGGTAACGATGTGCGTGGGTACGGGTCAAGGAGCAGCCGGAATATTTGAGTTTATTTCTTGACAGTCCGAAGTTTTGGAGAATAGAGAATAGAGAATAGAGAATAGAGAATAGAGAATAGAGAGAATAAATTTAAAATGGCTAAAAAAAGACACAACTACAAAAATTTGAAAATATGGGCATTGGGATTAGAAATTGCCAATGATATTTCTGATCTGTTGATCGAATTTCCCAAACACGAAACATACGATTTAACTTCTCAAATTGGTAGATGTTCGGTATCTATTCCTAGTAATATTGCTGAAGGTTCCGCGAGAACGAATAAATCTTTCAGTCATTTTATTGATATTTCTTTAGGTTCTTCATTTGAACTCGGAACACAATTATTAATAGCCTTACACAGAAAATATTTAAACAATCAACAATTGGAAAAATTAGAGGAAAAAATAGAAAAGTTTCAAAGAATGACAATGGTCTTTCAAAATAGTCTGAGCTAGTCTATATTCCATTCTCTATTTTCCATTTTCCTAAAATAATAATGTAAAATATAAAAAATGAGTACTGAAAACGATTTACTAAGAGGCGGACAATTTCTAGTTAGGGAAATTAGTTCTGACGAAATATTCACTCCTGAAGATTTTAACGAGGAGCAACAAATGATGAAAGAATCGGTCACTGAATTTGTTGACCGAGAACTTTGGCCAAATAAAGCAAAATTTGAAAACAAAGATTATGCTTTGACCGAAGAATGTATGAAAAAAGCTGGTGACCTCGGTTTTTTAAGTGTTTCAGTACCTGAAGAATACGAAGGTATGGGTATGGGTTTTGTCTCGACCATGTTGGTTTGTGATTATATTTCAGGTGCTACGGGCTCATTCAGTACTGCTTTTGGTGCTCATACTGGTATTGGAACAATGCCCATTACTTTGTACGGAACCGAAGAGCAAAAGAAAAAATATGTCCCGAAATTAGCTTCTGGAGAATGGTTTGGGTCTTACTGTCTAACAGAACCTAGTGCCGGTAGTGATGCCAATTCTGGTAAAACAAAAGCAGTTCTGTCTGATGATGGCAAATATTATAATATTACAGGACAAAAAATGTGGATTTCCAATGCTGGTTTCTGTCATTTAATGATCGTTTTTGCACGAATTGAAGATGATAAAAATATCACTGGATTCATCGTTGAATATGATAAGGACAATCCTAATGGTATTACAATGGGTGAAGAAGAACACAAACTAGGCATCAGGGCTTCTTCTACACGTCAGGTGTTTTTTAACGAGACTAAAGTACCCGTTGAAAATATGTTATCCACTCGTGGCAACGGATTTA
This sequence comes from Aureibaculum koreense, assembly GCF_034296135.1. Taxonomy (NCBI): domain Bacteria; kingdom Pseudomonadati; phylum Bacteroidota; class Flavobacteriia; order Flavobacteriales; family Flavobacteriaceae; genus Aureibaculum; species Aureibaculum koreense. The sequence continues at coordinate 72,813 of NZ_JAXKVV010000007.1, forward strand.
AAATTGCCATGAATGCTTTAAATGTTGGACGTATTAAACTAGCTGTTGCCTGTTTAGACGCACAGCGTAGAACAGTCACAGAATCTATTAAATATGCCAATGAGCGTATTCAATTTAAAACACCTATTGCTAAATTTGGTGCTATCCGTCAAAAAATTGCAGAAATGGCAACCAATTGCTGGGTAGGTGAAGCTGCTAGCTATAGAGCTGCAAAAAATATAGAAGACAGAATTGATTTACGAAGAAATAACGGAAAAGATACACATCAAGAGGCGGAGTTAAAAGCTGTGGAAGAATATGCCATTGAATGTTCTATTTTAAAAGTAGCGGTTTCAGAACATATTCAAAAATGTACGGATGAAGGTATTCAAATCTTTGGTGGCATGGGATTTTCTGAAGAAACCCCAATGGAATCGGCTTGGAGAGATGCCAGAATTACTCGAATTTATGAAGGTACCAATGAAATCAACAGAATGCTTTCGATTGGAATGTTAATCAAAAAAGCCATGAAAGGCCATGTAGATTTGTTAACTCCTGCAACAGCAGTAGCGAACGAATTAACAGGGATTCCTTCTTTTGAACAACCCGATGCTTCTGTGCTGTTTGCTGAAGAAAAACAAATTATAGTTAACCTTAAAAAATTATTTTTAATGGTTGCAGGTGCTGCATTACAAAAATATGGCGAAGAAATTGAAAGGCACCAACAATTAATGCTTGCAGCTTCTGATATTTTAATTCAAATTTATTTGGCAGAATCTGCTATTTTGCGTGCCGAAAAAATGGCTAAAAAAGATGGTGAAGACAATGTAAAAGAGCAAATAGCCATGGCAAAATTAAATTTATTCCATGCGATAGATGTAATTGAAACCGCTGGTAAACACTCTATAATCTCATTTACAGAAGGAGATGAACAACGTATGATGCTAATGGGGCTTAAGCGATATATTAAGTATGTTAATATGCCCAATATTATAGAATTAAGGAATATTATTGCCGATAAAGTAACTGAGAAAAATAAATATTGTTTTTAAAAATAGTACACTCAAATAATTGTCAAGTTTAGTGGATTGAAGTCGTTTTCTCACGAAAACGGCTTTTTTTATTTATACACCAAACTGACTCAAATGATGATCTATGTGTTTATAAAACAAATTATTCCATTCATTTTTAGTCAATGTTCCAAAGGAGTGGCTTTCTTTTCCATCAAAATGTGCTTCACCTAACTCTTGAGTTTTTGTAATATAATCAATTAAACGCTTCTTCTCTTTATTAAAATCTTTATCCCCTTTCATTATAAACATGGGTGCAGTTCTTGAATTGCGTTTATAAGGAGCATTTCCTGTAACTATTTTCTTTGCGAATAGCTTAACCATAAATTTGGTAAAAGCATTGGGTTTTGGATGTTTATTATCATAAACCAGCTCATAAGCTACACAACAATGTGCCAACATTTCAGCCACACCCATTGTACCCCATTGTGGGTTGGTTTCTGGCGTTAACTTATTGATGCGTCCAATTACTTTGTCAGCAACTTCTTTGGTAAAAATATTAGGGAAATCCATAGTGTAAGATTTTGATTTGTTGAATTAAATCAAAAGTAACTATTTTATATAAAATTTGTTCACTTGGTACTGATGTTTTTTAAATCTATGGATTATAATTATATTAGCATTTCTAATCTAAACTTGCCAAAATGTCTAAAACCAACCTATCACTCATTCTTTGTTTTTTAATTTCACTAAACTTTTTTGCCCAAGATAAAAAATCTAAAAAATGGGATGTTTCAAATCCCGAAGGTGATTGGAATTTTAAAGAAGTTAAACTTGCTACCGATGAAGGCACTTGGATGAATCTTGATGTGAGTCCTGATGGAAAAACCATTGTTTTTGATCTGTTGGGCGATATTTACAAAATGCCCATTTCAGGTGGAAAAGCCACTTTATTACGTCAAGGATTACCTTTTGAAATCCAGCCACAATTTAGTCCCGACGGTAAAAAAATATTGTTTACAAGTGATGCGGGTGGCGGTGATAATATTTGGATGATGAATACCAATGGTTCGGGTGCCAAGCAAATTACAAAAGAGGATTTTAGGTTGTTAAACAATGCCACTTGGATGCCAAACGGCAATTATTTGGTAGCTAGAAAACATTTTACTTCGGGACGCTCGTTAGGTGCTGGAGAGATGTGGATGTATCATATTACAGGTGGTTCTGGCACACAATTAACAGAGAAAAAAAACGATCAACAAGATGTAAATGAACCAACAGTATCGCCCGATGGAAAGTATTTATATTATAGCGAGGACGTTTATCCTGGTGGAGCTTTTAATTACAATAAAGACCCCAACAGTCAGATTTATGTGATTAAAAGATATAGTTTTGAAGATGGAGATATACAAACCATTACCGGAGGACCCGGAGGAGCGGCTCGTCCTCAAATTTCACCAGATGGTAAAAAGTTGGCATTTGTAAAACGTGTACGGACTAAATCCGTAATTTATATTCACGATTTAGAAACCGGTGAAGAATACCCTGTTTATGACAGCTTAAACAAAGACCAACAGGAGGCTTGGGCTATTTTTGGAGTGTATCCACGTTTTAGTTGGATGCCAAATAACAAGGAATTGGTGTTTTGGTCAGGAGGAAAAATCAATAAGCTTAATATTGAAACCTTGGAAGTGAACAATATTCCTTTTCAAGCGGAAGCCACTATTAAAATTGCTAAAACCGTTCAATTCGAATACCCCGCATTTACAGAAAACTTTACCGCGAAAGCGATTCGGAATGCGGTTACATCACCTGACGGAAAAACACTGGCTTTTAACGCCTTAGGATACATATACACTAAAAAATTACCCAACGGTACACCAAAAAGACTGACAAAAGGCACTGATTTAGAAGCGGAGCCAAAGTTTTCTCCCGATGGAAAAGAAATTGTGTTTGTTACTTGGAATGACGAGAATTTGGGAGCCATCCATACCGTATCTTCTAAAGGTGGAAAATCAACAAAAATTACTGAGGAAAAAGGGATTTACAGAATGCCCTCTTTCAGTAATGATGGTAAAAAGATTGTGTACGTAAAAGAAAGCGGTAACAACGAACAAGGCAGAACGTTTTCTAAAAAATCTGGGCTTTATACCATAAATACCGATGGCTCTAATAATAAATGGTTGGAAGTTAGTGGAGAATATCCTCAATTCTCGCAAGATGACAACAGAATTTTCTATCAAACCGGTGGTACGTATTTTGGTAATTTGACGAAATCCTTAAAAAATGTTGATCTGAACGGGCAAGACGAAAAAACCATGATTACATCAAAATATGCCAATAGGTTAGTACCAAGTCCTGACAATAAATGGTTAGCATTTACCAATTTGCATAAAGTATTTCTGGCACCGATGCCAATGACGGGTAAAACGCTTGATTTGGACAATAAAACCAAAGTTGTTCCTGTTTCGCAAATTTCAAAAGATGCAGGTACTAATATACATTGGTCTGGTGATAGCAAAACCGTACATTTTACTTTAGGTGAAGAATATTTTAGCAATAAAATCAATGAACGGTTTACATTCTTAGAAAACGCACCAGATAGCATTCCACCTCCAAAAGAAAAAGGAATCAATATTAATTTGGTTGCCAAAATGGATAAACCCATGGGTAAAATTGCTTTTACGAATGCACGAATAATTACTATGGAAGGTGATGAAGTTATTGAAAATGGAACTATCGTTATTCAAGAAAATAAAATTGCTGCCATTGGCAAAACCGAGGATATAAAATTGGATTCAAATACAAGGGTTTATGATGTTTCCGGTAAAACAATTATACCAGGAATTGTGGATGCCCATGCACATATTGGTGGATTCAGATATGGTTTAAACGCCCAAAAACATTGGCAATTCTATGCTAATTTAGCTTATGGCGTTACTACTGCTCATGACCCTTCTGCCAATACCGAAACCGTTTTCACTTTGGCAGAATTAATAAAAAGTGGCGAAATGGTCGGTCCTCGCCTCTACTCTACTGGGTTTATTCTCTATGGAGCCGATGGCGATTTTAAAGCGGTTGTAAATAATCTGGAAGATGCACGTTCATCCATCAGAAGAACAAAAGCTTTTGGAGCTAATTCAGTCAAAAGCTATAACCAACCCAGACGTGATCAACGTCAACAAATTTTACAGGCGGCTCGCGAAGAAAATATTTTTGTGGTACCTGAAGGTGGCTCAACTTTCTATCATAATATGACCATGATTATGGATGGCCATACGGGAATAGAACATAACATTCCGATTGCTCCAGTCTATAAAGATGTAATTACGCTTTGGAGCAATAGCAATACGGGTTACACCCCTACACTTATAGTAAATTATGCCGGGATGAGCGGTGAATATTATTGGTATCAGACCACAAATGTTTGGGAGAATGAAAAACTACTAAAATATACACCAAGAGGTATTATTGATGCTAGATCAAGACATAGAACAATGATACCTATGGAAGAATATGATAACGGGCACATATTGACTTCAAAAACCTGTAAAGCACTAACAGATGCAGGAGTTAAAGTTAACCTCGGAGCTCATGGTCAGTTACAAGGATTAGGTGCTCATTGGGAATTATGGATGCTTCAACAAGGCGGAATGACAAATCATGAAGCGTTACAAGCAGCCACCATCAACGGAGCGGAATATATCGGGTTAGGTAAAGATATTGGCTCATTAAAAGTGGGTAAGTTGGCAGATTTAATAGTATTGGATAAAAATCCGTTAGAGGATATTCAAAATTCCAATAGCGTAAAGTACACTATGGTAAATGGAAGATTATACGATACCGAAAACATGAACGAAATTGGAAATACCATAAAAAATAGAACAAAATTCTACTGGGAAAACAACAATTATAATCAGGCATTTCCTTGGCATGAAGAAGCTCAAAGTTTTACCCAACCGGGTTGTGGTTGTGTAGTTGGGCATAATTGAACGAGAAGCATTGGTTACGGCTTAGTTCTCTTCTAAACGAGAATCTTTTCAGTAACACAACGGTTCTCGATATCCCCCAAAAGGGCGGACAGGCTATTTTTTTGTTTCATTGCATTACACAAAAAAATACTCGAACTGACATTAGAATATGGAATCTAAGTGATATTTTATCGTGAAAATTGTCCCCTTGTGCCTCGCTAAAGCTTTAGCGTCGCATCTTCGGCAACCGAAGGACACGCGGTGAGGGGACTTTAGGGGTGTTTTTTAAGCAAAGAACAATTAGCATCACTTATTCCTCACATAAATCAACTTAAACCTTTTATTGCCTTGATCGCGTTGCTCAATTTCAAATTGAGATAGTGAATTAAAAAGTGGAGTCAATTTTTCAAAGCCAAAATTACGAGCATCAAAGTTGGGTTGTTTTTTAATGATTAATGAGCCTACATCCCCTAAAAATGCCCAACCATCTTCGTCTGCGGCATCTGAAACGGATTGTTTTAATAATCTAATGGTTTGTGGTGTTATTTTATCTAAACTTGGTTTTTTAGGTTCGTTTTTACCAGATTGTTTTTCAGTATAAGTTTCTAATATTTCAAGGTAAATAAATTTGTCACAGGCTACAATAAATGGGTCTGGGGTTTTCTTTTCCCCAATGCCAATTACTTGCATTCCCGACTCTCTAAGTCGTGTTGCCAATTTGGTAAAATCACTGTCCGAAGAAACCAAGCAAAAACCATCAATATTTTTAGAATATAAAATATCCATGGCATCAATAATCATGGCAGAATCCGTAGCATTTTTACCAGTAGTATATCCATATTGTTGGATCGGGTTTATGGCATTTTCCAACAATACGTTTTTCCATTTGCTTAAATGTGGTTTTGTCCAATCACCATAAATACGTTTTATGGTTGGCGTACCATATTTAGTAATCTCTTCCATCATTTCCTTAATGTATTTTGACGGAATATTATCGCCATCTATCAATACGGCTAATTTTGTATCTTTTATCATAATGCAAATATACAAGATATAAAATGAGTTAATCATTATTTTAATAGCGTCAACAAATAAGTTGTGGAATTATTAAGTTTGGATTTTAATTTAAAACTCTAATTATGAAAACTAAAATTATAACAATAATGGTCTTAGTATTTTTTACGGCCATTTCATGTAAAAACGACAAGAAAACAGATAAGGCAGACGATACCATAGATTCTGTTACGGAAACGGCAAGAACGATGCCCGATGCTATTGTTGAAAAAGATGAGACTATTAAAGTTGAATTAATGGCCAAAAGTAATAGCAACGTTACTGGAGAAATTATATTTATCCAAAAAGACAATATGGTAACAATGACAGCTAGTTTACAAGGGTTAACACCAGGAGAACACGCCATACACCTTCATGAAACAGCCGATTGTAGTTCAGATGACGCCACTTCAACTGGCGGACATTGGAATCCTGAAGACAAACAACATAGTAAGTGGGGAGATGAAAATGGATATCACAGAGGTGATATTGGCAATTTAACTGCCGATGCCGACGGAAACGCAACAATGACTTTTGAAACCGACCAATGGGCAATTGGAGGTGATGATGAAAATAAAAACATTATTGGAAGAGGCATTATTGTTCATGAAAAAGCCGATGATTTTACCACACAACCAACTGGTGCGGCTGGTGCAAGAGTAGCTTGTGGAGAAATTAAATAAGTTAAGTTAATTATCAATTATAAAAAATCCGTTTAAAAACGGATTTTTTATTCCATTTTATTTTAAAATCCCTATATTTCAGCCCCAAACCTTATCAATGACATTAGAAGAATCGGTAATACAATTTCAAAAAAAAGATGTAAAGGCTTTTGAACACCTCTACAATAATTATAAAAAAAGTCTCTTAGGTGTCATTTTTACAATTGTTAAAGACGATGCTATTGCGGAAGAAATACTACAAGATGCTTTTATAAAGGCATGGAACAACGCGGATTCTTACAATTCTAGTAAAGGTAGGTTTTTTACTTGGATGCTTAATATTTCTAGGAATGCAGCCATAGACAAAACAAGATCTAAAAACTTTAAGAACAGTCAAAAAAACCAAAGTGCCGATAATTTCGTAGATATATTGGAAACGTATGACAATCTTGATGCTACTACAAATAGTATTGGGATTAAAAAATTTGTTGATAAACTGGCAGAAAAGTGTAAAGATGTAATTCATCTATTATATTTTAAAGGATATACGCAAAAAGAAGCTTCCGAAACTTTAAAAATGCCTTTGGGTACTATAAAAACACGGAACAGAAATTGCATTAACGAACTACGTAATATAGTTTTGAATTAAAATAATTTAATCCTTAAGAACGATTAAGGAAATAATAAAAAGTAAAATTAAAGAGGAAAATAAATTTAAATTTGAAGTAAGTAATTATTTTAATTTTTCCTCACCCGAAACTGTAAAACAGTTTCGACCTCTCCTTGGGAGAGGTGAAACGGAAACCTAGAGACAAATTCTCTAGGAATATTATTAGTAGAAATGGAAATTAAAGAATACATAGCATCGGGAATTTTAGAGCTTTATGTGGCTGGAGTTCTTTCTGAACAAGAAAATCGGGAAGTATTCGCTATGGTTCAAAAACACCCAGAAGTTGCTAAGGAAGTTGCTGAAATTGAAGCGGCTATTTTAAAATTAACCGAAGCCACTGCTCCGGTTTCAACATCTACTTTTCAAAAAATTAAAAATAACCTAGGATTGTCAAATACTAACGAGACTAAGGTTATTCCATTAAAGCAAAAATCTACAAACTGGCTATCATATACAGGTTGGGCGGCCGCTATATTATTAACTGGTGGATTAATTTGGACCATGGTTCAAAACAACGAGTTAAATACCCAATTAAAATCTGCTGAACTTGAAAAGCAACAGTTAGAAGATCAGATTTTTAAAGCCAATTCTAGCCTTGCCGAAACTAAAAAATTAAATACCATTCTTAGAGATAAAGATATTTTGGCCGTTCCATTGGGTGGACAAACAGTTTCGCCTAATTCTTATGCAAAAGTGTATTGGGATAAAGACGACAACCAGGTTTATGTTGATGTACAAGGTTTACCTACACCACCGGCGGGCAAAGTCTATCAAGTTTGGTCCTTAAAATTAGACCCTTTGACACCTACAAGTATTGGTATTTTAGATCAATTTAACGAAGATGAAAACAAAGTTTTTGCCTTAGGCAACAATAACGATTCTGAAGCTTTTGGTATTACCTTAGAGCCTGAAGGCGGTAGTGAAACTCCTACTTTAGAGCAGCTTTATACGCTAGGAGCCGTTACAACTGCTGCACCATAAATTCAAATACTTTTATTTACTCTTTTTTGAGCTTGATTACAATGATTGCGTATTTGCAATTGTCTTCGATTCCATCAACCCTAATTACCTGTACTCACTTGGATTTATACTATTATATTTTTTAAATATTCTATTAAAATGGCTTGCATCTACAAATCCCGTTTTATCGGCTATTTCATTAATACTCAAATTGGTTTGTTTTAACAATCGTTCCGCCATTTTCATTTTTGTCTCTATTACATATTGCTGTATAGAAATACCTGCATGTTTTTTAATAAATATACTTACATAATTTGGAGACATATAAAATTCTTCAGCAATTGACTTGATTCTAATTCGCTCTTTATCAAGTACATTCTGCCTTACATAAGTTAAAATAGTGTCTATTTTTTCTTTATCGGAAATATTGGCATTGGCTTTGTTTTTTAAAGTTGATTTTAAATTTCTTGATAGCACAATCAATAAAGCTCCGAACAATTCGGTAAGCACATTCCGGTTGTAAACCAAAGCATTTTCAATTTCACTTTTTATCAACTCGTACAATCCAAAAAGTTGACTCTTGTCTTTTTCGTGATGCACAATGCTTTCAGCAATAAGGTTAGAATGAAAAATTACCGTTTCTATATTTTTTCGCCAGTAGGTACTTGAAGAAAAAGTTGCTTTTTCTAAAAACAATTGCTCTGTAAATTTTATAATTCCAAAAGTTGTAGGCTTGGAAACAACAAACTCATGTTCGTCTTCGGGAGTTAAAAAAAAGATATCCCCTTCTTTATAATCTATAATACTTTCATTTAAAATATGCTGTCCACTTCCCTTAATAACAAAAGTCAATTCAAAAAAATTATGTTTGTGTCTGGAATATCCCCATTCGTTAACGGCCTCAAACTCCAGCACATCCAAATCTTTCGTGATATAAAAACGCTTTGCCATACCTTAAACATTTAATTATACAAATATACAATGTATTTATACAATAAAAATATTATTATCACCTCTATCTTTGCAGTGTAATTAAAATTTAAATAATGATAGATAAAAACAAAATATTAACAGCCTATAATTTCAGACACGCCTGTAAGTTATTTGATCAAGACAAAAAAATAAGTAAATCAGACATAGACTTCATCTTAAAAACAGGATTGTTATCACCGAGTTCTTTTGGGTTTGAACCTTGGCATTTTGTGGTAGTTCAAAACCAAGAACTAAGAACCAAATTAAAAGAGAACGCTTGGGGTGCAACCGCAAAATTAGATACTGCCAGTCATTTTGTATTGGGGCTTACAATGAAAGCTCCCTTAACTAAATACGACAGCAAATACATTAAAAATTTTATGCAAAACGTACAGCAATTGCCAGAAAATGTAGTGGAAGGAAAAGGAAAAATGTACGAAGAATTCCAAAAAAGCGATTTTGACCTAACAAACGATAGGAAGCTCTTTGACTGGGCATCAAAACAATGCTATATACCCTTGGCAAATATGATGACTAGTGCCGCAATGATAGGTATTGACTCTTGCCCTATCGAAGGATTCAAACAAAAAGAAACGGAACTAATACTAAAAAACGATTTGGGTATCGATACAACCCAATATGGTCTTTCGTATATGGTGGCATTTGGTTATCGTGTAAACGAGCCCAGACCAAAAACGAGAAGAGAACTATCGGAAATAATAAGTTATAAATAATCAATTATGAGAAAAAATGTTATCCTAGTACTTACAGGCTTATTTATGTTTATGAGCTTTCAGTCTTGCAACAAGAATACTAAAGAAAATAAAACAATAACAGCTGAAAAAGCAACAACTAGAACTGAACCAAGCAAAAGTTTTTGGCCTAACAACGCACAATTGGTAATTTCATTTTCAATGCAGTTTGAAACCGGAGGACAACCAGAAGGTGCTGAAAGTCCTTTTTCAGGAAACCCATTACCAAAAGGAAATCCGGATATGCCCGCAGAAAGTTGGTTTAGATATGGAGCTAAAGAGGGTGTTTACAGAATGTTGAAACTTTGGAAAAAGCATGATATCAAAGTTACTTCTCATGTTGTTGGTGAAGCCGCCATAAAATATCCTAAAGTGGCAAAAGCCATTGCAGATGGCGGACATGAAATTGCAGCCCATGGTATAGCATGGAAAGACCAATGGAATCTAAATTATGAAGACGAACTCGATTTTATTAAAAAAGGAATTGATACCGTAGAAGCAATTACGGGGAAAAGAGGTCGTGGTTACAACGCAAATTGGTTACGAAGAGGTTCAAATACATTAAAAGTTTTACAAGATTTAGATTTCTTATATCACATTGATGATTTAAGCAGGGATGAGCCTTTTATAACTAAAGTAAGAGGAAAAAATTTTGTGGTAATGCCTTATACGCTAAGAAACAATGATATTGTAAATATTGCCGGAAAAAACTGGAGTCCAGATCAGTTTTTGGCACAATTAAAAGCAGAGTTCGATCAACTGTATGAAGAAGGAACTTCTCAAAGGAGAATGATGAGCGTTAGCCTACACGATAGAATTGGCGGTGCACCTTCTGTTGTAAATGTTGTAAACAAGTTTATTGAATATGCAAAAGAACACAAGGGCGTAGTTTTTATGCGTAAGGATGAAATTGCTAAAATGGTTAAAGACGATTCGAATACTCCAATTGATAATTCTGAAATTCAATATAATAAATAAGATGAAAATTGACCACGTTACTATTCGAACTGGAAATTTAGCTAAAACGAAAGCTTTCTTTGAAACTGTTTTTGGTTTAGTTGAAAAGCCTCGCCCAAAAATAATTCAACGAATTCCAGGACATTGGCTTTACAATGGCAAAAAACCATTTGTACATTTAATAGGTGGTTATGGAAATAAAACAGGCTTTACAACAAATGCCATAGATCATGTGGGTTTCCAATTAAAGGATTATAAGAAGTTTAAACAAAAATTAAAAAAACTAAAAATTCAATATTCACTTATGGATATTGAAGAACTCCAAGAGCGAAGAATATTTTTTAAAACACCCGACGGTGTTTTGTTAGAGACGGTTTTTAACGAAAAAATACAATAATGAAAACTAAAATTATAAACGAAGTTGGAAATTGGAATTCTCCTTGGACGGACAATTTAAAAAAAGAAGTAGAATCTAATTTGAAAAATACCATTATTGGCGAACAGTTGTTGTTAGAAACCTCCACCTTTAAAGTATGGAGCATAAATCTACCAAAGGGAGAATCATTACCTTTTCACAAACATTGCAAACCTTATTTTTACACTGCGTTAAATGAAGGTAAATCACGTTCCTATTATTCAGATGGAAAAATTGTGGACACAGCATATGAAAAAAACGATATTGCCTATTACAATAATTTAAACCAAGACAATTATTTTATACATAATTTAACCAATATTGGTAGTACAACTTTAGTATTTACCACAGTAGAATTTAAAAAAACAAAACAATGACAAATACATTATTTACACCTTATAATATGAACGGCATGGAGTTAAAAAATCGTTTTTTAATGGCTCCGATGACACGTTCTAGAGCCTCACAACCTGGTGATGTTCCCAATCTATTAATGGCGGAATATTATGGACAAAGAGCTTCCGCTGGGATAATAATTACTGAAGCAACCCAAGTTTCTTTACAAGGAATGGGCTATGCAAAAACACCGGGAATTTACACCAAGGAACAAATTGAAGGTTGGAAATTAGTAACCGAAGAAGTGCACAAAAAAGGGAGTAAAATATTTTTACAGTTGTGGCATGTAGGCAGGGTTTCCAGCTCAAAAGTAAATGGGTTACAACCTATTGGCCCATCATCTAAAATTGCCAAAGAGACCAGTGTTTATATTTTTAATGGTGCACCCAATGGAGATGCCACTTTTGTACCTGTGGAAACTCCAAAAGAAATGACAAAAGAAGACATAAACCAAGTAATTGACGAATTTAGAATTGGTGCAAAAAATGCTATTGAGGCAGGTTTTGATGGGGTAGAAATTCACGGTGCAAACGGTTATTTAATAGATCAGTTTTTACGAAGCAATTCTAACCAAAGAAAAGACGAATACGGAGGTAATAAAGAAAATAGGGTTCGGATTTTAACTGAAATCACAGAAGCGGTTGCGAAAGAAGTCGGAACGGAAAAAACAGGAGTGCGTTTATCTCCTTTTATCAGTTTTAAAGACATGGGCGACCCCGAGATTTTAGATACGATTATGCTCGCTGCTGAAGAACTCGAAAAAATTGGGGTTACCTATATTCATTTATGCGAAGCTGATTGGGATGATGCCCCTGAAATTCCAACCGATTTTAGAATTAAGCTTAGAGAAACCTTCAGTAAAACCATTATTGCTACGGGAAATAAAACGCCAAATCAAGCTAATGAATTATTAGCTAAAAACTTAGTTGATCTTGTAGGCTTTGGCAGAAAATTCTTGACCAATCCAGATTATCCAAAACGGGTAAAGACCAATGCTCCAATGAACGAAATTAGTGACAATCACACTTTATTTGGTGGTGGAACCGCAAGAGGTTACACTGATTATTCATTTATAAAATAATTAACATGAGTAATCAGTAATGTCCGGTTAAAAATTATATGATGTCCCTACGGGACATTGGTTTAATAGAATCTTATTGTTTACCAATATATTGCCCCGCTGGGGCAAATACGCCGTTAGGCATAAAATATGGGTAAAAAAACAGAACCTGTAAAAAATAGCGTCCCGTAGGGATGCCATATATCGCAAGGCTTCTCACGTTTATGTTTCATCTTTACCGAACGCTACTGATCAGTAATAAAAGAAAATGCCCATCAATTAAGATGAGGCATTTTCCCATTACTAACATAAAACTCAAAACTTCTTCATTGCAATTTTTACCCCTTTTCCATATTCCACTTAATTTATGTTAGCCTTTTAAAAAGTATAACCAATACTTGCTTTTATATTAAATGGTGTACCAGGTGTAAAATGAATTTCTTCCACAGAAACCGGTTCATTAAACAATCTTGATTCAGTAGCAAATTGGGTCTCGTTCCATTGGGTATCAAATAGGTTTTCAACAGCTACACCAAGTGTAATATTTTTAATTTTATAATTTAAATTCAAATCGGTTACGAAATAACCTTCGGCAATGATAGAATTATCCTCATTTGCTGGTCTGTCATTTATAAATCGATATCTGATTCCACCAGAAAAACCGTTGTAATCGCTTAATGAAAGTCCTCCCGCTAAGGTAAAATCTGGTGCTAACGGAATATAATCTTCACCTTTAATTTCGTCAACAGAACGTGCATGTGTATACGTTGCATCAACATCTCCATAAATGTATTTGTTAAACTGATATCGCAAACCCAAATCAACACCAAAACGTTGCGATTTTCCGCTAGGCTCAACAATTCCTGCATCTCCAACATATACAAATTCCTGTTCCGAAAATAAATACCACAAGGCTGAATTCACCGCCAATTTTGATACTGGCTTATAGATAAATTCCAAATCAGCTCCATAGGCTCTAGGTAAAATTTTCTCACCTTCTTTGTTAACTACAACTCGGGTATCATTAGAATGAAAACCAATACCTGTCTTTAAAAACCATTGGATATTTTGATTGGGATTGTACAGAAAGTTCAACTTAGGACTCACAATCGCTTTTTGCTCCGCTTGGGTTGTATAGGTATTTGTCAATTGATCTTCATATAGATACTTAAAATAATCTAAACGTAAAGCGGGTGCTATTGTAAAGTTGCCCAATTCAAAATCTGCATTTATAAAAGCAAAAACATTTGACTGATTTATGTCGCCCAATTGAATATTTTCAAGCGTGGTTTTTCTGTTGAGTGTATGGGACAGTTCAACATCATCAACAATATCATGTCTTAACCCAATACCCGAAGTTAATGTAGTTTCAACATTGTTCCATTGAAAATTATTTTTTATGGAGGCATTAAATCCAAAAATATCCCTTTCTTCTTTTTGCTTTATTTGATCTCCGTTTACAGGGTCTTCTAAAAAGAAGGTGAAATTAGAATAGAGTTCAAATCCGTAACGGCTATAAAACACATTCGATTTGAAACTGGTATTATCATCAATAAAACCTTTATATTCTATATTCAAATTAGATCTTGAAGTAGTGCCACCTTCAGTGTCATCAATAGCTCCAAATCTAGAAATATTGCCGTTAGCCACTTCACGAACAGGAATTTGACCAGAGGCATCCCATCTACTATTGAAATGAGAAGCGGTAATTGCCAATTTATCACTTCCTTTTAAAAAGGTGGAATATTTTGTCATCACATTGATTCTATTAAAATTTTGTGGTGATTCAAAAGGGCCGTCGGTTGCAATATATTCAAAAGCAACATAGGCATTTTGGTTACTGCTTTTATTCATTAAATCAAACATCCCTAAGGTTCTAAGTGTATTAAACTTACCTCCTTCTATTTTCAACAAACTGTTTTTTAGTCTATCTTTCGTTTTGAATGCGGCATAACCTGCTGTGGCAAAATCGCCACGATCAGCATTATATGGCCCTTTACCAAAATCTACTTTAGCTACCGTTTCGGGTATCACAAAGTGAAAATCGCTATAGCCCTGACCGTGAGCATGGGAAACCATATTTACGGGCATTCCGTCAACCGAAAGATTAATATCCGTTCCATGATCTATATCAAAGCCTCTTAAAAAAAGCTGCTCCGCCTTACCTCCGCCGGCATGTTGGCCAATAACCAACCCTGGAATTTTTCTCAAAATTTCTTGCGAAGAATTTACAGGGTTTGTTTGCAAATCAAGTTTTGCAATATGCTGTAGTGCATTTAATTCTTTGGTAATGACCAACTCATCTAACTGAAATATTTTACTTTCCAATTGTATAGTAATACCATTGTCAACATGGACTTGTGTAAGCAAAATTACTTTTTTATGAAACCCCAACATTCCAACTTCTATACTATCACCAACTTTACTCTCTTCAATCGTAAACATTCCGTTTGCCAAGGTGTGGGCATGTTTTGTACTGTTCATATTATAAACATATACACCTTCTAACGGATATTCATTTTCATCGGTAACCACTCCTTTTATTTGTTGGGCGTGTATTACTTTAGAAATAAGTAAAGTAAAAAGTACTATAATAAAACGCATCTATTATAAATTTTTAATATTCTGTTCAAGAACTGGCCCTAGTTCATAGGCACTTTCCAATAATTCCTTTTTCAATTTTTTTGCATCTTCTCCCATTCCGTTCGCCTTGTAGATGGCAGCCATATGGTATTGTGCTTCTGGCTCAAAAGTTTTATTAGCAATATGTTGTTCTACAATTTCCAATGCTTTTTTAGCTTCGCCTTTATGGAAATAAGACCATGCCAATAAATCATATGATTGAGGCGTTGGCCTGTTGTCAATTTCTTTTTGTGCAATTTGCATCGCTGAATCAACTTGGTTCAATTCTTCGGCAAACAATAATGCATTGTATTTGTTATACATATCACCATATTGTTTATTTTGGACAGCTGCCATATAAGCTTTAATATTTTGTTGCTTTTCCTCACTATCATTTTGATATTCAGCAATTTCCGCTTTTAACAAATAATAATCGGGTGACTTATGTTGTGCACTAATTGCCTCTAAAATTCGCATTGCCTCTTCTGGATTTCTTTCATGTGAATACACAATCCAAGCAATTCCTTTTTTTGCGTACGCCTCATTAGGATTCATAGCCAATGTTTTTAAATACATATTATAAGAATCTTCAATACGGTTGGCATGACCGTAATAATCTCCTAAGTTGGTATATGACCATTGCATTAAAACTTTATTTTTAGAAGATTCGGCAATTTCTTTTGCCTTTTCCATATACTTAATGGCAGCATCTAAATTTCCTTCGTGGTCGCTCCATTTTGATAAGCGAATTAAATAACCAAAATCACTTAAATCTTTTACCTCATTTAAATAGTGTTTTGCTTTATCAGCATTACCCAATTCTAAATACACATCAAATAACATTTGTTGGGTTTGGGTTAGTTTTTCACCGTTTGTTTCAGCTTTTAATAATTGCTCTAATGCTTCTTTAAATCTGTGCTGTGAAATATAATTTCTAGCTAAACTTCTTAAATAACCTGCGTTATTATAGTTTGTTCTTTCATTCGCCAAAATCAATTTTTTCTCAGCTTCTATTAAGTAATTTATCTCTCCGGTAGTTGAGAAAAGTTGAGCATTGGCTCCTGCAATTTTTCCTAAGTATGGATATTGATTTGGGGTTTTTTCTAACTTTTCAGTCCAAAATTTATGTTCTTCATTGGCTAAAGCCAAATCTTTATTTTCTTTAGTTTCTAAATAGCTATTGTAGTCTTTAGTATCGGTAATTTTATTTGTGTTTTTATTGCAACCAATTAAAATCGTCAACGTTAGAATAGCTGTTAATATATGTTTTGAGTTCATAATATTCTAAGTTTTATGTGTGAGTAAAATATAAGGGCATGTCATAGCGGCACACCCTTATGGGTATTATATTATTCTTACCAAGGCGAAGCCAAGTAAGGGAACGATGTTAAAAAAGCTTTATCATTAGCATCAACGTTATCATCTGATAAACCAGGGTTTTCTGAAAAATCTTCACCTCCAAATATCAGTAACAACTCTACAGTAATTACATCATCGGCCAAAGCTCTACCAGTTAGTACATTTGTACCATCATAAAATGTGGTTGTACCGTCTAATGATAATGTGAGTACATCTGTTGCTAAAACTCCAGCAAAAGCTGCAGCATCCAAACCAAGTGCATTTTTATCTCCATCGTTGGCATACGCAGGACTCAACCCTTTTAAACCTGCTTCAAATTTTGATGCAAACGCCGCACCTTGATCTTTTGGTGCTGTTGTATTAAATGTATCTTTTTCATCTGCTCCAACAAAAACCGTATTTATAGCTGGCCTCCCCATTTGGTCAGCTTGTGCATAGGTTCCTGAAAAGTCAGGTCCCATTGGTTCTTTTGGATCGTCACCATTATCGCAGCTTATAAAAACAACGCTTGATAACAATGCGATAGTCATTAATTTTATATTATTTAATTTCATAATTTTAAGTTTTAAAAATTTATATTATTGTTTTCTTTTAGATTCTACCCAAGTATTGATAGATCCTGATCCGCCTACGGCCGATTTAGGCACTTCTACTACAATAGACATTACGTTTGTACCAGCAAAAGTATCCGCTCCAGGGTCATTAAAAGATGTGGCATTACCTGCGATAATTTCACCGTATTGGGCAAAATCCATAAAGAAAGGATCATCACGTGGTCCTGCGAAATAAGTCATACCAGCATTTGTAGCTGTAATTGCACTTGAGCCATAAGGCGTAATGTCAACAGAAGATTGCGTGGCATTTGTTAAAATAGTACTGTTTAAACCAGGGGCACTAGGTGCCATAGGGCCAAAAAAGTACATTTTACCATCTCTGGGAATGGCTTGTATAACCATATCTTCAACATTATCCGCATTGGTGTCAATATTAAATTCTACCAATACATTTTCATCAAATGATGCGTTTCCAGTGGCACTGGGACTTAACAGTCCTTGTACATTGGCTACAAATACAACATTGTCTGTGTTTTGCCCTTGAAAGGCATAAAAATCGGTGATATCACTGCTACCACCTTGTACATCCGGGGCATCAATGTGATCCGCCGCAACGATTAGGAGTCCGACAACTGCCAACACTCCGATTCCAATACTAATTTTCATTTTTTTCATAATAGTTTGAGATTTTGTTATTAATTATTTTATGTTCTCTGCTATATCTACGGAAAAATGAAAGGGGCGGTTTTTAAAAATGTGGATTATTTTGAAAAAAAATGTGATTTATTTATATATATCTGTTTTAGTGATAGTTACGTGACAAATAAAATTGAACATTTTTATAAAATATTGTTTGGAAGCTCTTTATGAAGATTATGAGCTCCAATATTTCACGCAAAGAACGCAAAGTAAAAACGCAAAGAACGCGAAGAAAAGGTTTATATGTTAATGAGCCTGCCGGCAAGGTAAGTTTATTAGTTTAAATTTGTTCCTAATAAACCTATAGAGTTAACGAGATGAATTTGTAGATGATTAATCTAAAGAGTAAAAAAAGTCGTACGTTTTAAGTCATATAGCGAAGCGGTCTTAAGTCTTTTCGCCCTAAACCCATAAACTCAATTTCTCATTTCCTCACCTTACCACTAAAAACACTTACTTTAGAATTAAAAGGATTGCCCGAAGCTCTTCTCATGACAGCGATTTGTCCAGCATGCCAGACAGCATCTTCAATTGGCCCGTTAATGTTGTTCCAAAATGGATATTCCGAAGTGCCATAATCGTTTTTAAAAATAATCTTAAAATCTTCTAAGGAATCTGCTTCCAACAAAATGTCACTTGCTTTTTTAAAATTCAATAAAGTAGCTTTACGGATTTCAGCAAAACTCAATGAATCTTTTTTTGAACCACTGTTAGGAGTTTTTGTGGTAGCGTTTACAATCACTTTAGACAAATCATAAATATGACTGACAGTTTCTAAACTGGTACGACTCCCTTCAGTAATTTTGTAAGCCAAATCTTCAGGTCGTAAATCTTCAGTTGCCCAATAGTACCTAAAACCTAAACCATCAATCATTCTAGCAGCAACAGTTGTTGCCGTGTATTTTTCAGGGTAGTCAGGGATTTCCGCATAGGGCAAGTCCGTTTTTATGTCTTGAGCATTGATGGATGAAATGGTTAAAAGCAACACTATGTATAAAAATGACTTCATTTTTTAATTGTTAAGTTTGTAGTTTTTAAATGTAAGATAAATTTTGAATATTCAAGCCCATAATGGGCATTTAGTAACTATAAATGAAGAATATTTTAGACATTTTAATAATCGGAGCAGGACCAATTGGTATTGCCTGTGCCTTGGAAGCTCAAAAAAAACAGCTGACTTACATAATTATTGAAAAAGGCGTTTTAGTCAATTCATTGTACCATTACCCTACAAACATGACCTTTTTTTCTACTTCCGAAAAATTGGAAATTGATGAAATACCTTTTATAAGCAGTAATGCCAAACCCAATAAAAAAGAGACGTTGGAATATTACCGTCGTATTGTATCCTCTAACAAACTGAATGTAAATCTATTTGAAAAAGTAGAAAACGTCAAATCGGAAAACGGAAATTATAAGGTAGAAACTGACAAGGGTAATTATCTAGCAAAAAACATCATTATTGCTACGGGTTTTTATGATATTCCCAATTTTATAAATGTCCCTGGCGAGGATTTACCTAAAGTTTTTCATTATTATGATGATCCGCATTATTTCTCTGAACAAGATGTAATCGTGGTAGGTGCAAGTAATTCCGCTGTAGATGCTGCATTAGAGATTTACAGAAAAGGTGGACGTGTAACTATGGTTGTTAGAGGTAAAAATATTGGCGAAAGGGTAAAATATTGGGTACGACCCGATATAATAAACAGAATTGAAGAAGGCAGTATTACCGCATATTATGAATCTGAAATTAAAGAAATAGTTGATGATAAAGTAATCATTAAAACAAAAAACGGAAAGGAACTTTCGCTAAAAAACAACTTCGTTATTGCACTGACAGGTTACCGTCCTAATTTTGAATTTTTAAGAAATATAGGTATAGAACTCTCAAATGACTCTTTAAAAAAACCTGTTTACAATCCCAAAACCATGGAGAGTAATTTAAAAGGTATTTATTTGGCAGGGGTAATTTGCGGCGGTATGGAAACCCATAAATGGTTTATTGAGAATTCACGAATTCATGCGAAAATGATTATTAATCATATTTATAAAAAAGTTAGTAAAGACTAAATTACTTAGAAAAAAGTAAATTAACAATAACTACCAAGATAATTTATTGCTATTTTTTTGATTATCTATTTCTATTTTAAACACCTATTAAATACAAAAACTATAAATATAGTTAATTAACTATATTTATAGTTTTTTAACTTCAAAAATAGTTATATATTTGTATTCAATTTTAAATTTACCAATATGAATAATAAAATTATTGTATGTATGTTACTTTATTACGGGACTATATTTGGGCAAGGAAACATAATAAATAAACAAGTCTTGCTTCAAAATGGATACCCAAAAGTAGTAAAACAATTTTTTGACTTTTACGGTCAATACAAACAATCAGAGGTCAAAACAGCAAAACTTAATACAGGTATTGATACATTACAGGTGTATTTTGGAATTGCCGATAACAATAAGAACAAATTTTATTGGTCGGCATTAACAAATAATGACTCTCTCTTAACCTTAACGTCAGGATTCTTATTAAAAAATAAAGCACCAAATGTATCTACCGGTTCATCAGAATTAGTACTGGGAGAAAAAAGACCTGAAAAAATAAAATTTGCGATTCATCTAAATGAAGACACCAACATTCTGTCATACAAATGGTTAAATCTATATAACAAACCAATTAAAATAATGGAAATTATTAAAAATAATAAGTTCGAACTTGGTAATCAACTACCAAATCTAACATTTAATAAACTTGATGGAAAAAAAATTAACTTGAAGATGTTTGAAGGTAAAATAATAGTCCTTAATTGGTGGAATACATATTGTAAACCCTGCATAGCAGAAATGCCAGGACTTAATAAAATTGTTGAAAAATACTCTTCCAATAAGAATATTGTTTTTATTGCTATTGCTGACAATACTCAAGACCAAATAAAAAAGTTCTTAACTAAAAGAAAGTTTGAATATGAGCAATATGTAACGTCTAGCCATACCAAAAACTTTTTTGAATTATCTTATCCTAAACATTTTATTGTTGGAAATGATGGTAAGATAAAATTTTTCTTGGAAGGTGGAGGAAAAGAAACTTACAAAGAAATTGACTTAGCCTTGGACAAATTGATTAAAATAAAATGATAATACATGTTATATAATTGTTGTAAAACATAACCAAAAA
This sequence comes from Aureibaculum koreense, assembly GCF_034296135.1. Taxonomy (NCBI): domain Bacteria; kingdom Pseudomonadati; phylum Bacteroidota; class Flavobacteriia; order Flavobacteriales; family Flavobacteriaceae; genus Aureibaculum; species Aureibaculum koreense. The sequence continues at coordinate 94,100 of NZ_JAXKVV010000007.1, forward strand.
CATTCAGAATGACGAAAAAAATTTTATTAATATCACAATTAATACTTTTATTAATGTTTTCTTGTAATTACAAAGAAAAACGAACTGATTACAACGAGATTAATATTAGTGGAAAAGTAAAAGATTTTAACGGGCAAAATGCTGAACTATATTTAATTTACTCTCAACCCGGAACCAAAAGATATAATGAACCGTTAAAAATTGATTCAGCAGGAAACTTTAAATTTAAACTAAAAAGTAAAATTCCATTAGATGCTTTTATTTTAGATAAAAAAAGTTTTGCTAATATAAATTTTATATATCATCCAGAAGATAGTATTTATTTAGAGTTTAGTCCTAATAAAAACAATTTGGATTTATTAAAAACCGTTCGTTTTAAAGGAGATAGACAGGAAACAAATAATTTGCTCATTGACTTTCAAATATTGAGAGAAGAAAATAATTTGGGATATGGAGCTATTCAAGAAAGTTCATACAATAAAGATGTTAACAGTTTTATATTAGAGATGGATTCTATTAAACTTAAACAATCTGAACTTATCAACCAATTTAAAAGTAACAATAGACTAAACGCTGAAACTGAATCATGGATTACCTCGTTCGCTTATGAAACATATTATTACTTCCTCAATGACTATGGTGTTGGCAAGAAAGATTTGCCAAGTAATTATTATGATTTTAACAACGATTTGTCCGTAATGTCCGCCTCAAATATGGTCTCTTGGAGAAATTTAAGCGAGAGAATCAACAGCTATTCCCTGAATACGGTAAGCCCTGCTATTCATAATGAATTCAGCGGCATAATGGGCGATATGATTGACGGGGAAATGAATGCCGACTCCTTGGTAATCGGGTATATAAGAGAAAATACTACTAACGATTTATTGGCCCAATTGCTAATATCCCATCATTACACTTCTCAATTTAATGAAAACGTAGTAGATGGATATGAAAACAATCAAGACTTAATTACTGAAACTATTAAATTATCTTCAATAAAAGATAACCTAAACAAATACTATGAAGAAACATCAGCTTTTGTCAACAAACCTGGTGTATATACGAATGAAGTTCTTCTTAAAATGAATGACACACCCATTGAAGAAACATTCTCTGAAATTCTTTCGAAAAATGAGGGTAAAGTAATCTATTTAGATGTTTGGGCAACTTGGTGCTCACCTTGTATCAAAGCAATGCCAGATTCCAAAAAGCTGATGGGGAAATTTAAGGATAAAGATGTCTCTTTTGTATACTTATGCATTGAATCGAAAGAAGATTTGTGGAAAAGATTAGTTTCTGACTTTAATTTAGGTGGTGGACAACACTATTTAATGGATAAAAATCAAAGTAAGTTTTTTAGAGAAACAATGGATGTTCAAGGAATACCACAATATTTCATAATTGACAAACTTGGTAATATCGTGGAAAGAGGTAATGATATACATCCTGGAAATAAAATTACGGAAGAAAAAATATTGGCAAGGTTGAAATAATTACGTGTTATAAGCCGTGTATAATTAATGGCTGGTTATCAATCACTTACGGAATTCCTCACAGATTTCCAATTCGGTTTTTATTTGCTAAATTAGGTGCTTAAAACACGCCACTAATCAATACACAAAACCGTTGTATGCAATGTAAAAACAAATTACAAATGAAAATATTCAACATAATCATTATTGCTGTTTTCTTTCTTTTTAGTTGTCAAAATGAAGAAAAATCAGAATTTATAGAACTGGATTTCTTAGAAGAATTTCCACAACAAGTAGTAATTACAAGGTATTCTGATAATTTTGTTGATTACAATGATACAATCCTCATCAATAATCCTAGTGAAAGAAAGATAAAACTATCAATAGACAGGCCACAATATCTCTATCTGCAATCACAGGGAAAAGTCCTCAACCTATACGTGCAACCTTCGGAAAATTTAAAAATATCCAAAAAAAATGATATTTATGATTACGAGGGAACTTCGGAGCGAGAAAATGAATTTATCCAAGAAGCATTATTGAACGCAGACTTAAAAAGCAAAGAATGGAACTATAAAAGCTCATTTGATGATTTTAAAAACCAAGTTGACGAATATTTCAAGACAAAAAATAAATTATTGACTGATTACATAACTGAAAAGAAAAACAAACATTTTTATAATCTACAACTAATCGAAAATAAAGCATTCAAGAATAACGTATATCTTGACTATATTATTGGAACTAGAAACTTAAAAAAAGACAGTCTATTTTTTGAATACTTTGATAAAGATTTAATTGCTTTCCAGAAGATAGAGCCATATTTAGAGTCTTCACGTTTAAAATCATTTTTAGGAAAAATGGGAGTTGAGTACTTCTTAAGAAAAAAATATGGAAAAGAAATAAATAAGGCCAAAAAGGAACAGGAACTATACGTTTTAAGAGAAAATATTATTTCGGAATATTTTCCACAACCTATAAAATCTATGCTCATTTACGATGACCTAAAATACTATCCATTGGAATTTGAATATTTCCCAGATTCATTGAATTTAACGCCCCCAATGAAAATGTTCAACAAATTTAAAACATATCTAAATGAAGAGGCTTATAATACACTGGTGTTAAGATATAATTTAGCAGAAAGTAAGAAGAAATCTTATGAACGAGGAAAAAATGTGCCTAAATTCACTTTTAAAGACCAATCATCAAATGACTTCCATTTCGACGTGAATAAACTAGATAAAATGATTTTATTAGACATTTGGGCAAGTTGGTGCAAACCCTGTATTGTCAAATTTCCAGAGGTAAAATCTATAGAAAAGAAATATAGTGAACAATTAACAGTTATTTCACTATCAATCGATGAAGAGATAACAAACTTCAAAGAAAACATTGAAAAATTAGATGTACCTGGAAATTTAAAATTGTATGTCCCAAATGGATTTCAAAGTTCTTTTGCAGAACATTTCCAAATAAAGTCAATCCCTAGATATATATTAATAGACAATGAGGGAAAGATATTGGATGCTGATTTAATTCTTTCGGATTTAAGAAAATACATAGAATAAAAAACACTGCACACAACATGCTATAAGTAATTGCTTCTTCTTGCCTACTTCTAAAAATCCTTGCGGATTTTCTATTCGTTTTTTATTTGTTAAATTAGGTGCTTAAACCCGCAACTAATCTTATACAAACACGTTGTCTCTTATTTTGACCCGTCCTGAATATAGGCTACGTAATTTTAAACATTATGTACAAAAATGACAATAATTAGACGATATTCAGAACCTTTTAAACTGAAAATTTTAGACGAACTTACAACCGGTAAACTAAACAAATATTTACTTAATTTATCCTAAATTGAAATATATTTACGCTTTATTATTTCTTAAATGCCTAATAAGACTAGTTTTCGATAAGAATCGTTTGGTAAGTGACAGTTTCATTAAGAACTTACCCTATCAAGCTTTTTTAATTTTAATCATATTTTCAAAATTTATAAAACAATTTTAAATGTCAGAACTACCCGAATTTTATTTTAAAACTGATGTTGAATGGCGAGAATGGTTGGAAAAAAACCACCTTGTTGAAAATGGTGTATATCTTATTTTTTATAAAGTTGAGAGCAGTATGCCCAGTATGCGTTGGGAAGAGGCCGTAAAAGTTGCTTTGTGTTTTGGTTGGATAGATTCAACCGTTAAAAAGTTAGATGAGGAACGCAGACGACAATACTTTTGCCCAAGAAATGCAAAAAGTGTTTGGAGCAAACTCAATAAAACCTATATTAAAGAACTGATCGATGGTGACTTAATGCACAGCAGCGGTCTGGAAAAAATAAAAATTGCAAAGAAAAATGGTTCATGGACCGCTTTGGACGATGTAGAAAATTTAATTATTCCTGATGATTTGCAAATTGAATTTGACAAAAACCCGAAAGCTTTCGAAAACTACTCAAATTTCGCACCTAGTTACAGAAAGAGCTATTTATATTGGTTAAATCAGGCCAAACGAGAACAAACAAGAGTAAGTAGAATTGAGCAAATAATAAGCTTTTGTGAAGAAAATAAAAAATCTAGAGATATACGATAGTCGTTACAAGAATACTTCACCCGATTGGTTGAATGCTTTATCAAATTCGGCAATTTTCAAACCTAAATCAACGTTTTTTTCTTTAAAATAAGATACTAGTTTTTCGGTAGGCATATTGCCCGTTAACTCGTCTTTTGCCATGGGGCAACCTCCAAATCCTTTTATAGCACTATCAAATCGGTTACAACCTGAGCTATATGCGGCATGGACTTTTTCTTTCCAAGTATTTGGCGTGGTATGTAAATGAGCCCCAAATTCTATATTGGGATACATTGGTATTAAGTTCGTGAATAAATATTCTATTATGTCTGGTGTTGAACTGCCAATAGTATCTGATAATGAAATTATTTTTACGCCCATTGTTGCCATTTTTTGAGTCCAATCTGCAACGATTTCAACATTCCAAGGATCACCATAGGGGTTGCCAAATCCCATGGATAAATAAGCAACAACTTCTTTGTTGGTTTTGTGTGCAATACTTAAAATTTCCTCTAAAACGAGTACGGATTCCGCTATGGTTTTACCCGTATTACGCATTTGAAAATTTTCGGAAATTGAAAAAGGGTAGCCTAAATAATCTATTTCTTCAAATTGAGAGGCATCATTTGCACCGCGTACATTCGCTACAATTGCCAACAATTTACTCGTCGAATTACTCAATTCCAATTGGGAAAGTACTTCGGCCGTATCACGCATTTGGGGGATGGCTTTAGGAGAAACGAAACTTCCAAAATCAATAGTATCAAAGCCTACTTTTAATAACTGATTGATGTAAATTGCTTTTATATCCGTTGGTATAAACAACTTGATGCCCTGCATGGCATCTCTTGGACATTCTATGATTTTTAACTTACCCATCGAGAATCAAAGATACAATTTGATATAACTATTTTATGAAAATAATATAAAAATTGCTATCCCAATAAATACGACAATCTGTAACCATTTTAAAATCAATCCGATTTTCTTATTGCTTTTAAGATAGTTGGCTATTTGCCCTGCTGAAACGGCAATTAAAGAAAAAATTACCAATGAAACTGCCATAAACACCAAACCCAAAACAAAAAATTGGGTTACGGTACTCAGTTCATCACTAAATAAAAATGCGGGAAAGAATGCCAAAAAGAAGATAGAAACTTTAGGATTCAACACATTCATTATAAACCCTTGCTTGAATAATTGCCCCGTACTTTTCTGGGATTTTTTATTGGAAGACAGGTCAATTTTTGATGAACTTTTATACACTTTATACGCTAAAAACACCAAATAACTCGCTCCAAATATTTTTAATGCTAAAAATAAATTTTCATTTTCTTTAATAATGGCTGATACGCCAAATGCCACTAATGTCGTATGAACGATACAACCTGATATTAAACCATAAACCGTTGCTAAACCATATTTTACCCCGTTGGCTATACTCTGTATTAATACGTAAATATTATCTGGGCCGGGCGAAATGGCCAATAGTGCTGTAGCGACTATGAATGAAAGAAGGGTTTCCACGCTTGGTTAACGAGTTAATGGGTTATTAATTATTTGGAACTAAAAATCAGAAACTACCGCTAAATTAAAGCAAAAAAAATCCTACCGAAGCAGGATTTTAATATTATTTACAATTTGTATTAATTACAAAGTTGCAGCGTACTCAATAAGGTCAACAATTTTTGTGGAGTACCCCATTTCGTTATCGTACCACGCTACTACTTTTACAAAATTATCCGTTAAAGCAATTCCTGCATTGGCATCAAAAATACAAGTACGAGGGTCACTTACAAAATCTTGAGATACCACTAAATCTTCAGTATATCCTAATACACCTTTCAATTCATTTTCGGAAGCTTTTTTCATTGCCGCTTTAATCTCATCATAAGACGCTCCTTTTTCTAAACGAACCGTAAGATCTACTACAGAAACATCCATAGTTGGCACCCTAAATGCCATACCAGTTAATTTTCCGTTCAACTCAGGAATAACCTTCCCTACCGCTTTTGCAGCACCGGTTGAAGATGGAATAATATTACCCAAAGCTGATCTACCACCTCTCCAATCTTTTGCAGAAGGAGCGTCAACAGTATTTTGAGTTGCAGTAGTTGCATGAACAGTAGTCATTAAACCTTCTACAATTCCAAAATTATCATTTAACACTTTTACCAACGGAGACAAACAGTTAGTTGTACAAGAGGCGTTCGAAATAATGGTATCTGTAGCTTTTAATTTTTTATTATTTACACCCATTACAAACATTGGTGCATCTGGTGATGGAGCAGAAATAACCACTTTTTTAGCTCCGCCTTTAATGTGCAAAGATGCTTTTTCAATATCTTTAAAAATCCCCGTTGAATCAATTACGTATTCAGCTCCTACTTCGTCCCATTTTAAATTTTCAGGATTACGCTCTGCTGTAATTCTAACGGTTTGTCCGTTAACCACCAATGCACCATCTTTTACCTCAACCGTTCCGTTAAAAGCACCATGCACAGAATCGTATTTTAACATATATGCCAAATAATCTACTTCCAACAAGTCGTTTATGGCAACCACTTGTACATTATCCCTTTCCATTGCTGAACGAAACGCTAATCGCCCTATTCTACCAAACCCGTTAATTCCTATTTTTATCATAATTTTAGTTTTTAAACTGATAATATATCAGATATTCTTAATAATTCTCTATTTATATCATGAGAGCCTTTTATGGCTTCCTCAATATTTGTCGTTACTACTTTACTGTTTATAAACCCTACCATGGCATTAGATTGTCCATCTAACAAACTTTCCACAGCTTTAACTCCTAATTTACTGGCCAAAACCCTATCAAAACATGTTGGGCTACCACCTCGTTGCATGTGACCTAGTACAGAAACCCTAGCTTCATATCCCGGTAAGTTCTCTTTAACGTATTCTGCCAATTCAAATACATTTTTACCTGTTTTGTCACCTTCTGAAACTACAACGATACTTGAAGATTTTCCGCTACGTTTACTTTTCTTTAAAGATTCTAATAATCTATCCAAGCCTAAATCTTCTTCTGGCAATAAAATTTCTTCGGCACCAGCTCCCACTCCTGCATTCAATGCTATAAAACCAGCATCACGCCCCATAACCTCAACAAAAAACAATCTATTGTGCGAGCTAGCGGTATCCCTGATTTTGTCAATACAATCCACCACGGTATTTAATGCCGTATCGTAACCAATAGTTGAAGAAGTTCCAGCAATATCATTATCAATTGTACCTGGAACACCGATAAAAGGAATTCCATGCTCTTTTCCAAAGACTATACCGCCGTTAAAAGTTCCATCGCCGCCTATTAGAACCAAGGCATCTACACCTGCTTTTTTTACTTGTTCATAGGCCTTTTTTCTACCTTCTTTTGTTCTGAATTCTGTAGAGCGGGCGGATTTTAAAATTGTACCTCCTTTACTGATAATATTTTTTACGCTTCTGGCAGTAAGTTCTATATAATCACCTTCAATCATACCTTGATAACCTCTGTAGAAACCAATGCATTCAATATTATAATAAGAACAGGCTCTTGCTACAGCCCTGATGGCCGCATTCATTCCGGGGGCATCGCCACCAGAAGTCATAACGCCTATTTTTTTTATATTTCCTTTCATTCTTTACCCTTATTTAAAAGCAGCGTAAAATTAAGAATAATTAAGGTAATTTATTATCTTTTTGGAACTTTTATACGAAATCGTTATCGTTAGAAATTGTAATATAAAATGTAGTAGTAAACCGCTTAATAAAAACCAAGGAGCAGTTTCTAATTTTTTACGGTACGCGGCAATGAATCTTTTTTTCTCGATCCTATATTTATTAATTTTTTTTCGGTTTTTAAACTGTCTTTAACTTTTTTCTCAAATTTCTTTTTATCATTTCTTTGGAATAATTTATCCATCAATTCTTTCGTATTGTCATAATCAACTCTCCAAGACAAACCAATACCATGTGTATATCCTTCTACATCGGTAACATCGTATTCTATATCGTTTTGCCGAGTGTACGCTTTTGCCCTTAAAGTACCTTCTTCGTTTAACGGAAGTTCGACTTCAACCTCACCAACAATATTGTTTTGCTGTGTATTTGTGCTAACCGGCACACCCACTTTACCATTTACTATAAGTTTATCTGCAATGGTGCTTGAAAAAGAAACCCCTAATTGATCACTCAAATCGTATGACCTTACATCATTTCTACTTGCAATATCATAACTAACCCCCAATTCAAACTTATCTCCTTTTGATTTTAATATACCTGAAAGCACCTTGGTTATTTTTTCCGACAAGTTTCCAGTTAAAGCAGCGTTACCATCAAAATTCAAATTCCCATCGTTTAATGGCATAAACGAATTAGCCATCAATAAAGAGAAAAACTGTGTCATTTTAGCATCTTCATTACTTAATTTAAAATCTAATTCAGAGTTTATACTTGAATTTTGATTTACAAGTTCTATGTCAAAATCTATATCGGAATTTAATAATTGGCCTGTAATTTTTGCAATCAGGTTTACATCTATTTTTCTATTGGATCTTTGGTCAATATTATCCAGTAAAATTGAAGGGTTTGCTTTTGTTTTATATATGGCTTTTATATTTAAAAAGGCATCGAACGGATTACCGTTCCAAATTACCTGCCCACCAGGTTGTACTATAAAATCTTTATTGACTATATTTCTAAATTCATAAATACCACTTGAAATAACATATACACCATTGATTTCAAACTTACCATTTGTATTTATTTCAATGCCCATATAGCCATTACCGCTACCTCTTAAAATACTGCCCGTATTTTTATCAATAACAATTTCCGCAATGGCATTATCTCTAACTTCAAGATCAAAATTTAGGTTTAAGCCTTTTAGTCTATCAAAAATAATTTCTTCTCGTTTGTTTTTATCCACACCATTTTCGGCCAAGGTTACAAAATTAATCAGGCCTGAATCTCCAATTGTAGAAACATCGCTTAATGGAACTATAAATTCTGTCCCCGGCATTGTTGCACCTTCTACATTAATGGTTAACTGATCTGTATAACCCTTAATCTGGGCTGTTCCGTCCATAAATGCAGTGCCATAATATTGAACTTCCTCATCTTCCTCGGTATTTAACACTAGCAAGTTATCAGTATCAATATTCAGATTCAGGTACCATTTTTTAAACTTGTAGTGAATTATGCTACCGAATAAATTACCTTTTGTATTCTTATCCACATCGGTAATTACAGTTGGCAAAAATTTAAATGTGCGATTATTCAGTTCAACTTTAGAATTGTTGGCCAAACCATAGTTAACATTTAAGTAAGGTATTTTAATACCTGCATTATCTAATGTTAGTTTTCCATTAAAATCGGGATTTTCAAGTAACCCAGAAACAGTTCCAAATCCCTTAACCTTGCCCCTAATATCTGTTAAAACGTCTTTGCCCAAATCACTAAAAGAGCTTATATCAAACTCGTAAAAATTATAATTTGCAAGAATCGTGGGTTGTTCAGCTGAAAAATCGACTTCGCCATCAGCAATAAAAACATCAAATTGCCCATTCGTTAGTCTTGCCGCTATTTGATATTGCTCAACGGAATTATCTCCTTGTGCCGTTAAAAATAGGTTGCCTTGCTTAATATTGTTGATGTAAAAATCGTTTATAGAAACATTGGCCAACGGAAAAGTCTCACCGTTCAATTGCTTATAATTGACACTTCCATTTACAAGACCAGTCATTTCAAAACCATCAATGTAAGGTGTTATGCCGTTAAGATCTACATTTTTTAAATTTAAAGTAAGATCCTTATTACTTTTCCCATTGATTATACCTGCCATATCTATGACTTGGTCTTCATGAGAAACAGTAAATCTATCAAAAGCAAAAGTGTTTAATGCCTTATCAAATACTACTTTATTTTGATTATTGTTGTTGGGGTTTACGGCCCAGTTGTTATCTTTATAAACTATGTTAGACCTTTTCAAGCCTACAACCGATTTATTGTTTTCATTAATGGTATGATAAAAACTTAAATCGAATTTTTCTTTTAAATCTTTACCTCCTACAAAATCCGTTCTAAAAAACAAAGTGTCGTTTAAAGTGACGTTGACCAAATTAACATCAGCTACATTATAATATTTAGTGTTTATTTTATCTACACTTAACAATGTATTGTAGATTGGGTTTTTATTATCTATTTGTAACCTAATATTTTCAATAAGGTTGTCATAGGCATCAATACGAGGCGACTTTACGGTCAATTCAAATTTATCTGAATCAGAACTTATAGTGCCTTTAATGGTTGAATTTGCCCCTATTTTTACATTTGGGAAAAAAACATCGACAATTTTATTGTAGATTTTAAAATTGAAGTCAATAAACTGGCCTTTTGTTACCACAGCGGGACTATAATTTGCATAAATACCCGCAAATGAATTTGTTGCTAGTTTCCCTATTTCATCATACTTAAAAATGCCCTTTATTTTACCTTCGATAATATCTGTGGAATTCATGGTTACAACCCTAATACTATCTTGGAATTCTGATGTAATTTTAAAATCGGTAAAATAGTAGTCATCGTTTTGGTTGGTGTAAGAAGCGTCGGAAAAATTTATTTCACCAGCCATATTGTCCAACGTATTTCCTTGAAGCTTTATATCTATTTTTCCTTTAAGGATTGCCATCGAATCCCTTTTAAAAAGATTGAGCTTATTAAAATCCGAATAGGTTACATCAGCAACAAAGTCAAAATCATATACTTTTTTAGACAAGTCGGCCAGACCGGTAAAACTCATTTGCAAATTTTCATCTTTAGAGACCAAACTTCCGTTAAAATGTTTGTTTTTGAATACTCCGTTGATGTCAATGTCATTATAGGTATAGCCCTTATATTGATGCTTAAAAATATTACCATCTATGGAGGTGTTTATATTATCAAGCGTAAATCCTTTGCCCTTTACATCAGCGATCAATGATAATTTACCTACTAGGCTATCTTGTATAATTTTACCGAATTCCAAATCTACAAATTCAATTTCGCCAGCATATTTAGCATTATTTACATCGTCTATATTGGTCATTTGTAGATCAGTAATAATTTTGCCTAAATCCGTTTTTATGATAACATCGGCATTCATTAATTCAGTGGTTACATAAGATGCACCTGTAACACTAAATCTGCCCAACCTGCTTACTGAAGGCGGTAAGTTTTTACCTAAAAGATTTGGCAATAATATTTTTAAATTCTCATAATTGGAAGTAAGCTCATTAATGTTAGCAGTTAACGAAAAACCGTTCTCTTTGGTTACGGCATTCTTAAAATGAAAATGACCATTGATAATTGATTTTCTATTGGATTCCAACTCAAGATTATTAAGCTTAAAATCGTTCAAAGTTCCTTTTAGCTCTGTTGTAAAATTTACCTTGTCGTTTAACCCTAGCTCATTGTAAAACTTATTTAAATCAATTAAAGACACAGCTGCTTTGGTGACTTTAGCATTAATTAGGACTTTATTATTAAAATCGGCAAGATCTTCCCTGTTGTAGTTAAAAGTAAAATCGGCACTAATCGTAGAATTTTCCGTTGCCAAATACGTAGAGTCAAAAGTCATTTTTGACCTGGTGTATATAAAATTAGAAGTCAATTGCGTAACTTCAATACCATGATTTTCAATTAATGAGACCCTCCGAACATTTGCATAAACTTCTGGGCCTTCAATTTTAAAATTATCTACAATACCCGTTATATTTCTATAATAAACAATAGCATCTTCCTGTTTGTTTTTATCGAATAGGTAAAAATTACCATTGTCGATATTTAATTTTGAGGAAGTTAATAAAAATGGAGTTGCCGATGGCGTATCATCACCATCGTCAAACTTATCAATAAAAATAGAAAGATTATCCTCATCTTCTCCTTTGTAAGTTTTCATAATCATTCTAAGGCCTTGCACATCCGCCTCACCCAGTTCCAGCTTATTATCCAAAATATTCTTATAGCTGAAAATGGATGTTGTAAGCTCATCCACATAAATTAAAGTATCGTTATGATGGTCATTAATTTTCACACCCTTTAACTTGGCATTGCCCAAGTAAGATAAATCTACTTTTTCAACAAGAATATTGGTATTGTACTTATTATTTATATTATTAGTTACAACTTTGGCAAGTTTGGTTTGTACCACAGGTAATGAAAGTAGAGCAACGGATACTACTACCAATAATAATAAAATCAGTAGTGTTCTAACAATTATTTTTCTTGCTCTTTTGATAGTTTTAAATGTTATAAATTTGCCGTGTTAAAAATACAATAATTACAGGTACAAAATTTGTGCCTTAAATACAAATCTTAACCTAAATGCAACTTCTGCTCACTAATTGATAAATAAGGTTTGCAGAAATTTATTTTAAATAAAATTGACAACAAAAAATTCGACATATATTTTGGCCATAGAATCGTCTTGCGATGATACAGGGGTGGCTATTTTACACAACGATAAAGTACTATGTAATGTTGTGGCAAATCAAGAAATTCATTCAAAATATGGTGGTGTGGTTCCTGAATTGGCCTCAAGAGCACATCAACAACATATTGTGCCCGTTGTGCACCAAGCGTTAACACAAGCCGGAATCGATAAAAAACAGTTGAATGCAGTTGCTTTTACACAAGGTCCCGGATTAATGGGATCTTTATTAGTAGGTAGCTCTTTCGCCAAATCAATGGCATTGGCTTTGAACATTCCTTTAATCGGGTTAAACCATATGCAGGCTCATATTTTGGCTCATTTTATTGATGATGAAAGTCAACAAAAACCACCTTTCCCTTTTTTATGCTTAACCATAAGTGGTGGACATACACAAATTGTAAAAATTACAGATTATTTTACCATGGAAGTGATTGGCGAAACCATTGATGATGCAGTGGGTGAAGCTTTCGATAAATCGGCTAAAATATTGGGGTTGCCATATCCTGGCGGTCCTTTAGTTGATAAATATGCACAATTGGGAAATCCGAAAGCCTTTGAATTCCCAAAACCTAGAACTAAAAACCCATTAGATTTTAGCTTTAGCGGATTAAAAACGGCTATTCTCTATTTTATTCAGAATAATGTAAAAGAGAACCCTAATTTTATTGAAAAAAACCTCAACGATATTTGTGCTTCCATACAGTTTACCATTACCTCTATTTTAATGGCTAAATTAAAAAAAGCTGTAAAACAGACTGGAATTACACATATTGCTATTGCCGGAGGTGTGTCTGCCAATTCCGAAATACGGAAGGTTTTAAAAGGAGCTGAAAGCAAATATAATTGGAAAACGTATATTCCCAAATTTGAATATACTATGGATAATGCAGCTATGATCGGCATAGTTGGATATTATAAATTTTTGGATAAGCAATTTGATGGTTTAGATGTTACTGCTAGAGCCAGATTGAGATTTTAGAATCATTTTTTTAAATTTACTTTTAAAATTCAAAACCTATAAAAAACCAAATATTTTGATCAAATACACCGCCAACAATGGTCGTTTCACCCAATTTTGTTTTTTTCGTTGGTTTTAAATCTATTCTTAAGGGAATTGAAAAGGTTGTAAATAAGCCTTTCACGCCGAATAGGTTTGTTTCTCTATAACTTATACCGACGCCAATAGTCGGTGAAAAATCATTTTTAAGCTCCTCATCTAAAATAGTGTGATTGTATTCACTTTTGTAATATCCGACCGAGGGTCCTACGTACAGTTTATCCCTAAAGACCGTAAAATCGTAAAAAGCTTCAAATCCAAAAAATTTACCCTTAACATTGGGGCCATCAACAGCTTTTGCAAAAGAAGAAGACAGGTGTTGTTCTGACAAATTTACATTCATATGAACTAGTCGTAGTAAATGATTGTTTCTAAACCTTAATCCTATTTCGCCAGAATGAGATTGAAATTTATTGAATACAGCTTCTCCAATTTCATAGGCAATAAAAAAACGAGTTTTCTTTTCCTCTTTTATGGATTCTTTCTGAGCCAATCCTATCATACTCCATGACATTAATACGAATGTTAATAAAGTTTTTATCATAACTTTTAATCTTTTGTTTGGACAAATATATAGTCATGATTATAATTAGAGTGTCATACTTTTGTAGAAAATATGTATGCTACACTAAAATCATACAAAAGTATGAGAAGTGAAAGCGGAAACATAATGAATGGTGACTAATTGATTAAAAGTACAATAAGCTCTGATCTTGTCTTGACACCACATTTTTTATAAATATTACTGGCATGTGATTTTACAGTAGGCATGGATATAAAAAGCATTTCTGAAATTTGTTTATAGGTTTTTCCTTTTGCTAGTAATTTAGCAACCTCTTTTTCTCTATCTGAAAGTGAATAATTTTTAAAGTGTTGTTCGTTTAGCTCTAGATGCGGCTTAATTAAATACAGTCTTTGTAAATCATCCAAAAGCTTGTTTAATGCAAGAAGGATAAAGACCAATGGTAAGGTAAATCCAATTCTTAAGTTATAACCTTTATCCACGAATATATAATTAGCTGCAAGAGACATTGGTACTACAATCAAAAAAACTATTGCAAAAATCCGATTTACTTTTTCGAGGTGAGCCACATTTTTTTTTGGTTTTGTCTTACGTATCAAGAACATGGATAGAATTACTGATATTCCTAAAAATGCTACAATTACGTTTTCTAAATAAGCAATCTTATCGACAAAAAAGGCAACGCAAGCAATTAAAACAAGTAAAATTGTGATAATGTAAAGTACCTTAATCAAATATGAGGGTACTTTATGTTGCCTTTCCGGAAGAATACTCAATGGAGTGGTAAGACCTATAAAAATCATTGAGATAAGAATAAACCCATTAGCAGCTTCGGATGTATTATTTTCATAAACGAATAGGGGTATTGTTATCGATATTATAAAAAGAAGCAATGAAAAGGCAAACGCAATGGTTTCCCAATTTTCCATATTTCTTTTATAACAAATTAAGATAACAAATATTGTTATTATTATGGTGGAATATGCCAGTATTAATAATATTAGCTCTATTGATCTCATTTATTTAATTTATGCACTACAGCTACTTCTTAAATTAATAATTCAAATTTTAAACTCACCGATATGCCATAATATGCCTGAAGGGTCGTGTATAAAAAATTCATTTCCCCAATCGTTTTTGACTATTTCGGAGATACGCACGTTTTTATATTTTTTATCGAGATTTAGGTTTTTAATTCCTTCAAAATGCTTTTCTAAATTTTCAACTTCTAAAAACAACATGCTATTGTCCACCCAATCTCTCACGAAATAATCTTGCAAATAAAATCCAAAATCTGCTAATCTAAAATACAACATTTTAGGTGAGGTTATAAATTCTTCAAAACCCATGTCTTGATAAGAATTTCTTGAAATTTCATAATTCTTTGCTCCAATAAAGGCTCTGATTGATTTTGGAGTGTATTGCATTTGAAGTGGTTATTTTAATGTTTTATTTAAATCTAAGGCTTTATCTATCCAATATTTTAAATCCGATTCTAAATCAAAACCTTTGGGTGTTATAAAAATATAACCTTTCATAGGTCTGCCAGTAAAATCCATCTGTAGACAAACTTCTTTTTTTATTTCTTCTTCATAGGCCTGAACCCCAATTTTTGCCATTAGCAAACTGTCTCCGTATTTTTTATCAATATGAATACCACAAGTCATTTTTTCATTGATTAAAAAAATCAACCCACCCATCATTTTTTTGCTGTAAAAATCAACGTTTTTAGTTTTTAAGATTTCGGTGATTCGTTCACCTAAATGCTCATCGTATGCCATTTTATTTGTTGATTTTGAATGACTAATTTACGGTTTATTTTACTTTTGATAATCCCGAAACAAAAAAATCCCAAACTCCACTATTGGAATTTGGGATATTATCTTTTTTTATAGTAGTCTAATTGATGAGTTCCCGAATCTCCCTATGGTCGTTCGGGATAAGCGATTCACACAATTTTTCATAAAAAATAAAAAGTGATTCTCTGCTTAACTACCCGAGCATAGCCTCTGCTATTTTTTTATAAACACCTTGTTTTAGTTTATCTCTTATGGCAGAATAAGCCACAATTGTTTCTTCTACATCTTGTAAAGTGTGTGCCGCCGTCGGAATCATCCTTAACAAAATCATTCCTTTTGGAATAACTGGATACACCACAATAGAGCAAAAGATACCATGGTTTTCCCTTAAATCGTTGACCATTGCCATAGCTTCAGGAATATCTCCTTCTAAAAACACGGGCGTTACACAGGTATTGGTATTACCAATGTCAAATCCGTTTTCTTTTAGTCCTGACTGAAGTGCATTTACATTTTCCCAGAGTTTTTCTTTAAGCTCTGGCATGGTGCGTAACATGTCCAAACGTTTTAAAGCTCCTTTAACCATAGCCATAGGCAATGATTTGGCAAACATTTGCGAACGCATATTGTATTTTAAATATTGTATTATATCCTTATCGGCTGCAAAGAAAGCACCAATACCCGCCATAGATTTTGCGAATGTTGCAAAATACACGTCAATATCATCTTGAACACCTTGCTCTACTCCTGCTCCTCTACCGCCTTCTCCCAATGTACCAAAGCCATGAGCATCATCTACTAAAAATCTGAAATTATATTTTTTCTTAAGTGCTGCAATCTCTTTGAGTTTACCCTGCTCTCCACGCATGCCAAAAACACCTTCGGATATAACTAGAATGCCTCCACCATTTTCATTAGCCATTTTAGTGGCTCTTTTTAAATTTTTTTCTAAACTGTCAACATCATTATGTTTATAAACAAACCTTTTACCTGCATGTAAACGCACGCCATCAATAATACAAGCGTGTGTGTCCATATCGTAAACAATAACGTCGTGCTTTGTTACCAACGCATCTATGGCTGAAACCATACCTTGGTACCCGAAATTGACCAAATAGGCTGCCTCTTTATTCACAAATTCAGCACATTCTTGCTCTAACTGCTCGTGAAAAGTAGTGTGGCCCGACATCATTCTGGCACCCATTGGGTAAGCCATACCGTGTTCAGCAGCAGCCTCTGCATCTGCCTTTATCACTTCTGGATGATTCGCTAAACCTAAGTAATCATTAATACTCCATGTAATTACTTTTTTCCCATTGAAGCTCATCCTATTGGATATAGGCCCTTCTAATTTGGGAAAAACATAATATCCCTCTGCTTGTTCGGCCCATTTACCTAATGGTCCTTTATCTTTAATTATTCTTTCAAATAAATCTTTCATCTAACATCTCTATTTAATATTGCAAAGTAACTAATTTTTTAATGTATTTTAAGCTACTTGGCAACTCTTTTTTAACAAGGTACTATTTTTAAATGAAAATAATATAAAAAGCATAAAAAAAGGCTTCAGAAATGAAGCCCTTATTATTTTATTTAAAAATTTTATTTAATATGCTCAATTTCCGCTTGAGCAAATTTTTCAGTATCAAAAAAGCCTTGTTCTTGCATCCATTGGTCGCTATAGACTTTACTCATATATCTTGAACCGTGATCTGGAAAAACAACAACAACTTTACTGTTTTTGTCAAACTCTCCTTTTTCTGCCAATTGAAAAACAGCTTGCATGGCTGCACCACTTGTGTAACCCGCAAAAATCCCCTCTGTTAAGGCTATTTCTCTAGCTCTATGGGCACTATCCTCATCATTTACCTTTTCAAATTCATCAATAATATCAAAATCAGTAGCGGTAGGAATTAAATTTTTACCTAAACCTTCAATACGGTATGGATAGCTTTCATTAATATCTAACTCACCGGTTTCGTGGAACTTTTTCAGTACCGAACCAAAAGCGTCAACGCCTATAATTTTAATATTTGGATTTTGTTCCTTTAAATATTTTGCTGTTCCAGAAATAGTCCCTCCTGTACCGCTAGCGGCAACTAAATGTGTTATTGCCCCATTGGTCTGTTCCCAAATTTCGGGACCAGTTGTATTATAATGGGCATCAATGTTCAACTGATTGAAATATTGATTTATATAAACCGAATCTGCAATTTCAGAATGCAATTTTTTAGCTACATTATAATAAGAACGAGGATCATCAGCACTAACATGAGCTGGGCAAACATAAACTTTTGCACCCATCGCTTTTAGCATATCTATTTTATCATTTGATGACTTGGAAGATACCGCTAAAATACAATCGTAACCTTTTATGATGCTGACCATGGCAATACTAAAACCTGTATTACCAGATGTAGTTTCTATAATTGTAGTTCCTTTTTTGATTAAGCCTTGTTTTTCGGCTTGTTCGATAATATGTAAGGCAATTCTATCTTTGGTTGAATGACCTGGGTTGTAACCTTCAAACTTTGTATAGAACTTACCTTTTAATTTGGTGGTAATTTTATTTAACTTTATCATTGGTGTATTACCAATAAGCTCTAAAATGTTTTGGTTAATACCTAATTTATGACTCATAAAAAATCAATTCTAATTATTATTAACTAACGGACAAATTTACTGCTTTTTTTTAAATCGCTCTAAAAATCTAATAAAAAAACCCATTTTTGGATTATAAATAATTGATAATTAATCCTTTATTCCTTCCATTTCGAGGATAAACCCATAATCCCTAGCCGTATCTTTTAAAGCATTAAATCTGCCCGAAGCACCACCATGTCCAGATTCCATGTCTGTATGCATGACCAATAAATTATCGTCCGTTTTGTACGCCCTTAATTTGGCAATCCATTTTGCAGGTTCGTAATACTGGACTTGACTATCATGCAAACCGGTTGTAATCAGCATATTAGGATAATCTTGTTTTTTAACATTATCATAAGGGGAATAAGACAACATATAGTCGTAATACTCTTTTTCGTTCGGGTTGCCCCATTCGTCATATTCAAAGGTAGTTAGTGGAATGGTTTCGTCCAACATGGTAGTAACCACATCTACAAATGGTACGGCAGCCACCACGCCGTTATACAATTCAGGATTCATATTAACAACAGCTCCCATCAACAATCCACCGGCCGATCCACCCATAGCATATAAATGATCAGCCGATGTATAATTATTTTCAATCAAATATTTGGAGCAATCTATAAAATCGGTAAACGTATTCATTTTTTTAAACAGTTTTCCATCTTCATACCATTGCCTGCCCAAATATTGGCTACCGCGAATGTGTGCCACGGCATATACAAAACCTCTGTCCAACAGACTTAAACGCGTAGTGCTAAATCCGTCGGGAATAGTATTTCCGTAAGAACCATAAGCATAAAGCAACAATGGTGTGTCCTTTCCTAATTTGGTATCTTTTCTATGAACGATTGAAACTGCCACTTTTTTTCCATCTCTAGCAGTGACCCATATTCTTTCGCTTGTGTAATTATCCTTATCAAATTTACCGCCCAAAACCTCTTGTTCTTTTTTGATTTCTTTGGTTTTATCCTTCATGTTATAATCAATGATAGACGCTGGAGTTGTAAAAGAATTATAGGCATACCTCAGGGTGTCTGTATCAAATTCAGGGTTATTACTAACATTTACCGAATAGGTTTCTTCATTAAATGGTAAATATTCATCAGCCGTTCCGTCCCATCTTTTAATTCGAATTTTATTTAATCCGTTTGTACGTTCTTCCAATACCAAATAGTCCTTAAAAATAGATATATCCTCTAATAAAACGTCTTCTCTGTGTGGAATAACATCTACCCAGTTTTCTGAGCCTGTCTTGTTAATTGGCGTTTTCATCAATTTAAAATTTGACGCTTCGTCTTTATTGGTATAGATATAAAAATTATCCTTAAAGTGCGAAATATGATATTCCAACCCCTTAATCCTTGGTTGTACAACTTTAAATTTACCGTCAGGATTATTTGCACTTAAAACCTGATATTCAGTTGTTAAAGTGCTACTAGACCCAATGGCTATAAATTGATTGGATTTTGTCTTAAAGGCGTAGGTACTGTAGGTATCATCTTCTTCGTAATAAACTTCAACATCTTCTTTAGGGTCCGTACCTAAAATATGTTTAAATACCCTTTCTGCACGTAAAGTGGTTGGGTTTTTCTTAGTATAAAAAACCGTTTTATTATCATTTGCCCAAACCGAAGAACCCGAAGTGTTTTCTATCTTTTCGGGCAAGATTTCGCCGGTTTCTAAATTTTTGAATTGTAGTACGTATTGACGACGACTAATCGTATCCACGGCAAAAGCTACCATTTTGTTGTTAGGACTCACATTTAAGCCTCCTAGGCGATAATATTCATGAACTTCTGCCATTTTATTGACATCGAACAATAACTCCTCATCAGCTTCCAGCGTCTCTTTTTTACGGGCGTAAATTGGATATTGACCATGTTTTACATAACGTGTAATGTAGTAATACCCATTATCTTTATAAGGTACAGATTCATCGTCTTCTTTAATCCTTGATTTCATTTCTTGAAATAATTCCTCTCTGAATTCTTCAGTATGACCCAACTTTTTCTCAAAATAGTCGTTTTCTGCATTTAAATAATCTCTAACCTTTTGTGCATGCTCATCAGGGCTTTCAGCATTTTTTTGCTCGTCAGACAATCTAATCCAATAATAATTGTCAATTCTGGTATCACCATGAATTTCCATTTCTTTGGGAACTACATCGGCAACTGGTGGCTTAATATCATCTTGGGCTTGCATATTTTCTTTTTTGCATGAAGCAACAAAAGTAATGAGAACAATCAGGAAAATAGGAACAATTTTATTCATTTTTAACTTTTTAGGATTTCACGGTAAAAATAGTAAATTTGCAGGGAATGGTTGCACAATTAAACTATCACAAGATTAAACAATAAACAATGTTTGGAGATTTACAAGGTATGATGGGCAAACTTAAAGAAACCCAACAAAAAATAGAGGAAACCAAAAAACGATTAGATACGGTTTTAGTTGAAGGCACTTCCAATCAAGGGAAAATAAAGGTAACGGTTACGGCCAATAGAGCGGTCAAGGACATCGCAATTGACGATAGTCTTTTCCAAGACAAAGAACAGTTGGAAGATTTCTTAATACTTGCACTCAACGATGCTCTTAAGAAAGCTAACGAAATTAATGAAGCTGAAATGGCAGCAGCTGCGAAAGACGGAATGCCAAATATTCCTGGATTGGATTTATTTGGATAAACGCTTTGGTTTTCTGCTCTGCAAGGTTGTTTTGTTAGGGATTACCTATTAAAAGAGTTTAAAGTTGCAAATAGAAAAAATATTTCAGACCATTTATTTATCTCTATTGTTCACAACCTCAACAATATCAATATTTTTATATTTTGGCACCAGTTCTAGATAATCTATAGCTAGTCTCGCTTTTTGTCTTTCAAGCTTACCTTGCACAAAAGAACGCTGTAAAATATCTTCTATTAAAAAATCAATCGCTTCACTTTCAGGATGGTATTCACTTTTAAGTGATAATTTAAACAACCCCGCCGTGGTATTGTACCAAAAAGCTTTCCAACCACTACGGTATTCTTTTATCAATTCAAAAGTGGTCAATCCAGTCTGCCGGTGTATCAATTTTATTAATATTCTACCCTCGGTTCGGGTCATTTTTTTTAATTTATCCGTAAACTCATCTTCCATAAACTTTTGCATCTTTTTAATATGCTTTTTACGTTTTCTGGTCGATTTTATTTTCTCTAATTGTGCATTGAGCTGTAATAATCTTTCCGCTGCCAATTTCGCAAACGGGTAGGCATTGTGCACCTTTTTCCAATACCAGTAATAATAACGCTGTTCTTTGGTAGAGTTGAACTTTAATTTGCTCAGTACCATCACATCGTCCAATGTAAACATGATGGAGTCTCCCTCTATCAATATTTTATCGTCAATAATGGTATCCTTTTTTACGATTTGTGCTATTGTAAAAAACGATGAACATAAAAATAATATAATCAAAATTTTCTTCATATAAATACCTGTACTAAAATCGTTCCAAAATTACTAGATTCTATTCATAGCGTTTAAAATATAAACGTTAATTTTGAGATAAATTATTAAACTTAACTTAAGATTATGTCGAAAAACAGTATCCTCACAAAAAAATCAATTACATTTTTAGAAAAATATTTAAACAATGCATCACCCACAGGTTATGAATGGGACGGGCAAAAAATATGGATGGAATACCTAAAACCTTATGTGGACGAATTTATTACGGACACTTACGGAACCGCAGTTGGCGTTATCAATCCAAAAGCAAAATATAAAGTAGTTATTGAGGGTCATGCCGATGAAATTTCGTGGTACGTAAATTATATATCTGATAATGGGTTGATTTATGTAGTTAGAAATGGCGGTTCAGACCATCAAATTGCTCCAAGTAAAATCGTAAATATACACACCAAAAAAGGTATAGTTAAGGGTGTTTTTGGTTGGCCGGCAATACACACACGCAATAAATCGAAAGAAGAAGCACCTAAACCTGATAATATTTTTATTGACTGTGGCTGCAAAACCAAAGATGAAGTTGAAAAATTAGGTGTTCATGTGGGCTGTGTAATTACCTATCCAGATGAATTTCACATCCTAAATAAAGACAATTTTGTATGTAGGGCTTTAGACAACCGAATGGGCGGATTTATGATTGCCGAAGTTGCCAGATTGTTAAAAGAGAACAAAAAGAAATTACCTTTTGGATTGTACATAGTAAATTCCGTTCAGGAAGAAATTGGATTACGCGGTGCACAGATGATAGCAGAACGAATTCAGCCCAACGCAGCTATTGTTACCGATGTAACCCATGACACTACTACGCCAATGATCGAGAAAAAGAAACAGGGGCATTGTGAAACTGGTAAGGGACCAGTTGTGGCTTATGCACCTGCGGTTCAGCAAAAATTACGAGATTTGATTACCGAAACCGCCGAAAAACAAAAAATTCCTTTTCAACGAGCCGCGTTATCTCGTGCCACGGGAACAGATACAGATGCCTTTGCTTATAGCAACAGTGGTGTAGCAAGTGCATTGATTTCCTTACCGTTACGTTACATGCACACCACTGTTGAAATGGTACATAAAGACGATGTTGAAAACGTAATCAGATTGATTTACGAATCGTTATTGCAAATTAAAGACGGTGAGACTTTTAGTTATTTCGATTAAAAGAAGGGCCAATCCTAAATTTTAAACAACTGAATGAAGAATTCCATTGCCGAAAGGGTCAAAGATTTTATCAAAAAGTTTCCGCCGTTTGATTTGTTAAATGATGAAAAATTAAAAACAATTTCGGAAGAGGTTAAGATAATATATCTAGAAAAAGGAAAAACTGTTTTTAGCGAAAACGAAAAATATCACGAGGACTTTTACATCGTCAGAAATGGTGCTGTTGGATTGTATAGAAAAAAATCGGGGCAAAAAGAAATGGTCGATATTTGCGATGGCGGAGATATATTCGGTTTGCGAGCTTTGTTGGCAGAGGAAAATTACACCCTAGAGGCCACCGCCAATGAAGAGTCCATTATTTATGCTATCCCTATAGCTATTTTTCAACGTGTTTCGGATAACGATAAAAAAATAAATAAATATCTAATTACTACATTTGCATCTAACGCCTTTGACCCCTACACGCAAGAACAAAGTGTTGAAATATTTCAAGACTATATACCTTCGAACAATGAAGACATTTCAAATTTACAGTCTGTAAAATACACCAAGAAACCAATTAAGTGCAAACGAGATACAACTGTAAAGGAAGCTGCAATAAAAATGAGCCAACATAATATTGGTTGTATTGTCGTGGTCAATTCTAAAAGCAATCCCGTTGGTATTGTTACCAATAGTGATTTAAAGCACAACGTTGCCACCGGTAAGTTCCCTATCGATACCGAGGTAAAAAATATTATGTCCAGCCCCGTAAAAACATGTAAAAAGAACATTACCATTGCCGAAGCTCAACTGCAAATGATAAAGTACAATATAGATCATTTGTGCGTAACCAAAGACGGAACAAGCCATTCCGCTTTAATCGGTATTCTAACCCAACATGATATTTTAATATCCTTAGGTAATAGCCCTTCGGCACTTTTAAAAGAAATAAAAAGGGCTCAAAGCACCAAACGATTGAGAAGTGTTAGAAGCAAAACACACTATTTGTTGCAGTCGTATTTAGATCAAAATATTCCGATAAGACATATTACTAAAATAATTTCGGGAATTAACGATGCTATCACCTATCGTGTTATAGAAAACGCTTTAAGAAAAATGGACACTTCTCCTCCAGTCCAATTTATTTGGCTCGCATTGGGCAGCCAAGGCAGAAGTGAACAATTGTTATATACAGATCAAGACAGTGCTTTGGTTTTTGAAAACGTTCCTAAAAATAAATATGAAGAAACACAAGCGTATTTTTTAAAACTTTCGGGGCATATCACAAAGTCATTGCACAAAATAGGATATGAATATTGTCCAGCGGAAATGATGGCAAGCAATCCGCAATGGTGCATGTCCTTAACAGCTTGGAAAAATCAATTTGAAAGTTGGATTTTAAGGCCCAACGAAAAAGCTATTCTTTTATCCTCCATATTTTTTGATTACAATATTATTTATGGTAATAAATTGATGATCGAAAGTTTAACGGATAGTATTTTTAAAGCTTTAGATCAATCTTCAAATCTATTAACACAGCTGGCAAAAGATATTTTAATAAGTCCGCCCCCGCTAGGTTTTTTTAGACAATTGGTACTGGAAAAAAATGGTGAGTATGAAGATTTTTTCAATATAAAAGTTAGAGCTTTAATGCCTTTGATAGATGCCGCTCGTTTGTTGATTTTATCGCATAGAATAAAAAACATAAACAATACAGCCCTCCGATACGAAACATTAGCGGAATTAGAACCCGAGAACAAGGAATTATATGATTCTTGCTCTTATGCTTTTAAAGCATTGTTAAAATTCAAGACCAAACAAGGTCTGGCAAATAACGATTCCGGAAAATTTATAAATTTAGAAACTTTAAGCAAGGAAGAAAAATTAAAACTAAAACGCTGTTTTAAACCCATTAGAGAAATTCAGGAATTATTAAAATTTCGTTTTAGAATAACAAACTAATTTAGTACAATTTATAATGTTTGGCATTGGTAGCTTATTTAAAAAAAAGAACTATCCCGATTCGTACAAAACGTATTTAGAGGGTTTTAAAAAAGATGAAAAAAAATTATTGTCAGAAACTCGCTTTGTAGTTTTTGATACCGAAACTACAGGTCTCAATGTTGTAAAAGACAGAGTTTTATCTATTGGGGCTATTTCCGTTTTAGACAATACCATTAATGTTAACGACACTTTTGAGGTGTATGTTCAACAAGAGGTTTTTAAATCTGAATCGGTCGAAATTCATGAAATCCTAAAAAACAATCCCAATCAGAGTAAAGTAACGGAAATTGAAGCCATCAAACAATTTTTAAGTTATGTGAAAAATGATATTTTAGTAGGGCACCATGTGGGTTTTGACATTGAAATGATGAACCGTATGCTACTGAGAAATAATTTAGGAAAGCTTAGAAATCAATATCTGGATACAGGTGTGCTTTTCAAAAAATCGAAACACTTGGTATATCAAGAAAATCTAAAAAATTACAGCTTGGACGATCTTTGCGAAGAATTGAAAATTGAAAAAACTGACCGCCATACCGCTACTGGAGACGCACTGATAACCGCCATTGCATTTCAAAAGATTTTGGCTAGATTGGACAAAAACGGTAATTTAAAATTAAAAGATTTATTTTAGTAGCAAGAATTAAAATAATCTGAAACGCCTAACAATTTTAAAATGAGCAACGAGTATAAAGTTAAAGTGAATCAAACTTTTGAATTTGATATTTCGGATGATGAAATCTCTTCACTAGACGCCGTTTCAATTTCAGAAAACAAATTTCACTTGCTCCAAAAAAACAAATCTTATACCGCTGAAATTACAAGCTCTAATTTTAACCAAAAACAATATGTCATAAAAGTTAACAATACTATTTATGAAGTATCTATTTCAAGTCCTTTAGACAATTTGATTAATGAAATGGGCTTTGCCTTGGCATCAACAAAAAATGTTAATACTATCAAAGCTCCAATGCCCGGTTTGATTTTAGATATCAATGTAAAAGTAGGACAAGAAGTAAAAGAAGATGAGACATTATTAATACTTGAGGCCATGAAAATGGAAAATGTAATTACCTCTCCACGCGATGGAGTTATAAAATCTATAACTGCCATTAAAGGAAACACAGTAGAGAAAGGAACATTATTGATTGAGTTTGAATCGTAAGATATGAAGATAAATAAAATACTAATAGCCAACAGAGGGGAAATTGCTATCAGAGTAATGAAAACGGCAAAAAAAATGGGTATCAAAACTGTTGCCGTTTATTCATCGGCGGATAGAAATACACCACATGTTAAATTTGCAGATGAAGCTGTTTGTATTGGAGAACCACCATCTAGCGAATCCTATTTACGTGGTGATAAAATTATTGAAGTTGCCAAAAAATTGAATGTGGATGCAATCCATCCGGGATATGGTTTTTTAAGCGAAAATGCCGAATTTGCCGAATTTTGCGAAAAAAACAATATTATTTTTATCGGTCCAAAATCAAAGGCCATTAAAATGATGGGGGATAAATTAGAAGCAAAAGAGGCTGTTAAAAATTATGATATTCCTATGGTTCCCGGTATTGATAGAGCCGTAACCGACACGAAAGAAGCAATTCAAATTGCCAAAGAAATTGGCTTTCCAATTTTGATCAAAGCAGCTGCCGGTGGTGGTGGTAAAGGTATGCGAGTGGTAGAAAAAGAAAAAGATGTTGAAGAACAAATGAATCGTGCCATTAGTGAAGCTACTTCCGCATTTGGTAATGGTGCTGTGTTCATAGAAAAATATGTGGCTTCTCCAAGGCATATTGAAATTCAAATTATGGCAGACAACCATGGTAATATTGTGCATTTATTTGAGAGGGAATGCAGTATACAACGTCGCCATCAAAAAGTGGTGGAAGAAGCCCCGTCTTCGGTTTTAACACCTGAACTAAGAGAAAAAATGGGGGAAGCGGCCATTAACGTTGCAAGAGCGTGTGATTATTTAGGGGCGGGAACGGTGGAATTTCTTTTGGACGCCGACCATAACTTCTATTTTTTGGAAATGAATACCAGATTACAAGTTGAACATCCTGTTACAGAATTGATTACTGGTGTGGATTTGGTTGAACTTCAAATTCGTGTAGCCCGTGGGGAGGAATTACCAATCAATCAGAATGACTTAAAAATTAATGGTCACGCTTTAGAATTAAGAGTTTACGCCGAAGATCCGTTGAATAATTTTTTGCCAAGTGTAGGTAAATTAGAAATCTATAAAATACCTATCGGAGAAAATATCCGAGTTGACAATGGCTTTGAAGAAGGTATGGATGTCCCCATATACTACGACCCAATGTTGGCAAAGTTAATTACCTATGGCAACACACGTGAAGAGGCTATTGAATTAATGATTAAAGCCATAACAGACTATCAAATAAAAGGTATTGAGACCACGTTATTCTTTGGAAAATTTGTTTGCGAACATGAAGCTTTTCGTACAGGGAATTTTGATACGCATTTTGTTAAAAATTACTACTCGCCAGAAGCAATTAAGAAAGACACAGAACAAGAAGCTAAAATTGCTTCACTTATCGCAATAAAAAAATATCTGGAAGACAAAAAAACACTACAATTGCCAAACTAATTAACTATGGATCCCAAAGAAAAGAAATTAGAAGAAAAAATTGCAGAAGCTAAATTAGGTGGTGGTCAAAAACGAATTGATAAACAACACCATAAGAAAAAACTAACCGCCAGAGAGCGAATCGATTATTTGCTCGATGAAGGATCTTTTGAAGAAATGGGAATGCTTGTTACACACAGAACAACCGATTTCGGTATGGAGAAACAGCAATTTTTAGGTGATGGTGTTGTTACTGGCTACGGTACAATAATTGGTCGTTTGATTTATATTTTTGCTCAAGATTTTACCGTTTTTGGTGGGGCTTTATCTGAGACCCATGCCGAAAAAATTTGTAAAATTATGGATGCCGCTTTAAAAGTAGGTGCTCCACTAATCGGATTAAACGATTCTGGTGGTGCTAGAATTCAAGAAGGTGTAAAATCGTTAGGAGGATATGCCGATATTTTTTATAGAAATGTACAATCTTCAGGTGTAATTCCACAAATTTCAGCCATTATGGGACCTTGTGCCGGTGGGGCAGTTTATTCTCCTGCCATGACAGATTTTACAATTATGGTAGAAAACACCAGTTATATGTTTGTTACTGGCCCCAATGTGGTAAAAACCGTAACCAACGAGGAAGTGACCAGTGAAGAACTGGGCGGTGCAACGGCACATTCCATAAAATCTGGTGTGGCACATATTACCTCCGCAAATGATGTAGCTTGTCTAGAGGATATTAAAAAATTATTGAGTTATTTACCGCAGAATAATAAACAAACCGCTAAAAATTTACCCTTTAACTTAAAAGATGAAGTAAGGGAAATACTGGGAAGCATTGTGCCTGATAATGCCAATAAACCTTACGATATGCACGAGGTTATTAAAGGTATTATTGATGAAGATTCTTTTTTTGAAATCCATAAAGATTATGCAGAGAATATAATTGTAGGATTTGCTAGATTGGGTGGAAGGAGTATCGGCATTATTGCTAACCAACCTATGTTTTTGGCGGGAGTCTTGGATGTAAACAGCTCGAAGAAAGCTGCACGTTTTACCCGTTTTTGCGATTGTTTTAATATTCCTTTATTGGTATTGGTTGATGTTCCAGGGTTTTTACCGGGTACAGATCAAGAATGGAACGGTATTATTGTTAACGGTGCAAAATTGTTATATGCTTTAAGCGAGGCTACCGTACCCAGGGTTACCGTAATTACCAGAAAAGCTTACGGTGGTGCTTATGACGTGATGAACTCAAAACATATTGGAGCAGACATGAATTTTGCATGGCCAAGTGCCGAAATTGCTGTTATGGGAGCCAAAGGTGCAAGTGAAATTATTTTCAAAAGGGAAATTCAAGCATCTGATGACCCAGCAGCAAAACTGGCAGAAAAAGAAGCGGAATATGCCGAAAAATTTGCCAATCCTTACCGAGCAGCTAAACGTGGATTTATAGATGAAGTTATTCTTCCAAAAAGTACCCGTAGAAAATTACTAAAGGCGTTTAGTATGCTAGAAAATAAAGAAGTTGTAAAACCAAACAGGAAACATGGAAATATTCCGTTGTAAAAAGTAAATTTAATTCTTTCTTTTTAGCAGGATTATATCTTTAGATTCCAAAATATAATAGAGGCCTATCATTACTAGAGCGATCCATTCCGCCCAAAACAGGTTGAAAAAATTCTCACTTCCAAATACACACAATCCCAGTCCAAATAGTGATATTATTGCCAAAATTCTACTGATAAGCATGTGCTTGGGGTTCTGAAAAAGAAACATAACCACAGCACTTCCCGCAAAGAAAACAATAGTAAAAAAATAATGCAACAAGGATAGTTTCCCATTGTATGGAAATAAAGTAACTCCCATTAGAGCTACGCCTAAAATAATATTATACCACTTGCCCCTATTCTTTTTATAATTCATATTGGGTTTTGGGGTGGTTTTAAAATACAAGGCTCCGTTAAAAATAAATAACATGGCGGCTATTCCTAATAAAAGCCCATAAATATAGCTATTGTCCATATCTACATAAGCACTTATGCTACCTCTAACCGTATTATTATCAGCCAGATATAAAAACAGAGGAATGAATATACAAATAATAGCAATGAGTTGTTCTACCACTAAAAAAGTAGTATCATCCGTAGTATATTTATTTTTTATTTGAAGTTTCATCAGATATAAATGTACAAAATTTATGTACTTAACCACAAAGGACACAAATGCAGTTCACTAGGGTCACAAAGAAATTGTGATTTTATTTTTATTTCTTAGTGAAATCTTTTTTCTTAAGATATTGTAATTTATGGAAAATTTATAACCATCAAGTACCAAACTCCCTTTCCTTTGGAAAGGGCGGGGGATAGGCTACTACCCTTCCAACACCTCATGTAAATTTTCCCATTCTTGCATTAAGGTATTAATTTTATCTTTTTTAGCTTGGTAATTTTTAAAGAAATCAGGTTTAGCGGTTACTTTTTCGTATTGGCTTTCGTCCGATAGCTTTTTGTCTATTTGAGCAACCTCTTTCTCTAAATCAGCTATTTGCGTTTCTATATTAGAAAGTTTATTCTGTGCTTTTTTGACTTCCTTCTCTTTTTCATAATCGTTTTTAGCGTCATTTTTTGGAGTTGAAGCCACTTTCGTCACTTTGGTTCGCTTTTCTACTTCACGCAAATTTTCCAAATTATGTTCTTCCAAGTAATAATCGATATCACCCAAATATTCTTTGATGCGGCTATCTTTAAATTCGTACACCGTTTTGGTCAACCCCTGTAAAAAATCCCTATCGTGAGAAACTAAAATCAAAGTACCTTCAAAATTATGAAGTGCTTGTTTCAATACATTTTTTGAGGCAATATCCAAGTGGTTCGTTGGCTCATCCATCACCAACACATTAAAAGGGGAAAGTAACATTTTACATAACGCCAATCGGTTCCGCTCACCACCAGAAAGTACTTTTACTTTCTTTTCCACATCGTCACCACCAAATAAAAAACCACCCAACATGTCGCGAACTTTAACGCGATTTCCGTCATTGGAAGCATCTTCCATGGTTTGTAATACGGTCTTCTCTCCATCAAGATATTCTGCCTGGTTTTGAGCAAAATATCCTATTTGCACATTATGTCCAAGTTTTAAATTGCCGTCGTAAGGAATTTCGCCAACAATCATTTTCGCTAATGTGGATTTCCCTTGTCCGTTTTGACCTACGAAAGCTATTTTGCTATTCCGCTCAATCAATAAATTTACATTCTTCAGTACTTGGTTGTCTCCATAATTTTTAGCCAAATTTTTTGCTTCAACAACTACCTTTCCAGGTTGTACGGACATAGGAAAACGTACTTTCATTACCGAATTATCTTCCGCATCAACTTCAATTCGCTCAACTTTGTTCAGTTTTTTAATCAGCGATTGTGCCATCGTTGCTTTACTGGCTTTCGCCCTGAACTTTTCAATAAGTTGTTCTGTACGTTGTATTTCTTTTTCCTGATTTTTTTGAGTCTGCAGTTGTTTTTCCTTCAATTCTTTTCGTTGCACTAAATATTTGGAATATGGATATTTATAATCGTAAATTTTACCAAGGGAAATTTCTATGGTACGGTTGGTTACATTATCCAAAAACATCTTATCATGCGAAACCAGCATAATTGCCCCTGGATAGCTTTTCAAAAACTCTTCCAACCAAATAATGGATTCAATATCCAAGTGATTGGTAGGTTCATCCAGCAGTAAAATGTCATTATTCTGAAGAAGGAGCTTCGCGAGTTCTATACGCATACGCCATCCACCAGAAAAAGTATCGGTCAATTTATCAAAATCTTCGCGTTTAAAACCCAGACCCTGTAAAATTTTCTCGGTATCGCCTTGATAATTGTAACCACCAATCAATTCAAAACGATGGGTCAGATCACTTAAATCTACCATTAATTGATGATAGCCTTCACTTTCATAATCGGTACGCTCAACTAAAGCAACATTTACTTCTTCCAACTTCTTTTCTACCTCTTTTATCTCTGTAAAGGCTTGATAGGCTTCTTCCAATACCGTTCTACCAAATACGAAGTCAATATCTTGTTTTAAAAACCCAATTCTGAGGTTTTTTTCTAACGCCAATGTACCTTTGTCGTATTCTTGTTCTTTGGCAATAATCTTCAACAAGGTTGATTTTCCAGCTCCGTTTTTACCAACTAACCCTACTCTATCTCCACCTACCAATTTAAAGGTGATTCCAGAAAACAAATCTTCTCCAGCAAATGAAACCGTTATGTTATGTGCGTTAAGCATCTTTTGTTACAATTATGAATTAAATAAAAAATTTCTATAAATCGAAAAATCCCGACACTAAATAATAGACGTATTCTAACCAATTTCTTTTTATTATGGTCAATAAAAATGAAATTTTATATTTTACCTCACCCTAAACTGCTAAAAAAAGCAGTTTCGACCTCTCCAAAGCCCGCCTGCCGGACGGGCAGGGAGAGGTAAATCGGAAACCTAGAGACAATGCTCTAGGAATTCTTTTGATTAAATTTTACCTTTGCAAAAGTATCATTTATTTTAACACTAACTATGTTTAAAAAAGGCAGTAAAATTTATAGTATTATTTTTAATAAATGCCCGAAATGCCATGAAGGCTCCTTTTTTGAGGATAACAACCCGTTACATTTAAAAAAAGTGCTAAAGATGAAACCAAATTGCCCAAACTGCAATTTTAAATATGAAATTGAGCCTTCTTTTTTCTATGGAGCTATGTATGTATCTTATGGATTGACCGTAGGGATGTCAATAATTACTTTTATTGTTTTATATCTATTTGGGGTGGACCTACTCACTATTTTTATTAGCATTTTTGTGTTATTAGTAGTTTTTACACCTCTCACTTTACGTTTAGCAAGGTTGATTTATGCTAATATGTTTGTTCATTATAATGATAAGTTGAAAAATTGATGTTTTTTTTAAGAGTCATGTCTAGAATTTTCATTAACCGCAAAACCCCTCCGCCCTTAAAAATTCTCTAAAATATTAAATGTCCCTTGGGCACCTCCCCTTGAAAAAAGGGGAGGACTTTCGTTATCTCTTTTTTAATCAATATAAACAGTTGCATCTTAAACGATTGTAACCGCAGGATCAATAAAATACTATCTATACCCATCTAATAAATTTTAATCTCATTCAACTGTTTTTTGTATGCTTCTAAATTTTCCAGAGCTTCTAACATTTCCAAAGGTTCGTTATTCTCAACCCAATGCCTTAATTTATCAGTTCCATTAATAATATCAATTGGTTTTCGTGTATAATCATATTCGTAAGGAGGTTTTTTCCATTCAAAATCATCCCCTAAATGATGGTACAGTTCTCGCATTAAAAACTGACCAACTCGCCAAGGTTGAAAAGTTTTTTTATCGGTAATGTGAATTTGAAAACCGCCACAAACCTGATTTGCTTGTTTTTGAAATGTGGGTAAAAATGTTATTGGTCTAATTGCTACACCTTTTAACTTAGATTTTTTTAGGCTATCCTGAAGGTGGTTTTTATAAAAGGAATAGGGCTCAATTTTCGGATGCCCTACTATTTCCAAAGATTGGGTTGTGCCTCTGCCCTCACTTAAAGTTGTGCCTTCAAAAATAACCGTTGACGGAAAAGTACAAGCACTTTCAGAACGTGCCAAATTTGGTGAAGGTAACAACCATGGTAATTTAGTATCGTCATAAAACATTTCGCGTTTCCAATGTTGCATTTTTATCACTTCCAAATTAATCTTTTTCTCCGCCCAAAACTTTTGGTGCATCAGAGCCACTTCACCAATTGTCATTGCATGCCTTACTGGAATAGGATGCCTCCCGATAAACGACTCAAATTCCATATCCAATGTATTTCCTTCCACATCAATTCCATTAATTGGGTTTGGCCTATCCAACACAACAATTTGAATATCTTTATCGGCACATTTTTCCAGAATATAGGTAAGTGTATAAATGTAAGTGTACATTCTACAGCCCACATCTTGAAGGTCAATAAATAAATGATCTATACCCTCAAGCATTTCATCCGTCGGAATACGTGTTTCCGAATACAATGAATACACGGGAA
The DNA here is from genome assembly GCF_034296135.1 of Aureibaculum koreense. NCBI lineage: Bacteria > Pseudomonadati > Bacteroidota > Flavobacteriia > Flavobacteriales > Flavobacteriaceae > Aureibaculum > Aureibaculum koreense. Next base: position 127,983 of record NZ_JAXKVV010000007.1, read on the forward strand.
TCTTAAAATAAGGGTGGATAAAGTGATCGGTTTCTACCATATTATCCTGAACATCAGTTGAAAATCCATGTTGTGGTCCAAAGAGTTTTATAAATTTAGAGCCAAATATTTCTTGAAACCTAATTGCAGCATGGCTAAATTCTGAATCTATTGAGGCATTATGACATAACAATGCCACATTACCGTTAAACTTTCGTTGAAGGGATTTATCGTTGACTAAGACATCTAGGCCGGTTCGTACTTTCATTGTAATTTTTTGATTAGGGAATAAATTAATATAATTATAAAGCGTATTTAAAGATAATAACTTATACTTTAAATACGCTCATAACTAACTCAAATAATACATTCTAAATAGATGGATCAGGTGGTGTGTTTGGATTGTTTTCTCTTTCAATCGTTGGATAGGGATAGAAATTCCTGTTCCTTTCATTAGTGGTGTTCGCTTCCTGTGGAACCGCAAAATTTGGATGAAACCTTCGGCTATCTTCAAGTCTCATACCTGTTAAAAACATTTCAATACCACGATTTTTATAAATTTCCTCTAAAATATCGGTTTGACTTGTTGTGTTACCAGACCATGCCGGAAGATTTGCATTAACACCCAACGGATCATTATTTTTCTGTCTTACTAAATTTAACTGAGTTACGGCATCAGTTAATTGATTCTGTCTTGCATAGGCTTCCGCTTTGTTTAACATCATTTCTCCAGGAAGGTAGATTGGAATGGGTGAAGTACTCGATGCAAAAAATCCGAGCATTTCACTTAACGGCTGTCCACCTGCATCGGCATTGGCATTTCCTGCAGGTGCACCTAAATAAAAATCTGTACGTCCATCTCCTGCTTCTGGGATATATGCCCCTTGTAATCCAAAATTAGATTGTGGATTTAAATCAGCCGAATTTACCGTTCTGTTCCAAATAGGGTTTTGATTATTGGCATCATAAACCCACATTGAATTTATTGAACTACTTGAATTTAAAACGGCATCTGCAGCCGTAATAGCCTCGACATAATTACCAGCTATTAATTGGTATCTCGACAAAAATGCATTGATAGTCTTTTCTAAATCCAAATCTGCCCAAAGCACTTTTGATTTAAAGTCATCAGACATTGGAGTTGCTGCAAGTAAATCGCGAGCCTCTTTTAACAATGCAATACATTCAGCTAAAACAGTTGCTCTATCGCTGAACGGTGCTGCACCATCTGCCGCATTATCTATCGGTACTTGCTCATACATCTGAATCATGTATCCCAAGCACATAGCCTTGAACAAATTACCATAAGCAATAAGTCCACTTCTAGTGCCATTATTGGTAAACTCTACGTTATTAGCACCCTCAATTAACGATTCTGCCATTCCTTTAGCTTTTAAAAGACTTACCCATGGATTAGTAATACCACCACTTTCTCCTGGTAATTCAGCTCCACCTTTTGCCAATTCGTTAATATTCAAAAAAGTATTGGTAACGCCCAATTCTCTTGTCGTAATTCCAGGAGCTTCGATTACTTGCCGCAATGTAGATGTTGAATAATATTGTCTTATACCTATACTTAATGCAAAAAGACCATCTTTTGTACCTAAAACCACTTCCTCGGTAGGGTTATTAGGATTCTCAAATTCAGTTTCGCAACCCGTAAATAGACAACTGACCATCAACAGAATCACTAAAAATTTATATGTTTTTGAATTTTTCATCTTTTTTATATTTTTAAAATTTAAAATGTTGCTGTTACACCTAACTTAATTACTCTAGGTATGGGAGTTAGCCCCATAATACCCCCTCTAGAACCATTACTTTGAGCGTCCATATTCACCTCTGGATCATAACTTGAAAAGTTATCAAAAGACAATAGGTTACGTCCTGTTAAAGTAAATTTAACCTTGTCAACTCCTTTTAAAGGCTCATTTAATGAATAAGAAGCTGATAGTTCACGTAATTTTATAAAAGAGCCATCTTCAATATAAGATTCCGCTATGCCAAATTTAGCTGCTCCTGTTCCTCTGGGCAATTCCCCTCTTAATTCCTTAGCGGTTTCCGGGCCACCACCAAAACGATAGAACATTCTAGTATCCCAGCTTAATATATCAACACCTTGTACAGCATCAAACTGCATCCTGAAAGAAAAGTTTTTATAAGTTACTTCATTAATCAAAGAAGCTATAAAGTCAGGGTTTGGGTCACCAATAACCTTGCTTAAATTCGCTCCACTAGGCTGACCAGATGCATCTCTTTCGGGAACAGGATTACCGTTTGCATCAACAGAGCCTTTTTCCCTTTGTGGAAGACCTGCTGGTGTCAACAACAAGCTTCCATCATCATTTCTTGCATAAAAGCCCTGATAAAATACACCAAGTGATTGGCCATTTTTAGCAACTGAAAATCCGAAATTTCCAATTCCGAATTGTTCTCCTTCTATATTATTCACTTCATTTTTATTGGTCGAGAAAGTACCCGTAACGGACCAGGTAAAATCACCAGATTGAACTGGTGTTGCTGTAACCAATGCTTCAAAACCTTTATTTTTCATGGTACCGATATTTTCGATTCTAGAACCTGCTCCTGTAGAAGGCGACAATGTTCTGGCCAACAAAAGGTCTTCAATATCTTGCGTGTAATAAGTCAGTTCAATACCTAATCTATTTTTAAATAAACTCATGTCCACACCAAACTCCAATTCCGTTTGTCTTTCTGGTTTTAAATCGGGATTTCCCAATCTACTTGGAGCGATTAAACCTGAACTACCGTCAATGCTTGTTGCCGCATAATTTGAAAAGCGGTCAAAAGGACCAATAGCAGTTAGGTTTCCTGCTTGTCCCCAAGCTGCTCTAATTTTAAAGCTATCAAATAGGCTTCCTAAACTATTTTCCCAAAAATCTTCTTGTGAAAGCAAATAGGACATACTCGCTTTTGGGTAAAATTGATTTCTTTCCTCAGCTCCAAATACAGAAGAACCATCTAACCTTATGGCTCCGGTTACAAAAAGTTTACTATCAAAACCGAAGGTTTGTTGTACAAAACCACCCCAAAATGTTCTTTGGCTTCTATCTTCGTTCGTCGATATTGTTGCAGCTCCATCCGTAGTTTTTACGCCTAAGGCCAATCCAGATGCTGAAATAGCTCTTACATCCGTATCATCAGATTGCCAAGAAAAGCCTGCGGTAGTGGTAGATTCAAATTTATCACTAATATCCGTCATAAAAGTCGCATTCAAATCACTGTTGATTTGTTTAGTGCTTATGGTAGAAGTACTGGCACTACCTAGCACTCTCGTGTTCGTTCCGATGGGAACATAAGTCGTACCTGTTGATTCTGAATTATCGTAACCCAAGGTGTAGTTTATATTTAAACCTTCAACTGGTTTTAAATTCAATTGTAAATCACTAATTACCCTATTGTTTTTTTGTTTAAATTCAAAAGTTTCGATATACTCAAAAATATTGGGGTAGAAAGTCATATTTGGATAATTACCATCAGCATCTTTAGAAGGGTCTATTTTATTATTGGTAAATAATATGGTTTGCAGTACACCAAAACCATAACCTCCATTTGGCATATCGTTACTGTTACTTGTTGAAAAATAAGTTCCTATTGAGGCAGAAGCCCAATCGTTAATATCTTGATTAATTCTTATTCTTCCACCAGTTCTTTGAAAGTCCGTGCCTTTCATAATACCATCATTCTGTAAATAAGAAAGCGAAGCGAAGTAATTTGTCTTTTCCATCCCTCCTGCAATAGAAACGTAATTATCAGTACCTACAGAACTTTGAAAAACCATATCTTGATAATCGTATCTGGTTACAGGTTCCTTGGTCAAATCTGTAATATCACTTGAAGTCCAATCAAAAGGTTCTTCGTTAAAATCACGCTTTTTTCTTAATGAATTAAAGTTTACACTGGTTGAAAACGTAACAATTGGTTCGCCGGTTTTTCCTTTTTTAGTAAAAATTTGTACGACACCGTTACTGGCTCTTGAACCATATATCGCGGCAGCTGCCGCACCTTTTATAACCTCGATTCTGTCAATGTCTTGAGGGTTGATATCCGATAATCGATTTTGGACAATACTGGTTACACCAAGTACATTCGTTGAATTGTTATTCACGATTACACCATCTATAATATATAGCGGATCAGAACTACCGTTAACAGTGCTGGCACTTCTTAGACGGACACTGATACCACCCGCTGGATCACCTGAATTCTGGGAAACTTGAATCCCTGCCAGTTTTCCCGAAAGAGCACCGGTTACATCAAGAGCTGCCGATTCGGCAATATCTAAACCACTAACACTCGAAATGGTGTTACCAATTTGTTTTTTTGCCGTTAATGCTCCCACACCCGTAATTACCACCTCGTCCAAGCCTAAAATATCCGCACTCATTTGTGCATCTATTTTTATTTCAGACTGTGATTCGTAATCAAAAGAAATTTCTTTAGTGGTATAACCAACCGACCTGAAAACGAGCGTGTTACTACCTGAATTTACATTTGCTTGAAGGGTATAGTTACCTGAGAAATCGGTAACCGCTCCTTTGTTTGTGTTCTTAATTTGGACGGTTACCCCAGGAATTGTCTCACCAAAGTCATCCGTTACCGTTCCTGAAATAGTTACTGATTGTGCAACCAAAAACTGCACAAAAAATAACATCAGGATAGCTGAAAATAAATTAGAGTTTTTTTTCATTTGAGTTAGAGTTTAATATTAGTATTACCAAATATATAAAACATAATTTAAAAATCTGTTTTATTAACATTAAAAAGCCCGAGCAAATTTGCTCGGGCTTTTAGTGTATTAAAACTCTAAAAATAAATACTTTACAACCCAATAACCAACGTAGCTGTAACTTTTCCATTATCTATATCCAATTCAGCAGGGTTGGAAAACTCTGTAAATCCGTACACACCAGTATTAGTAGATTTTTGATAAGCCAGGTCTAGTTTGATTTTTCTATTAAAATTAAACCCAGTACCTAAAGAAAACCCTTGAACATGGTCGGTGTCTATTGCATCTGCATAAGGGCTTTGCTGATAAAAATAACCACCTCTTAAACTCAATATTTTGCCCACACGCCATTCTCCACCTATTCTTATCTCTGAAGCGTTTTGCAAATCATTTTTAAATGATTCGTTTATATCAACAAAATCGCTGGTAGGCTTTAGTTTGGTTTGAGAATAATTCTTAAAAGTATAATCCAAACTTACCAATCCGCTTTTTCCAAAAAGATAGGCAATACTTGCGGTTGCCTTTGCTGGCGTCACTAAATTATATTCAAAAATATTTACATCAGAAAATTCAGTATAAAGTCTAGAATCATTACTTACTTGTATTTCCAGATCATCACTATATTCTTCTGTTAAATTATACCAAGTTGGGGTTTGAAACGCCAAACCTAAACGTAATTCTTGAACAGGTTTTGCAATAAGACCTACATTTAAACCAACTCCTTGACCATAGGTGCGTAATTCTTGTAAATAAGAGGCATCTAATAAATTACCATTTCCGTCATTATTGGATTCTTCAAACAAGCCCCTCTGAAAATGATCTAATTTGTGTGTTACCAAAGATAGACCCAAACTAAATTTATCGTCGTATTCTCCAGCAAAAGAAATGGTAAACTTGCTGTTTTCACCATCCATATAATTACTGAAAAACTGACCATCAATATTATTGTAAAAAACATCATTACCAGGATCGTTGTCATTATTTAAATATGGATCACCATTATATTCTGACAAGTCTCCAACACCTTCAATAATATATCCATTTTCAAAATCTTTGGCCAAAGAGTAATTAAAACCAAGAGCAAATTTTGTCCAATTAGAATTTCTTGGAGTATTAAAAACCAACACACCACCAGCTTGCATCAAATTCAAAAAACTATCTGAATTACTGGTTGTGGTACCATAATAACTAGTTAAAATATCAGTATTTCTTAGACCCAAAGTTATGGCAGCCTGAGAATTGTTAAAAACCGCTAAACCTGCGGGGTTTATATCTGCGGCCGACATATCTCCACCTAAACTTCCAAAGGCCCCGCCCATGGCGTTGAACCTTGCCGTACCATTAACATCCTCTTGAGAAAACAATACTGCTCCATCAAAATTACTTATAACTTGGGCGTTGATTACTAAGGAGGATAACAATCCTCCTATTAAAAATAGAACTTTTTTCATCTGTTTTTGTTTAATAATTTTTATTGACGTCTTGAGCTGCTTCTTGATGATCTTGAAGATGACGAAGACCTTGAAGGCGAACTGCTACGAGACACACTACTGCTCCTTGAAGGTGAACTGCTTCTGGAAACACTGCTGCTTCTGGAAGGTGCACTTCTTCTAGCAGAACTAGAACTTCTAGATGGACTACTACTTCTAGTTGAAACTCTACTTGGAGATGAGCTTCTAGTTCTTGTAACCGTCCTCGGTGTACTACTTCTATTCGCAGAACTTCTACTTACCGTTCTAACACGTCTCGGTGAAGTTGTGCTTCTATTGGTAGGAGTTGCGGTTCTTCTATTTATTGAAGATGAAGAGCGTCTTACACGGGTGCTTTGACTCCTTACCGCATTAGGAGCATCATCGTTACCTCGCCTTATAGAACTTGAACGACTTCTTGTACTGCTAGAACTTCTTTGAATACCCGAATTATTTCGAGGTGTATGATTTCTTCTTACCGATGAATTATGACTCGGTGTGTTTGACCTTCTTATTGTTGAGCTATTGCTTCTTCTTGTAGTTGACGTATTGCGTCTTACAGTAGAATTTGTTCTAGGACTAGTTGTAGTTCTTCGTACCGACGAATTTCTTCTAGTATCATCAGAATTTCTTCTTACTGTCGAACTTCTTCTACTAACTCCTTCGGCACTTCTAGATGCCACAGATCTTCTTGTATTTGTAGCATTAATTCGTCTTACAGCATCGTTTGTTGTAGAAGATCTTCTACTATAGGCACTTCTATTACCTAATCTGCTTGTATTGTAAGCGTATCTTCTTCCGTAAGTGTAGTTATTTCTGTAATATCTGTTCCCGTAATAATAAGGGTTGTAGTACCCATGACCGTATCCGTAACCATAATATGGTCTATACCTATAAGGATTATAAAATTGGGAATAAAATCCTCCATAACCATATCCATAAAAAGGTCTATAAAATCCACCGTACCAACCGTCATAATAACCAAAGCCTCCATAGCCGTAAAAAGGAGAATAACCAAATCTGTAAGGATTATAAAAACCGCCCCAACCAAATCCATTATGGATATTTACAGTTACATTATCAGTATATTCCCATGGCGAACCGCCTTGCGTATAATTACCATCTTCATAATATTCCAAATCATCTTCATAACCATAATCATCTATGTCCGTAATTATATCTTCTTGATTTATATCGTCATATCTCTCCGCTTCTCTTCTAAAATAATCTTGATATTTATTGCTTTCAGACCGTGCTTCCTCAACCACAACTTGTGTTTGATTGTTATCAGATGCATAAATTCCATCATCGTCATAAGTAGTGCCCTGATATGTGCCACAAGATGTTAAACCTAACAAAATCAATCCCGTTAAGGAGAGAAAGGCTACTTTTTTACTGATATTATATTTATTTTCCATATTGGGTAAATTTAATGATACTAAATTACAAAATAGTTTTAGTTTTGTACTCATTTTATTTTGTGTTAATTATATCACAATATCTATGCCAAAACCTAAGAGATGAGTAAAAACTTAACGAAACGTAGCGAAGATTATTCTAAATGGTATAACGAATTGGTTGTAAAGGCTGATTTAGCGGAAATGTCCGGCGTAAGAGGATGTATGGTTATCAAACCTTATGGCTATGCTATTTGGGAAAAAATGCAGGCCGAACTGGACAGAATGTTTAAAGAAACCGGGCATGAAAATGCCTATTTCCCAATTTTTATACCTAAATCCTACTTTAGCAAAGAGGCTAGTCATGTTGATGGATTTGCCAAAGAATGTGCTGTAGTAACCCATTATAGATTAAAAAATGCAGAGGATGGTAGCGGGATTATAGTTGATGAAGATGCAAAATTAGAAGAGGAACTAATTGTAAGACCAACTTCTGAAACCATTATTTGGGACACTTACAGAAAATGGGTGCAATCTTACAGGGATTTACCTATTTTAGTCAATCAATGGGCAAATGTTGTTAGATGGGAAATGCGTACACGATTATTTTTACGCACCGCGGAATTTTTATGGCAAGAAGGCCATACTGCACATGCTACAAAACAAGAAGCCATTGCAGAAGCCGAACAAATGCAGAAAGTATATGCGGATTTTGCCGAGAATTTTATGGCAATGCCAGTAATAAAAGGAACAAAAACAGAAAGCGAACGTTTCGCTGGTGCATTGGAAACTTACACTATTGAAGCTCTAATGCAGGATGGAAAGGCATTACAAGCAGGTACATCCCACTTTTTAGGACAAAACTTTGCCAAAGCCTTTGATGTGAAATTTACCTCTAAAGAAGGAAAATTAGAGCATGTTTGGGCAACATCTTGGGGCGTTTCCACTAGATTGATGGGTGCTTTGGTTATGACGCATTCTGATGATAACGGATTGGTACTGCCGCCAAATTTAGCTCCTATACAAGTTGTTATTGTGCCTATTTACAGAGGAGAAGAACAGCTTGAAGCCATTTCTGTAAAGGCAAAACAAATTATGGAAGAACTTAAAACCAAAGGTATTTCAGTAAAATTTGACAATAGGGATACGCACAAACCTGGCTGGAAATTTGCTGAATACGAGCTAAAAGGTGTACCATTAAGAATTGCTATGGGCCCGAGGGATATGGAAAACGGCACGGTTGAATTGGCTAGAAGAGACACCTTGACCAAGGAAACGGTAAATCAAGATAATTTAGTGGCTACTATTGAGAATTTACTTGTTAAAATCCAAGAAAGTTTATTTGATAAAGCAAAAGATTATAGAAATAATCATATAACCGAAGTAGATAATTTTGAGGATTTTAAAAGTGTGTTAGATAAAAAAGGAGGTTTTGTCTCTGCCCATTGGGATGGTACTTCAGAGACTGAAAATAAAATAAAAGATTTGACTAAGGCTACTATTCGCTGTATTCCTAACAATGCTACATATGAAGAAGGCATCTGTATTATTAGTGGAAAACAGTCAGCTAGAAGGGTGCTTTTTGCAAAAGCATATTAATTTTTATCACTTTTTTAAAAAAGGACTTGCAGAGTTCAAAAATTGTATTATTTTTGCACTCGCTTTGCAAGATAAAAAAGCATAACGGCCCGTTCGTCTAGGGGTTAGGACGCCAGGTTTTCATCCTGGTAACAGGGGTTCGATTCCCCTACGGGCTACAAGATGTTTAATTATAACAAAAAAGTTATTGATTGAACAATTTATCAGGTTTTGATAAAATAACAATTAAAAAAAGTTAAATGGCAAATCATAAGTCGGCATTAAAGAGAATTAGAAGCAGTGAGACTAAACGCTTAAGAAATAAATTTCAGCACAAAACCACGAGAAATGCTATTAAGGCTTTACGTGAAACTGAAAAGAAAGCGGATGCTCAAAAACAATTGAGTTCTGTAATAGCAATGATAGATAAATTAGCTAAAAAGAATATTATTCACGATAATAAAGCGGCTAATTTAAAATCAAAGCTTACCAAGCACGTAGCTGGTCTATAAATTTTTTGAAAAAATAACAAATAGAAAGAGGCTGTCTGAAGAGACGGTCTTTTTTTGTTTGGATATAAAAATAAACTAATTTTTTCCTAACTTTTTTTTAAAAACCTAACATCTTTCACAAGGTTCAGACACTTACATTTAAATAATAAATAGGAATTTTTAATTCTTAGTTGTTCTATACTAAAGGAAAAGAAATGGAAAAGAACAATAAAGAAGAATTAACCTACGTATTATTTGGAGCAGAAGCTATTCAAATTTATAATATATCTTTAAGTATGTTATTGTCATCGGCACATTTAGTTTATAAAGTTGGTGCATATGATGATGTGAAAGCCTTTGTGGAAGAAAGTAAAAAATGGGATGATTTTATTGAAATCAATAAAAACGATTACGTTACCCTTAAAAAAAAATTAGTAGAAAGACCTTCAACAGATAATCAGAAAAATTTAAAAAAGAACGGTAAATCTTCTTTTTTTAACTTTTTTAAATAAAAGTTTTACCACTCATATGTTCTATCGGCATCAAGCCTAATAAAAATAAAAAGCAAAATAGTAAAGCCCCACAGCGATGAGCCTCCGTAGCTAAAAAAGGGCAAAGGAATACCTATAGTGGGCACCAAGCCAATAACCATACCCACATTTATCATAAAGTGAAAAAAGAATATAGTCGCTACCGAATACCCAAACACTCTACTAAATTTCAACTTTTGTCTTTCCGCGACCCTTATTATCCTTAAAATGAATGCTATAAATATTATTATAACCGCACTCGTACCAATAAACCCCCATTCCTCTCCAACAGTACTAAAAATATAATCTGTATGTTGTTCGGGTACAAAATTACCCTGGGTTCTATCCCCTTCCAAAAAGCCTTTACCAGTTAAGCCTCCAGAACCAATAGTTATCATTGACTGATTTGTATTATAACCTATACCTCTCGAATCAACTTCTTTACCCAAAACTACACCAAATCTATCTCTATGCCTTTGGCTAAAGACATTGTTGTAAATATAATCTACGCTAAACATAAATAAGCCCACGAAAAGGTATAATATAACAACCTTCGGCCATTCCCTATTCAATTGAAATTTTTTGAAATTGAGTAGATATGCAACAAGTAAAGTTAAAATTGAAAAAATGATAATTAAAGAAGTTATAAAACCAAAATATAGGGTCACCAAAAACAAAATCATCAATAAAAAGCCCAGCCCCAAATAAAACCCGGGGAGCCCTTCTCTATACATTACAAAAAACAAAGTAAAATATATCAGTGCTGAACCAGCATCTGGCTGCAATGTAATTAATACTGCCGGCAACAATAAAATTAGAAAAGCTCTAAATTGAGTATTAAAATTGCTAAGATCCCTATTAGGTTCATTCAAAAAGTTGGCCAAAGCTAATATTGTTGCCACCTTTGCAAATTCAGCAGGTTGAAGACTAAATCCCCCAAAATTGTACCATGATGTAGCTCCATTGACCGTGTTTCCAAAGACAAACAACCCAGCGAGACTAATTATTGAAATAATATAAAAAATTCCAGAAAAGCGTTCGTAGAACTTGGCATCAATGGCCATTATTATTATTATTAGAACACCACTTAAACCAATCCAACGTAATTGTTTGCCATGTAGTGTTGCAGCATCAAATATACCTTGACTGGCTTCCGTTACCGAGGCTGCATAAATATTTATCCAACCTAAAAATACTAGCACTATAAAAAATAGTACCAGTACCCAATCTACACCTGCAAATATGTTATTCTGTCTCTGCCTCAAGTTCTTTTCCTAATTGTTCAGCTAAAAGTTGCTTGTCGTATTCATCTCGTAAACTGCCTTCGAACATGCGTTTTTCGTCCCAAGGTCTAGATATTTCTCCTTTAAGGTATTTTTCAATCATTAATGTAGCAATTGGACCAGCCCATCTCGAACCCCAATAACCATTTTCAACGAAAACCGCTATGGCAATTTTTGGATTGTCTTTTGGAGCAAAAGCAATAAAAATGGAATGATCTTGTCCGTGTGGATTTTCTGCAGTACCAGTTTTTCCACAAATTTCTATGCCTTTTACTTTTGACCATCTGGCGGTACCCTTTTCAACTGTATTATACATACCTTCAATTACTGGAACGAAATGCTCAGCATCTATCGTGGTCTTTTTTGGTTGAATAAATTTATCTATTTGGATTGGTTTATTATCAATTTTTTTTATGATGTGAGGTGTAAAATAAAACCCTTTGTTGGCAATTGTGGCCGTCATGTTTGCCAATTGTATGGGTGTCGTTAAAATTTCACCCTGCCCAATGGCATTTGAAATAGTAGTAGAAGCACCCCAATTAAATGTAGGGTAATATCTGTTGTATAATTTGTCATCGGGTACAACCCCCCTACGACCTGTTGACAAATCGTTATGTAAAAAATCGCCCAAGCCAAAACTTTTTACGTGTTCACTCCATTTTTTCATACCCTCCGAAGACGTAGGATATTTTTCAATAATTCTTTTATAAGTGTTTGCAAAATAGGCATTACAAGACTTATAAATTCCCATATCTAACCTTATAGACGATCCATAAACTCCACAATGACAAGCCATAAAAGCTTTTGAACCTCTACCGTACCTAAAACCTCCGTAACAATAAAAATGGGTATCTGTAGTAATTACTTCTTCTTGCAGACCGATCAGAGCATTTAAAACCTTAAACGGGGAACCTGGAGGGTATTGGGCCAGCAACGCTCTATCGTACATTGGTTTTTCATGGATGTCATTATCTAACTTTGAGTAATTTTTAGAACGCTCTCTGCCCACCAATAAATTCGGGTCATAAGTTGGGGTTGAGACCAGAGCTAATATTTCACCACTTGAAGGCTCAATAGCTACAATGCCACCTCTTTTATTTATCATTAAATCTTCAGCATATTTTTGCAGCTTAATATCCAATGTAATATTAACATCTTTACCCACTATTGCCAACGTATCATACGCCCCTCCTTTGTAAGGACCAATTACGTTATTAAATCTATCTTTTTGAATATATTTTACGCCTTTAACACCTCGTAACGCTGCTTCGTATTCTTTTTCAACACCATTCTTACCAATTAGCTCTCCTTGTTGATAGTATTCGTTGTTTTTTAAATCTGTAGTGGTTACCTCAGATATATAACCCAATACATTCGCTGCCGATTTTATAGGGTACTGTCTCAACGATCGTTTTTGAATGTAAAAACCCTTGTATTTGAACATTTTCTCTTGGAGGTAAGCGTAATCACTTTTTGATAGTTGAGCTACAAATACCGAGGGTAATCTAGGAGAGTAATTTTTTGCTTTATTATATTTCTTAATAAATTCTTCTTTATCAATTTTTAATAAATTACAAAACTCAATTGTATCTAAAGGTTTTACATCACGAGGTACAACCATAACATCATATGATGGTTGGTTAGCCACAATTAAAACACCGTTTCGATCATAAATAAAGCCTCTTTCTGGATAGTCGTATTTCGGCGTTACGGCAGAATTATTTAATGGTGAGCCTTTGTATTTAGAGTCCAACACCTGAATATAGAATAATCTGACAATAAATAATAAGCCCACCAATAATATAGAAAAATATGCAATATATTTTTTCTCCATTACTATTTGTTTTTATTCAATAATAATAAACTAAATATTATCAATATAATTGTAAAAATACTTGTTAAAATTGTTCTGGAAAGGATGGTCAGTATTTCCGCAAATTTAAAATATTCTAAACTAAAGAGTACTAAATGATGTGTTAAAGTTATAATAGCGATAAAACTTAATAGTTTTAAAAAGGGCAGTTTGGTAATTTTAAATACAGGAAAGTCGATTTCAGATTTTCTCGTCAAGGCTTTAATAAGTGGTAGTCTTAAATAAGCAATACAAACTGTAGCTGCTGCATTAACGCCACCAGAGTCTAAAAAAAAATCAATACTTAAACCCAATAAAAAACTTAAAATTAATAATAGACCCCTATCACGTCTAAGTGGAAAAACAATTACAAATAGTATGTATAAAAATGGGTTAATGTAACCTAGAAAGTTAATATTGTTAAGCACAATAACTTGGACTAACAGTAAGCCAATGAACAAGAAGCTGTTTTTTATAATATCATTCATTGCTCAATCCTTGTTCTAAATTCTCAATCTCTTCTTTATCAAAACTTGTAATAACGTTAACAGGCCCTATAGCACTCATATCATTAAACAATTTGATATTTACTTCTCTATATGTGTTATTTTCTTTCCTAAAATCTAGAATCGTACCCACCGGTATTCCTTCAGGAAAAATGGTAGATTTACCACCAGTAATAATGGTATCTCCAACTTTAATATTGGCTTGGATTGCTAAATCGACTAATTGTAAAATATTATAATCCTTCCCATCCCAATCTAAACTACCAAAGTGAAAGCTATTTAATAGTTTTACGTTAATATTTGAGGTTTCATTTAAAATAGACAATACAGTAGCATAATTTTTAGAAGTAGAATTGGTAATACCGATTATTCCCCTACTATTAATAACTCCTTGGTCAGGTTTCACACCATCACTTGAACCAACATTAATAGTGAGAAAATTAAATTTTCTATTGTACTGGTTTCTAATTACCTTGGCGGGGGTATAACTATATTTTTGATGGTAGTTGACGGAATCAACAACTGTTATGGTTTTGGATGTACTGTCTGTGGGTATTTTGGAAAGTAAGTTTTTAAGCCTCACATTTTCTTCCATTAACTGGTCATTAAACTCTTTAAGGCTTGTGTATTCTTTAAAAGCATTTATTTTGTTATAAATACCACCGGTAATTGCATTTGCAGAGTTAACAAATTTACTTTTGTGATAAGAATGGCTTTGCATTGTAAATGTAAAGGCAATAATTTCTAGCAACAAGAAGAGTAAAAAGTACTTGTTCTTTAGTATAAAACTAACAATCTGTTGCATATTATAACGGAGACTTTACTATTTCATCAATACGCTTTGATATTTTTCAAGGTCTTTTAAGGCAATACCAGTACCTCTAACTACCGCTCTTAGCGGGTCTTCTGCTACATAAACAGGTAGGTCGGTTTTTCTGGATAGTCTTTTGTCCAAGCCCCTGAGCATAGATCCACCTCCTGCTAAATATATACCAGTATTATATATATCGGCAGCGAGTTCTGGTGGTGTTTGGGATAATGTTTCCATCACTGCATCCTCAATTCGAAGAATAGATTTATCTAACGCTTTGGCAATTTCCCTATAAGATATTTTTATTTGTTTTGGTTTTCCGCTCAATAAATCTCTCCCTTGCACTAAAATATCTTCAGGTGGATTTTCAAGTTCTTCCGTAGCGGCTCCAACTACAATTTTTATATTTTCGGCAGTGGTTTCTCCAACATATAAATTATGTTGTGTACGCATGTAATACGCAATATCATTGGTAAATACATCACCTGCAACTTTTATTGATTTATCACAAACAATACCACCCAATGCAATTACTGCAATCTCTGTGGTACCTCCACCTATATCAATAATCATATTACCCTTTGGTTGCATAATATCTATACCAATACCAACAGCAGCAGCCATAGGCTCATGTATTAAGTAAATATCTTTGGCATTCATGTGTTCGGCAGAATCGCGAACTGCTCGTTTTTCAACTTCGGTGATACCTGAAGGAATACAAATTACCATTCGTAATGATGGTGGAAAGAAAAAGCGTTTTTTAATTGAAGGAATTTGTTTGATAAATTCTTTTATCATTTGTTCTGAAGCCTCAAAATCGGCTATTACACCATCTTTTAAAGGTCGGATAGTTTTAATATTCTCATGCGTTTTACCTTGCATAAGATTGGCTCTTTTACCTATAGCAATTATTTTACCGGTAGTTCTATCCTTTGCTACAATTGACGGACTATCAATAACCACTTTACCATTATGAATGATAAGTGTATTGGCAGTTCCTAAATCAATCGCAACGTCTTCAGTCAGGAAGTCAAAAAATCCCATAGAGTTATTTAGTTTGGGTTATTTAATTTTTGCGAATTGCCAAAGTTAATAAAATTTAAGGTATATATGAGAATGTTTATTTAAAAAAATATGAAGTATCCGTTAGTGCTTAAAATGACGTGTACCCGTAAATACCATTGGCATATTTTCGCTATTGCAATAATCTATAGATAATTGGTCTTTTATTGAGCCTCCAGGCTGAATAACAGCATTAATTCCTGCATTTTTAGCAATCTCAACACAGTCAGGAAAAGGAAAAAATGCATCACTTGCCATAACCGCATTGTTCAAGTCAAATTTAAAAGCGTTAGCCTTTACAATAGCTTGGTTTAAAGCGTCTACCCTTGAGGTTTGTCCAGTTCCACTGGCACACAATTGCTTATTTTTTACTAAAACTATGGTATTTGACTTGGTATGTTTACAAATTTTAGATGCAAATATTAAATCTTCGATTTCTTCTTCAGTTGGTTTTGCATTGGTGACAATCTCTAAACCATTGGCAGAATCTGTCTTGTTATCCCTGTCTTGAACCAAAACCCCATTTAAACAACTTCTAACTGTGGTTTTAGGCAATTCAATATCTTTTAAAATTAAAAGAATTCTATTTTTCTTTCCTTTTAAAATTTCTAAGGCATCCTCATCAAAGGAAGGAGCGATAACCACTTCGCAAAACAAATTGTGAATTTGCTCTGCCGTTGCTTTATCAATAGCAGTATTTGCAATTAAAATGCCCCCAAAAGCAGAAACCGGATCACCAGCCAAAGCATCTTTATAAGCCTCTGCAAGCGTTGGTCTTTGTGCAAAACCACAGGCATTATTATGCTTTAATATTGCAAAAGTAGGAGCTTCGTTTTTAAACTCGTTCATTAGATTTACAGCAGCATCAACATCCAATAAATTATTATAGCTCAATTCTTTACCATGCAATTTGGTGAACATTTCATCAAAATTACCAAAAAAGAATCCCTTTTGGTGAGGATTTTCACCATAACGCAATATCTGCCCTTTAGTTTCACTGATTTTTAAAACCGCCTCATCATGACTTTTATTAAAATAATTAAAAATGGCAGTATCGTAATGCGAAGAAATATTAAACGATTTTCCAGCGAATTTTTTACGTTGCTCTATGGTAGTTTCGCCGTTTTGAGAAGTGATTATTTCTAAAAACTCATCGTACTGTTCCATAGAAGAAACACAGATCACATCTTTAAAATTTTTTGCAGCCGCCCTAATCAATGAAATGCCTCCAATATCAATCTTTTCGATAATATCTTGTTCTGAAGCACCTGAAGCAACCGTTTTCTCAAAGGGATACAAATCAACAATTACAATATCCAATTCGGGAATTTCAAACTCATCAAGTTGTGCAACATCACCATCATTTTCCCGTCTTGACAAAATTCCACCAAATACTTTTGGATGTAATGTTTTTACACGGCCACCTAGAATTGAAGGGTAAGAGGTTAAATCTTCCACTGGCTCCACTTGAATGCCCAATTCATTAATAAATTTTTCTGTCCCCCCAGTTGAATAAATTGCTACACCTAATTCATTCAATTTTTGAACAATAGGTGCTAATCCGTCTTTATGATATACCGATATTAGTGCTGATTTTGCTTTTTTTGTAGAGCTCATTTTTGCTTATTGTAATTTTTGTCAAAGCTACTAAAACACAACTGCTTATGCACTAAAAACACACACATAAATAATGAACATTTTATTAACATTTATCCAAAAGTCGCCTATGGTAATTGATTTGACCTAAATGATAATTTAAATGACCGTACAAATGGAATAAAAACTGACGTGTAGTCATTCCTTCTTTACGGATGTTTATAGGATAAATTTTATCAAGTTCATTTTCAGAAAGTGCTCCGATTACTTTTATCACCATTTGTTTAGTCTCATCAATCTTCGATAAAATTTGATTTAATGGCACATTTTTATCACTGAATTCTTTATCGCGTTCTCTGATATAATTAGTATTCCCTAAAATAGCTCCCACAAAATGATTTAAATTACCTATGAGGTGTAAACCTAAGTTCCCTCCACTATTTGAAACATTTTGTTCAATTATCCATAAGTTATCATCGCTAGAATAATTTTCAAATTCATTTTTCAATCTATCCAAATCTCTGGCAAACAGTTCTGTTAATTCTTTATTCATCTTAGGTTATTAAATTTAATTTAGATACTTCTTTACATACAAACTCCAACAGCTCTTCATCCTCTTTTGTAAATGGATTTACGGTATGCGAATCAATATCAATCTGACCTATGTTTTCTCCATTGACAAAAATGGGAATTACGATTTCGGACTTTACTTTCCAACCACAGGAAATATAATTGTCTTGTTCAGAAACATCTTGTACTACAAAGTTTTTATTGCTGACCGCAACCTGTCCGCAAATGCCTTTACCAAAAGGAATGATGGTATGTTCTGTGGGTTCACCAGCAAATTGTGCCAGTTTAAGTTCTTCTTTATCTCCGTTTTTAAAATAAAATCCTACCCAATCGTAATAATCTATACTTTCTTTTAAAAAGTCACATATTTCTTGTAATTTTTCAGTGTATGTGGAATTGTTAGTTGTGATGTTGATAATATTTTGTTTGAGCAACTTTATATCCATGGGAATAAATTATATTTGAAAATACAAAAATAAGCCACTTTCATTTGAAAAAGAGAAAAACAATCATAAGATTTTTACTAAAATTTTTTGTTACCTATTTTATACTAGTGGGTATTTATTCAATTTATTTGAAACAAACACAACAGAAAGGTGATGTTTTTTCTTGTGCTCCAATTACTAAAGTAGTTGCCGAGCATTCGCAATGGTTTGGTGAAGTATTTGGCTATAATGTTCATATTGAGCAACATGAATCTGAACTTTCCATGAAATTTTTTGTTAATGGAAACTATATAGCCAGAATCGTAGAAGGTTGCAACTCTATTAGTGTTATTATTCTTTTTATAACCTTTATTATTGCTTTTTCTGGGAGTTTAAAAGCCACTATTATTTTTGGTATTGTTGGTACCGCTTTTATTTACGTAGTTAATATAGCGAGAGTATTTATTTTGAGTATGCTAATGTTTAAATATCCTGAGTATAAGGATGTGTTGCACAACTTGCTGTTTCCCGCTATTATTTATGGTGCCGTTTTTTTATTGTGGATTATCTGGGTAAAACGCTTTTCTTATTTAAAAAAACCTAAAAATGAGTAAAACAGCTAGATGGATTCTTGTTATTTCACTTTTTGTGCTGCTTGTTTTAGTAAGGGCGTTTCAAAATTACTTGTTTTATGATCCTTTTATCAATTATTTTGACAATGATTATTTGGCTAAACCCATACCCGAATACCACACTATAGGGTTATTTGCAAGTTTACTTTTAAGATACTTTATCAATACTGTAATTTCGTTGGCTATAATTTATGTGATTTTCCGAAAAAAAGGATTGGTGAGGTTTTCTATAAAATTCTATATCGCCGCTTTTATTTTTTTGAGTGTTGTCTATTTTATTTTACTAAAAATGGAAATGTTAGATGGCTATTTACTTACTTTTTATGTGCGACGGTTTTTAATTCATCCTGTTTTTGTGCTGATTTTAGTTCCTGCATTTTATTACCAACAAAAGCTGGTCAGACAGACTAAAAAATTGTAATTTTGGCGTTCTTTTCCGACTAATTTATTGAATTAGAATTTACATTTTATGCCTGATTTAAAAACTGTTTTTATTCCTAAAAGTAAACATCCTAGAATTGTAATTATCGGTGCAGGTTTTGCCGGTATTCATCTAGCCAAAGCATTAAAAAACAAACCTTTTCAGATAGTGATGATCGATAAAAATAACTTTCATCAATTCCAACCCTTGTTATATCAAGTAGCTACAAGTGGTTTAGAACCTGATTCCATCGTGTTTCCCATTCGCAAAATATTTAGGGGCTATAAAAATTTCGTGTTTAGAATGACGGATGTACTTAACATCAATTCCAATAATAAAAGTATTGAAACAGACATTGGCACTATCGATTATGACTATCTGGTTTTGGCTACCGGAAGTACTAATAATTTTTATGGTTTAAAAGATGTGGAAACCCATAGTATTGGATTAAAAACCATTCAAGAATCGTTAGATATCAGAAGCAATATTTTACAAAATATAGAAAAAGCGAATCAATCTGACAACGAAGAAACTAGAAAAATTAACACAAATATCGTAATCATTGGTGCAGGGCCAGCCGGTGTGGAAATGGCAGGTGCTTTTGCAGAATTTAAAAAATTTATCTACCCTAAAGATTATCCCGAGCTACGTAATTTTCCTTTACAGATACATGTTGTTGAAGCTGGAAAAGAAGTGCTGTCGGCAATGAGCAATAAATCATCGGCAGACTCTCTAAAGGATTTGCAAAAAATGAAGGTAAATGTGCATTTAGATACCGCAATAAAATCTTATGATGGAAAAACAGTTGTTTTATCGTCTGGAGAAACTATCCTGTCCTCTAGTTTAATTTGGACGGCTGGAGTTAAAGGTCAATTCCCAAATGGGTTAAACTCCAAAAACATAGCTCAAGGTAATCGCATTGCGGTTGACGAATTTAATAGACTTAAAGGTTATAAATCTATTTTTGCTATTGGAGATGTTGCCTTTATGCAAACGGAAAATTATCCAAAAGGACATCCTATGGTGGCTCCGACCGCTATTCAGCAAGGACAACATTTGGCAAAAAATTTACTTTTAGATGAAACAGATTGGAAACCTTTCAAGTATTTTGATAAAGGATCTTTGGCTACTATCGGAAAAAGAAAAGCAGTTGCTGATTTTGGTAAACTACACTTTCGTGGAAGGATTGCTTGGTTAATATGGTCAACCGTGCATCTAATTTCAATTAGTGGATTCAAAAATAAACTGCGTGTGGGTTTAAATTGGATTAACAATTATTTTTCTTATGACAAGGGGAATAGATTGATTATTAGAAAGTACAATCCAAAATAACTTAAAATGGAACATATATATTCAATAAAAGGAATGACGTGCAATGGCTGTCGCACCGAAGTTGAAGACAAATTAAATTCAATTGTAGGTGTTTCTGCAAATGTAAACCTTGAAAAAGAAGAAGCCGTTGTTAAGATGGAAAAACATATTCCGTTGAAGGAATTGCAAAAAGCTCTACCCTCTAAATATACAATTGGTGAAAAATCTAAAACGACACCAACTAACAATTTTGATGGAATTAACAAACAAACCAAATTCCAACAGTTAAAACCGTTGTTTTTAATTTTGTTCTATATTACAGTCGCTTCGGTATTACTTCATTTTAAAAATTGGGATACCACCGAAGCCATGCTCGATTTTATGGGGTTGTTCTACATCGTTTTTAGTTTTTTTAAAATGTTGGATTTAAAAGGTTTTCCTGATTCGTTTAGAATGTACGATCCTTTAGCTAAAAAAGTGCCTGTTTATGCTAAAATTTATCCATTTATTGAAACTGCTTTGGGCTTGGCATTTTTAATTCGATTTGAAACTCAAATTGCATTGATAGCAACAATAATTATTTTGGGAATTACCACCTACGGTGTTACCAAAACCTTGTTGGACAAAAAATCCATACAATGTGCTTGTTTGGGCACGGCTTTAAAATTACCCATGACCGAAGCCACTTTTATAGAGAACGCTATTATGCTGGTAATGGCAATTATTATGCTATTTTAGCATTATTATTAACATAATTTTAAATTAAATGAATTCATTTTTGTAGTACATTTGCATCGTGAAAAAAAGCATACTTAAAATATCAGCGTTTTTAATGGCATCTATCGTGCTATTCTCTACACTATCTTTTACAGTTGAAAAACATATTTGTGCTGGAGAAGTAGCCGATGTTGCTCTATTTGGTGATTTGGAACGTTGTAATATGCCTGATGATAATCACAATAATGATAATTCAGGTTTCACCAAAGAATCTTGTTGCCAGAATGAAACGCATTTTGTTCAAGGTTCAAATGCAGAGTTAAAAATTACTGATAAATCGCATAAGCAAACACAAGTATTTGCCGCTCTGTTCACTTACACTTATCTTAGTCTTTTTGAAAGTTTAGAAAAAGATACCAATTCATTTTTAAGCTATTCCCCACCCATAGTAGTCAAAGACATTCAAGTACTTTACGATACTTTTCTTATTTGATATTTTAGACCTCACCCAAAACTGTTAAACAACAGTTTTGACCTCTCCCAAGGAGAGGTATTCGTTGAAGGAAAACAACATTTATTTAGCAATTTAAATTTTAACAAAAAAATACCCACTAATAATCCTTCTATTAGAAGCGAATATGGGCTAAAAGACATGAAAATCATATTAAAAATTATAATCATACTAATGCCTCTTGTGATGCAATCGCAATCCACCATAAAAGGAATGGCAATGATAAAAAATAGCGAGGGCAAAACAGAAGGATTGCCCGGAGCAACAATTTATTGGTTAGGTACTGATATAGGTACAACCACAAACGACAAAGGTTGGTTTACCCTAAATTACAAGCCCGAATACAAAAAACTGGTTTTTAGTTTTGTAGGTTATAGAACAGATACCGTTACCGTAAACGGACCTAAAGAAATCCATCATTTTATGGTGGAAGAAGGCAATTTAGATGAAGTTGTGATTGAAGCTGAAAAACAAAACACAGCCGTTTCTTATTTGCAATCGGCAAATATTGTTACCATAAATGAAGGTGAACTTTTAAAAGCTGCCTGTTGTAATTTATCGGAAAGTTTTGAAACCAATCCATCCATAGACGTTAATTTTTCTGATGCCTTAACCGGAACAAAACAAATAAGAATGCTGGGGCTGACCAGTCCGTATATTCTCATTGCCCAAGAAAACATCCCTTCGGTTAGAGGAGCTTCTCAAGCCTACGGATTAACATTTACACCTGGAACGTGGATAGAAAGTATTCAAATCACAAAAGGTTCGGGTTCTGTGACAAACGGCTACGAAAGTATTGCGGGACAAATAAATACGGAATTGAGAAAACCGCTTGGCGATGATAAACTTTTTGTAAATGCCTATGGTTCATTGGACGGACGATTAGAGTTGAATACCCATTTTAGCCAAAAAGTATCCGACAAATGGAATACCAGTTTGTTCGTTCACGGAAACTTGCGTGATAAAGAAATGGATAGAAACGATGATAATTTTCTGGATATCCCTTTGGCAAAACAAATCAACGTGATGAACCGTTGGCAATATACCGATGCTGCTAATGGCTTTGTAAGCTTCATCAACTTCAGGTACATGAAAGATGATAAACAAACGGGCGAAGTGGATTTTGATCCGAACATCCATAAATTAACCACTCAAAAATATGGCTCGGAAATTAATACAGAACGTTTTGATGCTTCTGTAAAGTTGGGTTATGTTTTTCCAGAAACTCCATATAATAGTATGGGATTTCAATTGGCATACAGTGGACACCAACAGGATTCATACTTTGGATTGAACCAGTATGATATCAACCACAAAAGTGTATATTCTAATCTGCTTTTCAATTCTATTTTAGGAAGCACCTTACATAAATATAAAACTGGAATTAGTTTTACATATGACAGTTATGATGAATTTGTAAATACTGCCGATTTCGGACGGTCAGAAAATTCGTTTGGCGGCTTTTTTGAATATAGCTACGACAATTTGGATGATTTCAGCTTGATTGCAGGTTTACGTTTAGATTTTCATAATTTATTGGGAACATTTATTACGCCAAGATTGCATGTAAGATATGCTCCTTGGGAAAAAGGTGTGTTACGTGCCTCGGTTGGTCGTGGTAAACGAAGTGCCAATATTTTTGCAGAGAACCAACAATTATTTGGATCATCAAGGGTAATGAATATTTTGAACACCGATGGAAAAATCTATGGTTTAAGCCCCGAAATTGCTTGGAACTATGGATTTAGTTTTTTACAGGGCTTCAATTTATTTGACAGAAAAGCTGATTTTACCATAGATTATTACAGTACACAATTTCAAAACCAAGCGGTAGTTGATGTTGACGAAAGTCCGCAACAAGTTCTGTTTTATAATCTTGAAGGAAATTCACATGCCAATAATTTACAAGTGCAATTCAATTACGAATTGGCTAAAAAATTAGATTTGCGTGTGGCCTATAAAAATTACGATGTAAAAACAGATTACCAAAAAGGAACTTTAGAAAAACCCTTGCAATCAAAGCATATCTTTTTTGCCAATATGGGTTATGAAACGAATCAAAATGCAAAAGGTGCACATTGGCGGTTTGATTATACGTTCAACTGGTTGGGCAAACAGCGTTTGCCATTTACAGGCAGTAACCCTACACAATATCAATTAGATGAATATTCACCAAGTTATAGTTTAATGAATGCACAAATTGCAAAAGTGTTTTCGAAAAACTTTGAGATTTATGTTGGTGGAGAAAATTTAGCAAATTATAAACAAGAAAATCCTATCTTAGCATCTGATAATCCGTTCGGTACGTATTTTGATAGTAGTATTGTGTATGCACCGATTAACGGAAGCATGTATTATGCCGGTTTGCGTTATACATTGAACTAATAAAGAGTAAATAAAAAATTAAAGTAGAATTAAAAAGATTCCCGTTTTCACGGGAATGACATAGTAAAGTATGAAAAAAATAGTAATTGTATTAATAGCATTTGTAGCCATTTCGTTTACATCTGAAGCCCAATCAAAAACCTCTAAAGTAACTTTTGAGGTTGATGGTGTCTGTAAAATGTGCAAAGACAGAATAGAAAAAGCTGCACTTTTAACCAAAGGTGTTAAATTTGCATCTTGGAATATTGATAAAAAAGAATTGTATTGTATTTACAATAATAAGAAAACATCGTTAACAGAAATTAAACAGGCCATGGCAGATGCTGGACATGACACTAAAGAAATCAAGGCAACTGATGAGGCTTATGCTGCTATTGATGAATGTTGTAAATATAGAACAATGGATACGCATTAGAAAGGCCTCTACTGTATCTATTTGAGTTGAAAATATTTTAAAACATTACTTATTATGTTCGTCACCCTGAACTTGTTTCAGGGTCGCAATCAGTTGAAATGTGATGCTGAAACAAGTTCAGCATGATGTCGTTTTACAAGATTAAAATTGAAATAATAAATTATTAACTTTAACTAAAACAGAATAAAATGAAAAAACTAATTTTAATGTTAGCCATTGTAATGGTGGTATGTTTTACTTTTACTTCTTGTAAAAAGGAGAAAAAAGAAGAAGATGTAAAAACTGAGGAAAAAGCCGATATGGCTTCCAATGAAGTATATCAATGCCCTATGGATTGTGAAGACGGAAAAAGTTATACTGAAGCTGGTAGTTGTCCCGTTTGTAAAATGGATCTAAAAGCCAAAACTGTTGATATGGATAGTGATGACCATAAAATGCATGCGGACAATTGCACTTGTAAGTCTGGTGGTGAATGTAAATGTGCCGATGGCGAATGTAAGTGTATGGCAGATAATAGTGCCAAGAACGATAACAAGGATAAAGATACCAAATCTTAAAAATCCTTAAAACAGTATAAAAAACGTCGCTTAACGCGGCGTTTTTTGTTTTACCTACTCCACCATTTTTACAGAATTAATGTTACCATATTCGTCATGCTCCTTAATAGGGTTGGCAGGGTCAATAATCCATTTGCCATCAACAATAAACTTGTAATGGTGTTTACCTCCTGCTAAGGTTAGCGTATATTTCCATTTATCATCAATCTTTTTCATTGGGAAATCTTTACTGTCCCAATCGTTAAATGAACCTGTCAACACAACACTAGAGGCATTTTCATAGCCTTTTAACTCAAAAGTAACTGTTTCCTTTATGGTTAAAATAGAATTAAAAGTATGATGTTCATTGTATTCTTTATGTGCATTGTTCGGGTCTTCCATCCAATTGCCATCGACGATAAATTTATATTGATAAGTGTCCGGTTTCAGATTTAAAGAAATTTTCCATCCGCCTTTCGTCTTCTCCATTTCAAGGTTATGCTCATCCCAACGGTTAAAAGTACCCGATAAGATAGCTTTTTCTGCATCTTCATAACCTTTTAAAAAAAAATGAGCATTGCCATTTTCATCTGAATGTACGGTGAACATCTTTAAATTATACACTTTACGCCAAATAGAGCTCTTTTCAGATTCGGTAATATGGTCAAAACTCTTATCTGGTTCTGCCCAATATTGATTATTGATTAAATATTTAAACTCCCATGAAAATTCACTATCAAAATGGGTTAATTTTTTTTTAAGTTGATAAATATAATCTCCCGTTTTTTGCATCTCCCACCCATCTCTGGACCAATTATTGAACTGACCCGACAAGGTTACTTTTTGTATGTCAAGTTCATCCGCATCAACGCGTCTTGAAGAATTGTCTTTGGTAAATTTTTTATAATCCCTAACATCAAAATTAAAAACAATACTATCTTTTTCAACAATATATGTAGGTGTTTTTTGACCCTTTACAACTGTTGAAAAGCATATAAAAATTAAGAATATGTAAAATTTAAACTTTAACATTTTTATTTGAAGAAAACCGTCTTTATAAAATACAATTGTTTTTTCTTGTAATTTAATATCATTCTTCGTGTGGCAATAAATTCATACCCCAGAACACCATCTAATTTAGTTCCGTATGCAATATCCATAGTTTTCATATTTGTCAAAATAGTTTTCATTGGACCACAATAAACGGCGTTTGACAATTTTACCTTATGCAATTTACCTGCCAAAACGTTATTTTTTTCTTTACCTGCCCCAACTACAACCATTTTCTTGGGGTTTATAAAATTTTTCATCACTTTTTTGGATACCGACCTGTCCAGCAAGTTCATTTCCGCACCGGTATCCAAACCAAACTTTAGCTTTTGGTTGTTGACATAAGAATCTAACACAATGGTGTGTTTTCTTAATGTGAAGTTAATAGTATCAGTTATTTTTTCTAAATAGGGAAGATCGTCAATTTTATTTCCATCATTATCAATTTTAGATAATGTAATCTGCTTTAAATAAAAATCTATAAAAATTTCATAATTTTTGAGCACATTATAACCAACTACTCCAAAAAGGGACATTTTTTTGCTTTTCTCTATATGGGATAAGTCCAATATATGAGATTTAACATTATCAATACTAAAATCTCTAACAAGCATTTTTTTTAACCATTTGATTTTTACTTCATCAATATCACTGCTAATTCCAGAATGTCTCAAATGGCTGGGTTTGTTATTGGTATTTTTGAAATGAACGTTATTTAACAATAATTTTTCAGCTCCGGTATCTATCACAAAATTCCCTTTCTGATTAAAAATCTCAGCTTCTATTACTATTAAATTATCATAAAGTTTAAACGGGATACGGACAGTGTTTTCTCCAATATACTCAGCTTTAGGAAATTGTAATGTATTAACATCAAGTTCGTTGTCATCAGCAAACAAAAAAGTTGAGCAACATAAAAATATACCGATGATATACAATCTGAGAATAGTCATTGAAAAGTAAAGTTACGTAATATTTATAAGACGAAGCTTTTTATTAACTGTTACGCTTTAGCACAAATTCACTTCACTTTAAACCGCAATACCGTTTTTAACTTTTCTGGTGCAACTTTTCTAAAATCAGATAAATAGATTTCTTTATGGACTTTTGAAAGTCTGGTGAGATTGTTTTCTTTGGTAAATGACTCCATTATTTCAAAGGTCTCGGGCTCATCATCATAACTGCCAATATGTAACATTTGAACACATTTACCCTCTTCTATTGTTTCAAATTTTACTTTATCTAAAAGTTTTTTTTGTTTTTTCTTCTTTGTCAATTCAAGTATTTCGTTATAAAAATTATAATCTATAAAATCAGGTTGCCTAATCATCAGTTTAAAAACCAAATCGTTTTTATTGAGTTTGCCATCAAACTTTTTTTTGGCTTCTTCATTAATATCCCAAATACCTTCTAGTGGGTAAACGGTATAATCACGGTATCCTCTAGGTTTGGTTTGTCGTTTTTTAAGAGTCATTTTTATAGGATAAGAAAGTGAGTACAATACAGTAATGTACTCAGAAAAAAATTCATCGTTCGGATTACCTTCCCCTTCAATAGTAAGGAATTTAAACTCCGGCACATTAATTATTTCAGGTTTGTTTTTGGGTAGGTAAATTTCCTTTTCTTTTTTTCTCCACTCGTGTTTCATAGTTAATTTAAATTTTGAATTATCAAGTTTTTGTTAGTTTTATCTTGATGTATTCAATATCTATTTTCGTTTAGTTCGCATTGCTCTTACTTTTCTTATGGAATCATCAATCAAAAATTTTTCATATTCTTGCGTTTCTGCTCCGTACATTGCAATTTTGCCATCTTTGTTACTATGTATGCCCCATCCATATTGTTTAGTAAGTGGCGATGCCCGAAAACAAGGTTGACCTTTTGAAAAGTAATGTTCCCTTTGTTGGTCCAATTCATCTTTAACAAAACCTTTTCTTAAAGCGAATACATCAAATAAAACTTCATCTGAGGTATATTTATACGGATTGCCATATAACATTTCAAACTGTAAGTTGGCAACGGTTTTTTTGTCTCCTTTTACTGGAGGCATTTCGCCTTTTTCATTAGGGCTATCTTCCGCAATTTCAATAAATGTGTTAAAGTAATTCGTCGAGTGCATAAGTATGTTTTTTACAAATTTAAAAAGAGGATATGACAGAGGCTGTCATGGGTTAAATATTTTCTTTGAATTTAGTATAATTACTTATCAATACTCCGCCTTGCCCTTTTAATAATTTTTTCGGTTTCTTTTGTTGGCGATTTTTCCCGCCACTTTTCTGATAGTTCAACTACAAAATCAGGTCTTGTTTTGCTGGCATCGTTTAACCAATTGCCTACACTGTCTTGGACATATTTTGAAGAATCAGATTTTAAAGGCTCAAGAATTGGCAATGCCAATTCAGGATTTTCTTTCAAATTTTCAATATGTTTGCACCAAACGCCTCTCGGTCTAGTGGCTTCTGTGGTAAAACGTCTAATATTTTCATCTTTATCGGAAGTCCATTGTGATAAATATTGAATTGATCTGGAGAGGTTTTTATCAATTTCCGGGCGTAAAGCCATCCAAACTACTTCGCGTATACCAAAATGACTGTCGGCAACCAATGGTTTTGCCATTTCCAATTTTTCTTCGATGCTTAAATTGGTGTTCAACGAAATCAAATAAGGAGCATAGCATCGTAACGTATCTGAAATATGATTGGACAGGGCTTTTAAATTTTGCTCCAATGTGTTATTTTCAACTGAAAAATTATATAGGGTTTCCCCAATAACTTTTATTGAACTCATTGTGGAAGGTTTCTTTAGTTGCCCAATACTTTTTGTAACCTCAACAATGGCTTTTTCTAACCCTATTTCAGGAAAAATAGTATTTACTAACTTTATTTGGTCAACCGCTAACCATTCGGTTAAGTTTACGGTTTGGATTTTACCTTGATTGAGCAAAGTCAAAACTTCAGAGGGAATATCAACTAATTTCCTTGCTCCTTTTCTGTTGGTTATTTCTTTTGATATCATTAAATTCTAATTCAAAATTTATTAAGATATTTTTTTATTGATACCATTCGCTCATGAATTATTCTCTTTACACTTCTCTTATAATAACCAAATATAAATAAAACCAACAAAAAACACCTACAAGGTTTCCCCTCCTTCGCTTAAGCTATGAAGGACGAAGAAAAACCTTGCAGGTGCTTATAAAAATATTAGCTCGTCAGACTCTTGATTACATCATGCCTGGCATTCCACCACCCATTGGAGGCATTCCACCACCAGCAGGAGCATCTTCTTTGATATCAACCAAAGCACATTCGGTAGTTAAGATCATGCCGGCAACCGAAGCTGCATTTTCCAATGCAATACGTGTTACTTTTGTAGGATCTATAATTCCCGCTTTAAGCATATCCACATATTCATCGGTTTTAGCATTAAAACCAAAATCTTTTTTACCATCCAATACCTTTGCGACCACAACAGAACCTTCGCTACCTGCATTTTCTACAATAATTCGTAATGGAGCTTCAATAGCAGTAGCTACAATTTTGATTCCGGTTACTTCATCTAGATTTTCTGTAGTGATTTTTTCAAGTACTTTTTTACTTCTTAACAAAGCAACACCACCACCAGCAACAATACCCTCTTCAACAGCAGCTCTTGTAGCGTGTAATGCATCATCTACTCTATCTTTTTTCTCTTTCATTTCTACTTCAGAAGCAGCACCAACATATAATACGGCAACACCACCAGCTAATTTAGCTAAACGCTCTTGAAGTTTTTCCTTATCGTAATCAGAAGTTGTGGTTTCAATTTGTGATTTAATTTGGTTTACTCTAGCGGTAATATCTTTTTTAGCACCAGCACCATTTACCACCGTAGTATTGTCTTTGTCAATAGTTACTCTTTCAGTAGTCCCCAGCATGTCCAAAGTTGTGTTTTCCAATGTAAACCCTCTTTCTTCAGAGATAACCGTACCACCTGTTAGGATGGCCAAATCTTCTAACATAGCTTTACGTCTGTCACCAAAACCTGGAGCTTTTACCGCTGCGATTTTTAAGGAACCACGTAATTTGTTTACTACCAAAGTAGCTAAGGCTTCACCTTCAACATCTTCAGCAATAATCAATAACGGTTTACCTGATTGAGCTACTGGCTCTAGCACAGGTAATAAATCTTTCATTGAAGATATTTTCTTATCATATAATAAAATGTAAGGGTTCTCCAAATCAGTAATCATTTTTTCGGAATCCGTTACAAAATATGGAGATAAATAACCTCTATCGAACTGCATACCTTCTACAGTATCTACATAAGTGTCAGTTCCTTTGGCTTCTTCAACAGTAATAACACCTTCTTTACCAACTTTTTGAAACGCCTCGGCAATCAAATCACCTATAGTTTCATCGTTATTGGCAGAAATAGATGCTACTTGTTTTATTTTGTCCATTTTGTTGCCAACAACCTGCGATTGTTTTTGCAAATCTTTAACGATGGCTTCAACAGCTTTGTCTATACCTCTTTTCAAATCAAGTGGATTTGCACCTGCTGCTACGTTTTTTAAACCTTCTTTTACAATAGCTTGTGCTAATACGGTTGCTGTTGTAGTACCATCACCAGCTTGATCGTTGGTTTTTGATGCTACTTCTTTTACCATTTGAGCTCCCATATTTTCTAATGGGTTCTCCAATTCAATTTCTTTTGCTACGGTAACACCATCTTTTGTGATTTGTGGTCCACCGAAAGCTTTACCGATTACTACATTACGTCCTTTTGGACCTAAAGTTACTTTTACTGCATTTGCCAATGCGTCAACGCCACGTTTTAATCCGTCACGAGATTGGATGTCAAATTTTATATCTTTTGCCATTTTTATGAATATTTTTTAAAGTTAAAAGCTCCTTTGTCCTTGTGCTTCCGCTAAAGCTTTAGCGACACGCGGTCGGACATTTCCCCTCGGGGGAAACTATCGGAACTCGTATTATTATTTTTTTATATTAATATAATTGCCGTCGCCGGCAGGCGATTATAGAATTGCGAAAATATCGCTCTCTCTCATAATTAAATAGTCACCACCGTCCAGTTTAAGTTCAGTTCCGGCATATTTACCATATAAAACGGTATCGCCAACTTTAACCGTGGTAGGCTCGTCTTTAGTACCTTTACCAACCGCTAAAACTTTGCCTTGTTGTGGTTTTTCTTTTGCAGAATCTGGAATATAAATTCCTGAAGCCGTTTTGGTTTCTGCTTCCATAGGCTCAACTACTACTCTATCCGCAAGAGGTTTGATTTTTATTTTACTCATTTTCTTTATAATTTTTAGTTAATTAAATCGATTGTTGTAATGGCTAAAAATATGCCAATTTTTAAAATATGACAGATAGTCATTTTTAGTTTTTAATTGTTTTCTCAAGACCAAATGTCTAAAAACAAAAAATGCCAACGTGTCATTTTCGTCGGCATTTTTTGTTTAGTATTTTTATGCTTAATTATTCGTTGTATCAATTATCGTTGCTGGTTGCTCCGTAGTTACTGGAGCCGTTTGCTCAACTGGATTTCTATCGTTCAACGTTCCTTCTATTTGAGATTTTGTATCTACCTTATTATGATCAATAGCAAAGTTTGATAATAAGATTAATGCACCTAAAGTTATTGCCAACGTCCAAGTGCTCCTGTCTAAAAAGTTGGTTGTGTTCTGCACACCACCCAAACTTTGAGATCCTTGTCCACCAAAAGAAGAAGACAAGCCCCCACCTTTAGGGTTTTGTACCATAATAATAAGTATAAGCAAGACTGCTACAATAACAATCAAAACTAGAAATATTGGATAAGTCATTTTTTATGAATTATTTTTTTGTAAAAATTTTATTGCTTTAATTCGGTCTGCAAAGAAACTACTTTTTTCTGGATATTTCAAACTTAATATTTTAAAAGCTTGTATGGCTTTATCGTACTTTTTTTGTTCGAGATAAACACGGGCCAACGTCTCTGTCATCAAGGTACCATCTTCAACCACACTTTCAAAAGAAACATCAATGTTTTCAACATTTGTGCTGGTTTCTAACTTAGGTTTAGAAGTAATAAATTGTTCAATAATATCAAACTTTTCTTTATTTTTTGAGGATTGTTTTTCTGTAATTTCAACTTCTGATTCAAGGTCTCTTTTTATTGGTTTTACGTTGGTCAGTTGCAACCACTCGCTAAAAGAGTGCATTTCAGAAAGGTCAAAGACCAAAGGTTTGCCGATTTTTAATTTTTCTTCTGCCTGTTTTACTTCGGACTCTTCTACCGCTAGTGTATGGGTTCTCGCTTTTTCCGATTGCTCTACAATTTCAAAATCAACAACTTCATTGGTATCAATAATTGTTTGTTGTTTTTCTAAAGCGTTTGAATTATCTAAAGTATCCGCAGTAATAAAATCGAACAGCACTGTTCTGTTAGTAGTGTAAGCCGCAGTAGATTTTAATGCCGTATTGTATTTAAAACTATGTTGATTTTTTAATCCTTTTAAATGAATCATCCTTGCCGCCTGGAAATAAGGATAGTTTTCTAAAATATCTTCAATGGCATTGGTTTGCTCAATGGAAATATACTTTTTTGTATCTAATAATGATGTGAATTCCGATATGTTCATATTACCATTTTGCTACAGAGGCGTTATAAATATCTTGTGTTAACCGTTCAAATATTTCCTCAAGAGCAGTCTCTAATACACCACCTGTTAATTGCTGGTCAGCTCCAAAATCCGAATAAAAAGAAAATGTTTTTTCAAAATTATCTTCTTCAACTAATTTATTATAAAACCTTACCCTCACAGTTATTGTCAATCTGTTTTGTGCGGCTCTTTGGTCAGCAGTTGCCGTAATCGGTATTACTTTATAATCGGTTATTTCTCCTTCAAAATGCAAATCGCCCCCTGCTGTAGTTAAACTCAAATTGGTCTGACTTGTAAACAGATCGCGTAAAGCTTCCGTAAATTTTTGACTTACACTGGGCTCTACCAATATTGCATTATTTGGAAAATAATCTATTTGTATGGTTTCTGCATCACCCGTACTTCCTCCTGTAAAAGAATAGATACCACAACTTTGGGTGGTTAAAAGCAATAAGGTAAATGCTAAAATTATTTTTTTCATTTGGTAATTGTGTTCTCGATACATTTTTTTGTTTCATTGCATTGCACAAAAAAACACTCGAACTGACGGTTTGTGAAATCTTATTTAGAATTTGTAAAGATATAAATCTAATAACCAAAATCTAATATCTTAAGTCTAAAATCTAATCCCAATAGCTATCGGGACCACTATAGATCGTACTGTTTTATTTTTCTGTACAAGGTTCTTTCTGAAATGCCCAATTCTTTGGCGGCTAATTTTCGTTTATTTTGATTGCGTTCCAATGCTTTTTTAATCATTTCATATTCCTTTTCTTGTAAGGATAAAGACTCTTCTACCGTTTCTGCATCTTGATAATTGTCATTATATTGATGTGTTTCTTCTTGATAATTTTCTCTTTTTTGAGGGGAAATAATCTCCACTAAATTTTCCTCATTTTCATCGGATGTATCGCCATAAATTTTTTGGATAAGGCGTTGGGTACTCTTCTCTTCTGTAACCGTTTTGTCGCCTTGCATCAATTCCATGGTCAGTTTTTTTAAATCCGTGATGTCATTACGCATATCAAAAAGTACTTTGTACAAAATTTCACGTTCATTGGCAAAATCACTGCCCTGTGATTCTCCATTAATCAATGCCGGAAAATTAGAACTGTAATCAGGCAGATAACTCTTTAAAGTTTGAGCCGACACTTCCCTATTTTGTTCAATTACCGAAATTTGCTCAGTAATATTCCGCAGTTGACGAATGTTACCTTTCCATGAGTAATCTTTTAAAACAATAATGGCATCATCGGTCAATCTAATGGTTGGCATATTGTATTTTTGAGCAAAATCAGATGCAAACTTTCTAAACAACAAATGAATATCATCTTTGCGTTTACGCAACGCAGGCAAATTAATTTCTACTGTGCTTAATCTGTAATATAAATCTTCACGGAATTTGCCTTTTTGAATGCCTTCGATCATGTTCAAGTTGGTGGCAGCAACAATCCTAACATTGGTTTTAATTACTTGTGATGAACCCACTTTTATGAATTCTCCATTTTCCAACACACGTAACAAACGCACTTGAGTGGTTAAAGGTAACTCCCCTACTTCATCTAAAAATATAGTTCCGCCATCAGCGACTTCAAAATAACCACTTCTAGATTGTGTCGCCCCGGTGAAAGAGCCTTTTTCGTGTCCGAACAATTCACTATCAATTGTTCCTTCGGGAATTGCACCACAGTTTACCGCAATATATTTAGCGTGTTTTCTATGAGATAATTGGTGGATTATTTTAGGTATAAATTCTTTACCCACACCGCTCTCACCTGTTACCAATACAGAAATATCAGTCGGTGCTACCCGAATGGCTTTTTCCAATGCACGATTTAACTGCATATCGTTGCCGATAATGCCAAATCGTTGTTTTATGGTTTGTAAGTTTTCCATTAGCCCCTTTTAATTCCCCTCAGGGGAAATTTACTTCTTTATAATTTTAAGTTCAGTTTTTCACAACTCGGTACCCTTCCTGAGTGAAGGGCTAGTCCCGATAGTTATCGGGAGGGCTTTTAATCATTATCAGAATACCCAACGGCTGTACCTATCAAAGTTGCTGATGTACAACTCTCTATTTTTACATTTACAAAATCGCCCATTTTATAATTTTCTTTTGGAAAAACCACTACTGTGTTCTGTGTGTTTCTACCTTTCCATTCGTTTTCGTTCTTTTTGGAAGTGCCTTCGATTAACACTTCCTCAACTTTTCCTAAATGCTGTTTGGTCCTATAATGTGAATGTTCTTGCTGCAAAGCAATTACCTCTGCCAAACGTCTTTTTTTCACATCGAGCGGAATGTCATCTTCAAACTTTTTAGCTGCCAATGTTCCAGGTCTTTCAGAATACGCAAACATAAATCCGAAATCGTATTTTACATATTCCATTAAGGATAATGTATCTTGATGGTCTTCTTCTGTTTCACCACAAAATCCGGTAATCATATCTTGAGACAGCGAGCAGTCTGGCAATATTCTGTGTATATTGTCCACCAACTCTATATACTCTTCACGAGTATGTTGGCGATTCATCCTTTCCAAAATTCTAGTACTTCCAGATTGTACTGGTAAGTGAATATATTTACAGATATTTTTGTGCTTTGCCATGGTATGCAGTACATCCAAACTCATATCTTGTGGATTGGATGTTGAAAATCTAAATCGCATTTTTGGGAATTCAGCAGCACACATATCAAGCAGTTGAGCAAAATCAACCGCAGTACTTTGGGCTATTTCAGAGGCTTTATTAAAATCCTTTTTCAATCCGCCTCCATACCACAAATAGCTATCAACATTTTGTCCAAGCAAAGTAACTTCTTTAAAATTCTTTTGGTTTAAATCTCTAATTTCTTCAATAATACTTTGCGGATCACGACTACGTTCTCTACCTCTAGTAAAGGGTACTACACAGAAGGTACACATGTTGTCGCAACCTCTGGTAATTGAAACAAACGCAGAAACTCCGTTAGATTGCAACCTAACTGGCGAAACATCGGCATAAGTTTCTTCTTTAGAAAGAATAACATTAATAGCGTCCCTACCAGCTTCAACTTCTTCCACTAAATTGGGTAAATCTCTATATGCATCAGGACCAACTACTAAATCAACAATTTTCTCTTCTTCTAAAAATTTCGATTTCAACCGTTCTGCCATACAGCCTAACACCCCCACTTTCATCGATTTATTTCGCTTCTTAACAGAATTGTAATATTGCAAACGTTTTCTAATGGTTTGTTCAGCATTATCTCGAATTGAGCAAGTATTTACCAACACCAAATCAGCTTCTTCCAATTGTTGTGTGGTATTAAACCCTTCTTTCGCTAAGATAGATGCTACAATCTCGCTATCGCTCATATTCATTTGGCAACCATAACTTTCTATAAATAGCTTTTTATGATTGCCTTCAACGATATCGGTAACTAAGGATTGTCCTTGTTTGTTTTCTTCTATAACTTTTTCTGTATGCATTACTCTTAAAAAAATTTCGGATTGCAAATATACAACCAATAACGAAATTATATGCCATTTTGGCAGAAAATTAACAGCTTGGTCATCATTGGTCGTTAATCTTTGGTGGATTACATAAAAATCAACAGAATATGACGATTAATGACTAAAAACACACGCAACCTTTTCAAGAAATCAGCATCTAAATGCAAAATCAAAACCTTATCAAATGAAATCAAAAATCTTTCTGCTAATTGTAACGTCGTTATTTATTTTTAGTTCTTGTAATGAAGATAACGGCGACTATAAAATCGTAAATGTTGCAACCGCAAAGTACATGACCAAAGATGCTTTGAGGAAATCGGTAATAATAACCGCTCCCGCACCGATTGTGGAATCGGGAAAAATCTACGCTTATAAAAATTTGGTTCTGGTCAATGACATTGATAAAGGTATCCATATTATTGACAATAGTGACCCAAAGAATCCCTTTAAAATCGCTTTTATTTCCATTATTGCAAATAAAGACATGGAGGTAAAAGGCGATTACCTTTATGCTGATAGCTTGATGGACCTGTTGGTTTTTGACATTTCCGATTTGAGTAATATTACCGAAGTTACTAGACTTACAGATGTTTTTCCGTCTTATATTCCAATTCCATTTATGGAAGATCTCTACATCGAATATGGCAATCGAAATTATAATAATAATGAACTGATTGTCGGTTGGGACATTACGCAAGAACGGAAATCATTAGCGGAAATTGAAGAAATGAATACAGGTGTGTTTTTTGAAGATGCCGTTTTAATGAATATGGATGCCTCCAGTGGCACAACAGGACAGGGAGGTTCTTTAGCACGATTTAAAATTGTGAATGATTACCTCTATGCGGTTGACAGCCACAATATCAATATATTTAATATCGACAATCTTGAAAAACCTCAACAATTACAATCTGTGTTTGCAGGATTTGATATTGAGACCATATTCAATAAAGAAGACCATCTTTTTTTAGGCAGTATGAGAGGAATGTATGTTTATAATATTAAAGACCCTGCTTCACCACAGTTGATTTCAGAATTTGAACATGGCACAGCTTGTGACCCAGTAGTGGTAGACGACAATTATGCCTATATTACATTACGTGCAGGAAATGGTTGTGGAGCCCTTGACAGTAGTTTACAAATTGTTGACATAACAGATATTGCAAACCCCGAACTCAAAAAATCTTATGAAATGGATAATCCTTATGGTTTGGGTATTATTAGCGATCTACTTTTTATATGTGACGGAACATCAGGATTAAAAGTTTATGACAAAACAGATATCAATAACCTAAAAATGGTCAATCATTATAAGAATATACAAACTTATGACGTAATTCCTTTAGAAGAGCATTTATTAATGATTGGCGATAAAATCTTGTACCAATATAAATATCAAGATGAAGGTATTGCTCTGTTGAGCAAGTTTTCGCTTGATTAGACTTTTGCCGGTGATATTTAGTCTTTGGTGGACTTTATAATTTTCCAAAAACCAACAACTGAATATCACCGCCCACCGACTAATTTATACACTCAATAACCACATTAAAAA
Source organism: Aureibaculum koreense (assembly GCF_034296135.1). Taxonomy (NCBI): domain Bacteria; kingdom Pseudomonadati; phylum Bacteroidota; class Flavobacteriia; order Flavobacteriales; family Flavobacteriaceae; genus Aureibaculum; species Aureibaculum koreense. The sequence continues at coordinate 165,949 of NZ_JAXKVV010000007.1, forward strand.
AATTCTATATACTTTTGCACTTTCAAAATAGTGTTCAATATGTTGACTACAATCAACCTTGAACCGTGAAAAATTAACTCTGAACCAAAGTATATGGCAAAAAATTTAGTAATTGTTGAGTCACCTGCAAAAGCAAAAACCATTGAAAAATTTTTAGGTAAAGATTTTCAGGTCGAATCTAGTTATGGTCATATAGCCGATTTACCTTCCAAAGAACTAGGTGTTAATGTAGATGGAGATTTTAGTCCAGAATATATTGTATCATCCGACAAGAAAGCTGTAGTAAAAAAATTAAAGGATATTGCCAAAAAAGTTGATACCGTTTGGTTAGCAAGTGATGAAGATCGTGAGGGGGAGGCCATTGCTTGGCATTTATTTGAGCAATTAAAGTTAGATAAAGATAACACGAAACGTATTGTTTTTCACGAAATTACTAAAAATGCCATTCTAAAAGCAGTTGAAAATCCCAGGAGCATCAATTACAATTTAGTAAATGCACAACAAGCACGTAGGGTTTTAGATAGGTTGGTAGGTTATGAACTTTCACCTGTTTTGTGGCGTAAAGTAAAAGGTGGATTATCCGCAGGTAGGGTACAATCCGTTGCTGTACGTTTAATTGTAGAACGTGAACGTGATATTGAAAATTTTAATCCCGTTGCGTCTTATAGAATTGATGCGGAATTTAGCAATGAAGAAGGTAAAACATTTAAAGCTAAACTACCTAAGAATTTTGAAACCAGAGATGAGGCCGAAAAGTTTTTAAACTCTTGTTTGAATGCTCATTTCAAAGTAGCCGACTTACAAACCAAACCAGCGAAAAAATCGCCTGCAGCTCCTTTCACAACCTCAACATTACAACAAGAAGCCTCACGAAAATTATATTTTCCTGTAGCCAAAACAATGATTATGGCCCAACGCTTATATGAAGCGGGATTGATAACGTATATGAGAACGGATAGCGTAAATTTGTCCGAGGATGCTAAAAAAGCAGCTCAAGAAGAAATTATTTCCTCTTACGGGCAAAAATATAGCAAACCTCGAAATTTTAAATCGAAATCAAAAGGTGCTCAAGAAGCTCACGAAGCCATCAGACCAACGGATATGAGCCTTCAAGAAGTTTCTTTAGGAAGGGACGAAGATAGATTATACAGTTTGATTTGGAAAAGGACTTTGGCCTCTCAAATGAGCGAGGCTCAATTGGAACGTACCAATGTAAAAATCAGCAATACAAACAATAAAGAAATTTTAACTGCAAATGGTGAAGTAATTACCTTTGACGGTTTTTTAAAAGTATATTTAGAAGGTACTGATAATGAAGATGAGGAACAAGAAGGCATGTTACCAAAACTATCTGTAAACGAAAAATTAAAAAACAAATATATCACCGCTACGGAGCGTTACACTAGACCTCCTGGGAGATTTACTGAAGCCTCTTTGGTAAAGCAATTGGAAGAATTAGGCATCGGTCGCCCTTCCACTTATGCACCGACAATTTCTACCATACAACGTAGAGAATATGTTGTTAAAGGCACTATTGATGGTGTGGAAAGAAAATATACCGAATTAAAATTAAAATCCGGTAAAGTATCCGAAAAGGAATTGACCGAAAAGGTAGGTTCTGACAAAGGAAAATTAGTACCAACGGATATTGGTAAAATCGTAAACGACTTTTTAGTTGAGCATTTTAAAACCGTATTAGATTTTGGATTTACCGCCAAAGTAGAAGAAGAATTTGATGATATCGCCGCTGGAAAGGAAGATTGGACCTCTATGATCAAAGATTTTTACACCAAGTTCCACCCTATAGTTGAAGATGTTTCCGAAAATGCCGAAAGAGCCAAAGGAGAACGTTTGTTAGGGGTTGACCCAGAATCTGGCAAAAACGTATATGCTCGTTTAGGGCGTTTTGGGGCTATGGTGCAAATTGGCGAAGTTACCGATGAAGAGAAACCTAAGTTTGCTGGTTTGCAAAACGATCAAACAATTGAAACCGTAACCTATGAGGAAGCTATGGATCTTTTTAAATTACCTAAAACAATAGGTAATTACGAAGGTGAAGAGGTCATCGTAAATAATGGTCGATTTGGACCTTATGTAAAATTTGGTAAAAAGTTTATTTCTCTTGATAAAGGTGAAAATCCAATGTCCGTAGATATGGACAGAGCTAAAGAATTGATTATAGCCAAACAAGAGGCCGATGCACCGATAGCTCATTATAAAAAATTGCCCGTTCAAAAAGGGGTGGGCAGGTTTGGTCCCTTTATCAAATATGATGGTATGTTTATCAACGTAAACAAAAAATACGATTTTGATAATTTGTCGCAATCAGATATTGAAGAATTGATTGAGGATAAAATCAGAAAAGAAAAAGAAAAATTGATCCACCATTGGGAAGCAGAAGGAATTAAAGTTGAAAAAGCACGTTGGGGCAGGTTTAACATTATAAAAGGTAAAATAAAAATTGAACTACCTAAAACCACCAAAGTAGAAAAATTGACTTTGGAAGAAGTACAAGAAATAATTGAAAAGAAAACGCCAAAGAAAAAAACTAGAAAAAAGACAGTTAAAAAGAAAAAATAGTATAATTCTTAAACTCTCATTCCGATTCCAATCCAAATAACCAATTATTAAACAATGAGCTTTGAATTCTTAAATCCTGTTGAAGACGCTGTGGTTGCACATGCAGCTTTATTATCTAATCAGAGTTTAGGGAAAAAAATCCATATCCATTCAAAACAAAACGGACTTCCGGAATTAGACGGTATACATATCGCCATTATTGGGGTTAATGAAGGTAGAAGATCAGAAGACAATCGCGGGGCAGGAAAAGATTTCAGCATCATCCGCAAATATTTATATCAATTATTCCCAGGCAATTGGTTTTCCAATATTGTTGACTTAGGTAACATTCCACAAGGCGAAGAAGAAGAAGATTCGTACTTCGCCTTACAAGAAATAATATTATATTTAGTTAAAAATAATATTATACCTATTATTATAGGTGGCGGTCAAGATTTGACTTATGCCAATTACCGAGCTTATGATAACTTGGAACAAATGGTTAACTTAACAACCGTTGATACCAAATTTGATCTTGGCCATATTGAAGATGAAATATCTTCCACTTCTTTTTTGAATAAGATAATCTTAGACAAACCGAACAATTTGTTTAATTATAGCAATATTGGTTACCAGACCTATTTTAACTCACAAGAAGAAATAGATCTGTTGGAAAAATTGTATTTCGATATTTACAGATTGGGAGAAATTGCGAATGATGTAAAACTTGTTGAGCCTGTATTACGTGATACCGATGTGGTGAGTATAGATATTGGTGCTGTTCGAAGAGCTGAAGCTCCTGCGAACAATAACGCAGTTCCTAACGGATTTTATGGGGAAACCATTTGTGCCATTTCTAGATATGCCGGCATAAGCGATAAAGTTTCTTCTTTTGGTATATATGAATACAATGCCAAGCTGGACGAAAAAGACCAAACCGCACATTTAATTGCACAAATGATATGGTATTTTATAGAAGGTTATAATTTCAGAACCAATGAATATCCTTTTACTTCAAAAAAAGATTACAAAAAATACATAGTACCTATTGAAGATACTACTATTAATTTCTTCAAAAGTAATAAAAGTGATAGATGGTGGATGGAAGTTGAACATCCGAATAATAAAACTACGAAGCATACGTTAATACCATGTACGTATCAAGATTATTTAAGAGCAGGAAATCAAGTTATTCCCGAAAGATGGTGGAAAACTTTTAGAAAATTAAATTAGTTACACACTAAAAATATTTTTTCTGCGTTCTTAAAGTGATTCTACGAAATCAAAAAATTGTTTTTTATCAAAATAGTTTTAATAAAACAAATAGTATTTTTCCCCTTAAAGGGATACTAAATTTACATTTATGAAAAAAGTAACCGTTTATTTTTTACTTGCTGTATTTGCTTTAGCAACCAGTTGTGGATCTAGCGACAGAGGAGAGTTAACAGGTGTTAGGTCTAAAAAGAAATTTTTCCCGGAAAAACCATTAGGAATGACATTGATTCCAGGTGGTGCTTTTACCATGGGTAAAACCGATGAGGACATTGCTGGTGCATTAAATACACCATCTAGAACAGTAACCGTTAGACCATTTTATATGGACGAAACCGAAATTACAAACGCAGAGTATAGAGAGTTTGTAGTTTGGGTAAGAGATTCTATCGTAAGAACGCAATTAGCAATTCTTGCAGAAGAGCAAGGTTTTGGTGCTGCTAGTGCCGATTTAGATGCCGGCCCATCTACGGGTAATGGAGATGGAATTCAAAAATATAAATTTGCCGAACCAGATACCACAGCCAATGTATATTACAAATATATGATGGATAACTATGGTAGTTTGGGCGATTTGAATTCTCCTACAGAAGGTAAGGCCCTAAACTGGGAACCAGAATTGGTTTGGAACGTAGCTGAATATCCTGATGCAAGTTATGCAGAAGCGATGGACAGTTTATACTTACCAATAACCGAGGTTTTTGATGGTAGAAGAATTATCAACACTAAAAAATTATCTTATTTATATTATACTTTTGATAGAGAAGGTGCTGCTAGAAATAGCAGTAACAGAAAAGATTTTATCAAGAAAAATACAGTAGAAATATATCCTGATACAACGGTATGGGTAAGAGATTTCAATTACTCTTACAATGACCCGATGCACCAAGATTATTTTTGGCATCAGGCATACAATGACTACCCTGTTGTTGGTGTTACATGGCAACAAGCCAAAGCTTTTTGCGATTTTAGAACACAAAAGAAAAACAGATATTTATCTAATAAAAAAGGTGGTGGTAAAGTTCCTAACTTTAGATTACCTACTGAGACCGAATGGGAGTTCGCTGCTCGTGGAGGTTTGGAATACGCAAAATATCCTTGGGGTGGTCCTTACACGGTAACAGACAGAGGTTGTTTTATGGCAAACTTTAAACCACAAAGGGGCGATTATGCTGCAGATGGTGCACTTTACACTATGGAAGCTAAATCTTTTACACCTAATGATTATGGATTGTACAACATGGCAGGTAATGTTTCTGAATGGACAGATACCGCTTACGACCCTGCATCTTATTACTTAGGTTCTACAATGAACCCGAATGTTAACGATAGCGGTAACAAAAGAAAAGTAATTAGAGGTGGATCATGGAAAGATGTAGCTTATTTCTTAGAAGTAAGTACGAGAGACTATGAATATGGAGATTCGGCAAGAAGCTACATAGGCTTTAGAACCGTACAAGATTATATGGGTGTTAAATAATAGAAAAACAGTTAACAACTATTTAATAACAATTAAAAATATCCTATAATAATTATCAATAAACAACGTTAAAATAAACCAACTAAAAATTATTAATTAAAATTAACCCGAAAAAAGAAAAATTATGGCACAATCACTTAAAAAGAAAAAATTTATGAACATGGCCTACGGCCTAGGAGCTTCTGTTGTATTAATTGGAGCATTATTCAAAATCTTACACTTTAGCATCGGACCACTTACCGGTGGTGTAATGTTAACTATTGGTCTGGTAACGGAAGCACTTATTTTCTTCCTATCCGCTTTTGAACCAGTAGATGAAGATTTAGACTGGTCTTTAGTATATCCTGAATTAGCAGGTGGCGAAGGTTCAGATCGTATTGCTGGTAAAGGAGATGCTGAAAGCATGTTATCTGATAAGTTAGATACAATGTTAGCTGAAGCAAATCTAGATGCTGAAAAAATGAATAGATTATCTACAAGCATCCAAAACTTTGCAGGTGCTGCCGAAAACATTGCACCCGCTGCAAACTCAGTTGCCGCAACTAGTAAATACAGCGAGCAATTAACATTGGCTGCTTCTAACATGGAATCTTTAAACAGCTTGTATAAAGTACAATATGAAAGTGCTGCAAAACAATCTGAATTAAGTGAAGCTGTTGCTGAAAACACAGTTAAACTGAAAGATCAAATGGAATCTTTAGCTACAAACTTATCATCATTAAATGGTGTATATGGAGGTATGCTATCTGCTATGTCAAACAGAAACTAATTAGTAGATTAAAAAGTAATTTAACCCAACTATTAACTAAAACTAATTAGAAAAAATGGCAGGAGGCAAACTATCACCAAGGCAGAAAATGATTAACTTAATGTATTTGGTATTCATCGCGATGTTAGCAATGAATATGTCAAAACAAGTTTTATCCGCCTTTGGTTTCATGAACGAAAAACTGACAGCATCCAACGTGTCAGCGGAACAACAAAATGCAGCAACTTATGCTAATTTGGCTACGAAAGCAGCCGATCAGCCCGAGAAGTATGCAGAACACAATACCAATGCTCAAAAAGTGCAAGCTTTATCGTTAGACTTTAACGCTCATCTTGAAAAGATGAAAGAAGAGTTGACCAAAGGTGTTGAAGACCCAACAGCTTATGAGTCTATGGATAGCGAAGATGCAGGTAACACCTTCTTCTTTAAAGGAGAAAAACCGAGCGAGCAAGGTCAAGCATTTTTAGATAAAATGAACCAATACCGTACCGAGGTAACCGCTCTTTTAGGAGATAAATACGAAAGTATTGCAGCTAAAGTAAATACACGTTTTGACACCTCTGAGCAAAAAACAGAAGATGGTACGCAACCATGGTTAAATAACCGTTACGAAGGTTTTCCTTTAATTACGACAATTACCAACTTATCTCAAATTCAAGCAGATATAAAAACTACTGAAAACGAGATGTTAATGGCAATGGTTCAAGGTCAATTAGAGAGTGATGTTTCTATGAGAAACTATACTACGATTTTAGTACCTGAAAATCCTGCAACTTTGCAAGGTGCGAACTTTAAAGGTAAAATTGTATTGGGTAAATACGATGCTACTTTAAAACCGACCAAAGTAATTGTAAATGGTAAAGAAATTACAAATATTGAAGGTGGTGGTGCTGTTTTAGACTTCCCTTCAGGTAATGTTGGTGAAAACGAAATTAAAGGAGAGTTTGTATTTAAAGAAGGTGACTCTTTAGTTAGGTTACCAATTAATACTAAATATGCCGTAGTTGCTAAGCCTAACAGTGCCGTAATTTCAGCTGATAAAATGAACGTAGTGTATAGAGGTGTACAAAACCCTATTACTATTTCAATGCCAGGTGTACCTGACAATTCAATTTCAGCGAATGCACCGGGCTTGCGTAAAGCCTCAGGTTTAGGTAAGTATATGATGAGTCCTGGAAAAGGTAAAACGGTTAAAATTAATGTAACTGGTAAATTACCTGATGGATCTTCAGTAACTTCTGGACAAACGTTTAGAATTAAAGATATCCCTGCTCCTACAGCAGCAGTTAGAGGTAATCAGTACGGTGTAATTAAAATGCCTAAGAGTTCTTTACAAAAAATGTCAATATCGGCTATAATCCCAGATTTCGAGTTTGATTTATCAATCGGAGTATCAGGATTTAGCGTTAAAGTTCCAGGTTCGCCAACGGTTATTGTTAAAGGTAGAAAATTCAATGCCGCAGCTATTAGAGCGTTGAGCAAAGCTAGAAAAGGCGATATGGTTACAATATTTGATGTAAAAGCATCGTTAACTGGCAATAGTGGGTATTACTTAAAGAAAGTAAATCCATTAAATGTAGAATTAACAAATTAAAAAATAAATATTATGAATTGGAGAGGTTTTTTAGTAGTGTGTGTTGTAGTGTTGGCAACAAACTCAATGTACGCACAAGCTAACTTGTTAAACGCAAAGATTCCTGAGGAAATCGGGATGAAAACGGCAGAACAATTAGCAGCTGATAATGACGGACCATTACCTTACGGTTATATAGATGATAGAGATATCCTTTGGTCTAAAGTGGTGTGGGAGTATGTGGATTTGAACGAAAAAATTAATTTACCGTTCTATTATCCAATAGATACAAACAACATTAGCTCTAGTAGAAGATCTCTTTATGACACTTTATTAAGAGGTATTAAAAGTGGCGAAATTGCAGATGTTTACGACGATTCTTATTTTGAAAATAAATTAACTTTCAAAGAAATCCAAGGACGTTTGTCTAGAATTGACACTAGTGATGCTGGTTACGAATTGTTAAATCAAGGTGAAGAGATCACTGATGAGTATGTGGATAGAACAGATTTAACCTCTGGAGATATTGCCGGACTTAAAATTAAAGGAGTTTGGTATTTCGACAAAAGACAAGGTGAGTTAAAATACCGTTTATTAGGTATTGCACCAGTTGCACCAGATGTTAACTTTCTAAACCAAGGTGGTGGTATGGATGAACTGATCCCTTTATTTTGGGTATGGTATCCTGGTGCCAGGGAAGTAACCCATGCAATGAAAGTATTTAACAATAAAAACTCTGCGTTCCCGTTATCTTACGATCATTTATTAAATGCACGTCGCTTTGTGGCAAGTATTTATAGAGAAGAGAACATATATGGTAATAGAGATGTTGCCGAATATATAAAAGGAAATGCGTTGTTCCAAGTTCTAGAAGCTGATAAACTTAAAGAGGATATCAGAAATAAAGAACTAGACATGTGGAACTACTAACAAGTTCACTGTAGTATATCTGAAAAACTTCTGCTCTTCATTGAGTAGGAGTTTTTTTTTGTTAAAACAGTGACATCTCTTTTAATTTTAAAAAGTGTCTAATTCAAGTTGAAAGTAAAGTCCTCCCCTTAATTTCAAGGGGAGGTGCCGATAGGCGGAGGGGTTAATTTTCCAAAATTACCACCCCGCCCATTATGAATCTTCAAAAAATAATATTTATGATGGGCCCCCTCCTTAAATAAGGAGGGGAATTATCACTTGACACTAATTTAAGTTCGTTTAAAATATTCAAATCTCGATTCTATATTAGCATCATATTCTCATTACCTTTACAAAATGAAAGTCGATTACATAATCGTAGGCCTCGGATTAGCAGGTTTGGCATTTGCTGAAGAACTAGAACGTAATAAAAAATCATTTACCGTTTATGAAGATGAATCTCAAAATTCTTCTCGTGTAGCAGGTGGTGTTTACAATCCCGTAATTCTAAAACGCTTTACCCCTGTTTGGGATGCTTTTAACCAATTGGAAATTGCTATCCCATTTTATAAAAGTTTAGAAAAAAAGTTAAATATTCAAATTGATCATCCACTAGATATTTATCGTATTTTCACTTCGGTAGAGGAGCAAAATAACTGGTTCAATGCTTGTGACAAACCTTTTTTTACTGATTATATGATTCCCAAAGTCATTAAAAACACTACTCAGAAAATAAACGCACCTTACGGATTGGGAAAAATAACCAACACGGGGAAAGTTGGTACTGAAGTCTTATTGGAAGCATATAAGAATTATTTAATTGAGAAAAATCAATTAATTAATGAGCGATTTGATTATTTTGAAATTAACTTTATGGATAATTCAGTATCCTATAAAAATATAACAGCAAAAAAAATTATCTTTTGCGAAGGTTATGGCGTGGTTAAAAATCCATATTTTGCAACTGTCCCGTTAAAAGAAGCTAAAGGGGAATTATTGAACATCCACTCCCCTAACCTTAAAATTGATTTTACTATAAAATCATCTGTGTTTATTATGCCTTTAGGTGATGATACCTATAAAGTGGGAGCTACTTTTAATTGGGAAGATAAAACGACAAACCCAACAAGAGAAGCCAGAGAAGAACTAGAAAATAAATTACAAAAAATTATAACAGTTCCCTATAAGGTTATTAACCAAAAGGCAGGAATTAGACCTACAGTAAAAGATAGGCGACCTATTATTGGTAAACACCCCAACCACCCTCAACTAGCTATTTTAAATGGGTTAGGCACTAGAGGGGTGATGTTAGCCCCGAAAATGGCAAAACAGCTCTATAATCATTTAGAAAACAATCAAGAGTTGCTTAAAGAAGTTGATATTTCTCGTTTTAAAAATTAAACTTTCATCTTCTAAAAGTTTCTATATTACATTAATTTAAGTTAATTGACTTATCTTTTTTGTGAAATATCTTTGTTCTAAAATACTATTGGATTTTTCAATAGCTTTTTTTAGTGCGGTTTTAGATTTCTCAATTCTATTCAAATCTTTTAATAGTTCAGATTTAATGGCATGATACAACATGCTGTCAATAAAATTTGGACTTTTTTCATATACCTTGAGCTCTTTCAACGCCTCGTTGGCTCCACGCACTTTACTGTATGATATTAACCTATTTAATAGTATTGACGGAGATCTTTGCTTTCTAATAAGAATATCATAGAATTCTAAAATACTTCCCCAGTCTATTTCATCAAAATTTCTTGCTGATGAATAACAATATGAAATGGCCGCCTGTAGATGATAAACAGATGGTTCATCGCTCTGTTCAACGGCATAACCTAAATATTGATTTCCTAGAATTATTAAATCTCTATCATATTTACTCCTGTCGTGATGCTCTAAATCTACAAGTTCATTATTCTCGTCAATTCGAGCTTCAAACCGTGAGGCATGGAAACACATCAATGCAATTAAGGCATTAACCTCTGGCCTATTACAATATTTATTTTTAGATAGCAATAATGCCAGTCTAATGGCTTCATGACAAATATCTTTTTTTATCAACACCTCACCTTCAGTAGCACTATAACCTTCTGAAAATAGTAAATAAATAATTTTTAAAACAATATTTACCCGAGATCTAAGTCCTAATTCAATTGGAATTTTTAGGCTTTTAATATTTTTGCTTAGTTTTTTCTTAGCTCTGGTAAATCCTTTAGCTATGGTTTCTTCTTTTTTTAATAAAGCCTTAGCGATTTCTTTATTGCTAAATCCTCCAATTAATTTTAAACTCAATATGATTTGATATTCTTGCGAGATTGAAGGGTGGCAACATGCAAATATCATTTTAAGTTGACTATCCTCAATCACACTATTGAGCTCAACTGTATGTGTTTTTGAATTTATATCTTTTAAAAACGTTCTAACATCTTCACTAAATATCAATTTTTTATCTTTCCGTATGTCGTCAATCAGCTTATTAGTGGCCACTCGCAACAGCCATCCTGTTGTATTTTTGGGAGTTCCTTTGTATGGCCATAATTGCATTGCTTTAATAAGTGATTCATGCACAGCATCTTCAATATTTTGTAATTGTGAAGAGCCAAACTTATGTACAAGTATGGACACCATTTTTCCATACTCATAGCGAAAAATGTGGTCTATTAGATTTGAGTTGCTACTAATATCCATTTTATAAAAATAAAAAAGTCCGAGGTATTAACACGGACTTTTACTGATTAAATTAGATGATTACATATCCATCGACATAATTTCACGGACTTCAACATGGCTACCTTCATAGTCAAAAATAGGACATCCTTTTGAAATTTCAACGGCATGATTAAGGTCATTCGCGGTTACAATTAAATAACCTCCTACAACTTCAGTACCTTCAGTAAAAGGCCCGTCGGTTACTATTTCACCCGCCTCTCTAACCACTTTACCTTCCTTGTTTAATGGTAGCCCATCCACTAATTGTCCTTTCTCTTTCAAGCCTCCCATCCATGCACCCCATTTTTGCATATGTGCCTGAATTTGTTCAGGAGATTGTTGACTCCATTCTTCATCTCCACCTCTAAATAAATACAAAAAATTGCTCATAATATTACTTTTTAAATGATTAATAATTAATTTCTATATTGATGACGTATCGGTTATTCTTTTTTGGACAATTTTTCAGTATTTTTATACAATTATTTGTTCTGCATATGGCTTTTTATGATCTATTAAAAGATGAACGCTCAGTTTTGGTTAACAAAATCAATGAACAAGTTATTGAAGATATTTCAAATAATGGGATAACCCAAATTATAAACTACGCATCTGACGAAGACACTTATATTAGAAAAACGACATACCAGGCTATTGGTAAATCATATAATGCGAATAGAAACCTCAGGTCAACCATAATAAATATTCTAAAAAAATTATTAAAATCAGATAATGAAAAAATAAGACAAACCACGGTAAATGCCGCTGGAGAAATAGGAAAATTTCATTTTGAAGAAGTACAAGAATTTTTTGATATTGGTTTATTTGACCAACATCACTCAGTAAGAAATGCCGTTATAGGTTCAATTAAAAAAATGGGGGAAATAAATCCGAAACCTGTTTTAAGCTGGGCAGCAAACTATCTTGAGCATCCCGATAAAGAAATTAGACGGGAAATATGTCATGGTATTGAATTAAGAGGAAGAAAATATCCACAGGATATTTTGCCTTTATTAGCCAAACTACAATTTGACAAAACTGCTAGGGTTAGAAATACACTTATTCATGTTTTGGGTCAAATAGCCTATAAAAAAGGTTGTTTAGCCACAGTTATTTCTCATTTGAATACATGGAAAAACAAAGAATTAATTAAAGAAGCCTTAGACGAAATTGTTGACGTACATCATCGTTATAAAAATTTTGCTGTTTTAACACAGCAAGAAGCTATTGATTATATCGATAAAAATTACATTATAAACTGATAAAAAAACCCGAAATTCAATTGAATTTCGGGCTAAACTTCCACTGATTAAATATTACATTTCCAACGCTTTCTTGGCATTGCCATCCATTAATAATTCTTCAGGATTCTCTAATGCTTCCTTAACCGCAACTAAAAATCCAACAGATTCTTTGCCATCAATAATTCTATGGTCATAAGAAAGAGCTACGTACATAATAGGTCTAATAGTAACAGCTCCGTTTATAGCTACAGGTCGTTCAACAATATTGTGCATTCCTAAAATAGCACTCTGAGGTGGATTGATAATTGGTGTGGACAACATGGAACCAAATACGCCACCATTGGTAATGGTAAATGTACCACCGGTCATCTCATCAATAGTAATTTCACCTTCCCTGGCACGGATGGCCAATCTTTTTACCTCAGCTTCAACACCTCTAAACGTTAAATTTTCTGCATTTCTGATTACAGGCACCATTAATCCCTTTGGACCAGAAACCGCTATAGATATATCTTGAAAATCATAAGAAACCTTAAAATCGCCATCTATCATTGAATTTACATCGGGATACATTTGTAATGCCCTAACCACAGCCTTGGTAAAGAAGCTCATAAACCCTAAACCAACCCCATGTTTAGCCTTGAAATCTTCTTTGTATTGGCTACGTAGATCAAAAATAGGTTTCATATCCACTTCGTTAAAAGTAGTAAGCATGGCTGTTTCGTTTTTAACCGATACTAGACGTTCTGCCACTTTACGACGTAACATTGATAGTTTTTTACGTTCTGAACCTCTTGCCCCACCAGTTGTAGGAGTGCCCATACTCGGTACGGCTTTAACAGCATCATCTTTGGTAATTCTGCCATCTTTGCCAGTTCCCTTTATTGTGTTGGCATCAATACCCTTTTCAGCCAATATCTTTTTGGCCGCTGGCGAAGCTACTCCACTAGCATAGGTTTCTTTTGCCTGATTTGGTTGAGGGGCTTTTTCGCTATCTGCCTTTTGAGTTGTTTTTTCTCGTTGCTCAACTAAATCCTTTTCTGCTTTGTCGCCAGAACCTTCATCTCCACTTAAAGCATCATCTTTTTTACCAGGTTTTTTTGCACTTGTATCAATATGGCAAACTACTGCCCCAACGGCAACGGCATCTCCTTCTTCCGCTTTTAGGGTAATTATACCGCTTTCTTCAGCAGGTAATTCTAGCGTTGCTTTGTCAGAATCAACCTCGGCAATAGCCTGATCTTTTTCAACATAATCGCCATCTTCAACCAACCAAGTGGCTATTTCTACTTCGGTAATCGATTCGCCCGGCGAAGGGACTTTCATTTCTAAAATCATAATTTTATCAAATTTCAATATCTAATCCCGATAACTTTCGGGACAAATTCCAATCAAAAATAGTGGAATTTATTAATTATTTGTATTTTTTATATAATCTTCTTTGACGGGAATATAATCTTCTTTTAATTTTCCGTTAACCATTATTTTGTCAAAGTACAACTTTGCACCTGTTGCCTGAAAAAAATCAGGTACATTTTGCAGTTGTAAATGTAAATGTGCTTCCGTTGAATTGCCCGAGTTACCACATTGTGCCATAACCTCACCTTGCTTAACCATATCACCCTCTTTTACAATAATTGAGTTTTCTTTTAAATGGGCAAATAATATATATTCCTTTTGAGATGTTTCCAATACAATTGTATTCCCGGTCAACTGTTTTGGGTTTAATTCACCCGGAACATTATCATGTACACCAGAAATAACCTTTACTACTTTAGCATCACATGGTGCTATTATTTCTTTTCCAAAAACAAAATAACTTTCATTTTTTTTGGCGTCCCCTTTATATGACGAACCACTATCAACCATCAACAAATCATATGCATATTGTTGGTTTTCATTTGCCATGTGATAATTTTGTGCAACATCTTCACCACCCCAAAAGACAAACCATTCTTCTTTAAATGGTAAAATCATTTTTGTACTATTCCGCTCTAATTTGGGCAAATCGGCCGCTTTATAAGGCTTTATCAGCAACCCATTCATTAAATTAGACTTATTTAAACCTATAAAAATATTAAGTACCATGTGCTCAAAAGTACTTTTATAAACATGAGCTCCTTGTTCTATTCGGGTAAATTCCATTTCAAGAATATTTCCTGCCGGGCTCACATTGTTTTCAAAAAAAGATAGAGCCTTTTCTTTAGGTAATGCTTTTTTCATCCCATCATCAAACATTAAAAAGATAGAATCGTATTTTTTTGAATTATAAAAATCCTTAAACTTTGAAGCCATCTCTCTATATTCAATTTTTTCAGTTTGGGCCGAAAGAACCGTTGCAAAAGTTACTATGATTATAAAGAATATTTTTTTCATTTTATTTATCAAAAACCAAATCCAGCACACGTTGTTGTCTTCTTTTAAACCTAGCACTAGAACCAGCAGCTGGTACAGCATAAAATGGTCTAGAGGCCACTTCTAATTTAACCAAAGTAAAGCGTTGTAGCATATAGCTCCATGCCCCCATATTTTGAGGTTCTTCTTGAGCCCACACATAGCGTTCTACATTTTTATATTTATCTATAACGCTCTGAATTTTTTCTAAATCTAATGGGAACAACTGTTCAACCCTTACAAATGCAATATCTTCCCTTTTTAACTCTTCACGCTCTGCCAGTAAATCATAATAGAATTTTCCAGAACAAAACACCAATTTTTTAATTTTATCACGTTTCACATTATCATCAATTATCGTTTGGAACTCTCCTTTGGCCAAATCGTTTAATGTTGAAACCGCTTTAGGATGACGCAATAAACTTTTAGGCGTAAACACGATCAAAGGTTTTCTGTAATTCCTTTTCATTTGCCTTCGTAACAAATGATAGAAGTTTGCTGGTGTTGTACAATTGGCAACAGACATATTATGAACGGCACATAATTGTAAATACCGCTCAATTCTTGCCGAAGAATGCTCAGAACCTTGACCCTCGTAACCATGTGGCAACAATACCACAATACCGTTTTGAAGTTTCCATTTATCTTCGGCAGCTGACATATATTGGTCAAAAATAATTTGAGCACCATTGCTAAAATCGCCAAATTGAGCTTCCCAAATGGTCAATGTATTTGGATAGGCCATGGCATAACCATAATCAAAACCAAGTACGCCGTATTCGGACAACAAAGAATTGTAGATGGTCATTTCGCCATTATTGTTGGGATTACTGTTTAATAAATTTATTCTTTCTTCAGTAACCTCGTCACGTAAAATGGCATGTCTGTGACTAAATGTACCTCGTTCCACATCTTGCCCTGAAATACGAACATTAAAACCCTCTTCTAAAAGCGAACCATAGGCTAATGTTTCGGCCAAGCCCCAATCTAGATTGTCGGCATCGATCATTTTAGCTCTATCGTTCAGGATTCTTTCTGCTTTTCTGACAAAGTTAGCACCCTCTGGAACGTGAGAAATCACATTGGCAATTCCTTTTAGGTCTTTTATCGAATATGTAGTATCTAAAGATTTCAGCATTTCTTGCTCATCGGCACGTACAAAATCCTGCCATGTACTTTCCATAAATGGTTTTACCACTGAAGTTTCATCTTCCTTAGATTTTTCATATTCCGTTTCAAGCATCGACTTGTAATCGTCCTTTATTTTTTCAATATAGGCATCATCAACTGTTCCCTCTTGCAATAACTTATCCGTGTAAATCTCTTTCGGATTTTTATGTTTGGCAATAGCCTTATAAAGTTTTGGTTGGGTAAAACGTGGTTCATCTCCCTCGTTATGTCCATATTTTCTATATCCCAGTAAATCTATAAAAACATCACGCTGAAATTTCATTCTAAATTCCAAAGCCATCTCGGTAGCGTGCACTACAGCTTCTGCATCATCGGCATTAACATGCAACACTGGCGATAATGTAACTTTACCGACATCGGTACAATAGGTGCTTGAACGTGCGTCTAAATAATTTGTGGTAAAACCGATTTGATTGTTAACCACGATGTGAATTGTTCCTCCAGTTTTATAACCATTTAATTTAGCCATTTGGATAACTTCGTAAACAATACCCTGACCAGCAATAGCGGCATCTCCATGTATTAAAATGGGCAATATTTTAGAAGAATCCCCATTATATTTTTTATCAATTTTTGCTCTGGTAATGCCCTCTGCCACGGCATCAACTGTTTCAAGATGAGATGGATTAGGCACCAGGTTCATCTTTATTTCTTTTCCGTTCTGATAGGTTTTGTTCAAGGTTAACCCCATGTGATATTTTACATCACCATCAATGGTGTCGTCTTCAAAATCTTTACCTTCAAATTCGCTAAACAGTTCTCTAACGGGTTTTCTAAAAATATTGGTCAAGGTATTTAAACGCCCTCTATGAGCCATCCCTAAAACACATTCTTCCAATTGATGTTTGTTTACTGCCTGATAAAGCATATTACTGATAGCGGGTATAAGAGCCTCACCACCTTCAAGTGAAAAACGTTTTTGACCTACGTATTTAGTCTGTAAAAATTGTTCAAAAGTAACGGCTTGGTTGAGTTTTGAAAGAATATACTTTTTCTTCTCAACATCATATTGTGGATGGTTATCATTTTCGTTCAACTTATTTTGCCACCATTTAATTTCTTCGGGTTTACGGATATACATATATTCTATCCCGATAGAATCACAATAAATAGCTTCTAGATGCTTAATAATTTCCCGTAAGGTTTTGCTACCGATACTCAAAATCTCACCCGCATCAAAAACGGTATCTAGATCATTTTCTGACAATCCGAAATTTTCAATATCAAGCGTTGGTTCATACTTTCTACGCTCTCTAACAGGATTTGTTTTGGTAAATAAGTGGCCTCTGGAACGATATCCATTTATTAATTCTATAACCTGAAATTCTTTGAATACATGCTCTGGAACTTTAATATCAGATGCACTTGCATCTCCATTTAAGCTATAATCTGCATTGGCAAGGTCGTACCCTTGAAAAAAACTTCTCCAACTGGGTTCAACAGCATCGGGATTTGACAAATATTTGTGATACAAATCTTCAATAAAACCTGTGTGAGCTGCATTTAAAAAAGAAAACCTATCCATTAATCTAAAATTCTATTATATGAATAACAAAAATACAATATTTATGTATATAAAATAATATATCCCCTCTAGTTAGACCATCAAAAAATTAATGCGAAAATTTTCTTATTATATGTTGTAAGAAATGGAAAAACTTTTATATTTGCAGACTGAATTTTTAGAGAAATCTAATATTCTCCTTAGCTGCCTGCAGACAGGGCTCAGAACTGAGCTTTATCATTCCGGTAGTGTCATATAAGGAATTTAGTTGTCAAATAGGCAATTATTTATTATAAACAAAATATTCCTCCTTAGCTCAGTTGGTTAGAGCATCTGACTGTTAATCAGAGGGTCCTTGGTTCGAGCCCAAGAGGGGGAGCTTAACAGAGAAAGGCTTTAAGAGTAGTTGTACTTTTAAGGTCTTTTTTCATTTGCACGCAATTTGCACGCAGAAATTATTTTAATAGATTTTGAATTCATTTACTGCAAGATAATACTTCTCAGAGACTTAATCAATTCTTTTCTTAGATTTCTCAAAAGAAGAAATAACTTTAGTCAAACCTTTTGTATAAAAATCTTACTCGTGAAAAAATAAAGTATGGATATAAGGTAATGCAACAAAATAAGGATAATGTTGCCTATTGTTTTTAGGGTAAATGCAACCTAATTTTATGATGTAAATTTTACTTTTTTCGCGTTCTTTTTTGTAAATTAAAGGATGAAAAAAGATAGGCGATATAACAACCAATTGGATCATAAAATGAAGCAATTTGAGAATTTGGTCTTTATGCCTTTTTTGATAATTAAGGAACTTTCTTTTTTAATTAGAAAAGTTTTTAATAGCCTCTTGAAAAAACTTCGTAAAATTCCATAAGGACATTAAAGTTATACCATTTCTGATTTAAAAATACTCAAAAAATGTTTTAGTGTATAATTGATAACTGGTGATAGATTTTATAAGTTCAGGAGTTAGTTGGTTTACCATCTCAGTAATTTTATCTTGTAGCG